>CAYLUU010000028.1:0-25664 GCA_964386925.1 uncultured Sarcina sp. | reverse complement strand
CATCCTCTGGGTACGTGCCGGGTCCCGGCGGAGGTGTCCTGTACTAGATCGCCATCAGAAATATGCTCTCTCCGGCGTGACCACCAGATCCAGCGGAATGTCATCCTGTCCCATCGGCACCTCGTCAACGATCTGCTCGCTAAATGCCATGCCGATGGTCATTTTCTTATGGAATTTAGAAAGGTAACGGTCGTAATAACCGCCGCCGTAACCAATTCGCCCGAGCTTGCTGTCGAAGGCCAGTCCCGGTACCAGAATCATGCAGTTTTCTGCAGAATCCAGCGAAATATGTGTGGTATACGGGAACAGATTGGCAGGATCTGCCTCCGGCTCGAGAATTCCCATTTTGCTGCGCTGCAGCTGACCCAGATCCTCACACAGGAAAAAGTCCATAGAATTGTCCCGGAGGATCTTCGGCACGTACACCTTCTTGCCGTCACGGATGGCATGACGGATCAGCTCTGTGGTATCCACCTCGGAGCCGAAGGATACATAGCTGAGAATAAAGGCCGCACTCTCATACAGTGCTGTATTCAGAATAATATTGGTGATGGCACTGTTCTCTTCTGCACGCTTTTCTTCCGGAATTTCATTCCGCAGCTGTTTCATGCGCCGGCGAAGATCTTCTTTTTGCTGATCGAATTCCATCTGGCTTGTGATCATCAGTAGGTTTCCTCCACGTATTCTATCAAATCAAACGAATCGTCCCGCTCTGCGCAGAACAGCGTTCCAACATTGTCTCCGTTTATGATATCTGAAATGACGCCAACCCCGTTTTTGGTGTTGGCAATGACCATATCACAGCCGGACGCTGTTGCCATGCGGGCAGCATGAAGCTTGGTGTTCATGCCGCCGGTTCCGACGCCGCTCCCGGTGGATCCCTTTCCCATTTCCATGATTTCTTCCGTCAGGTGCGGGACAAACTCAATAAAGGCAGCCTTTTCATTGCTGCGCGGATCGTCCGTGTACAGGCCATCCACATCCGAGAGCAGGATCAGAAGATCTGCCTTCAGGATAGAGGCCACCATCGCAGAGAGCGAATCGTTATCACCCAGCTTGTATTCCAGCGTTGCCACGACATCGTTCTCATTGACGATCGGGATCACGCCCATATCCAGCAGTTCCCGGATGGTGCCCTCCAGATTTTCACGGCTGGTGGGATTGACGATCGTGGTCTTGGTCATCAGCACCTGCCCGGTCAGCTGATTATAATCCTCAAAATATTTCTGATAGATCATGATAAGGCGCGCCTGTCCGATGGAGGCACAAGCCTGCTTGCGGCTCATGCGTCCGCCGTCTCCATGAAGCTGATCTTCCCGCAGGACCTCGCGGCCTACCGCTGTTGCGCCGGAGGTGACAAGGATAACCTCTTTGCCCTGGTTCTTGAGATCCGCCAGTTCTCCGGCCAGTCGGTCAATCCGGTGATAATCGAGGCGTCCCGTTTCCGGATGAATCAGGGAAGAGGAACCAATCTTCACAACAATTCTCTTTCGCGCCTTCAGCTCTGCACGATAGGAGAGATTTTCCGAACTTACGTTTCCAATCTGTTCGTTATTTTTAAATCCGTTGGAAACCATCTCCTGTTCGGGTTCTGCATTACGAACCGCTTCTGCATGGTTTCTGTCATTCTCTACGAATAGCTGCTGGCATAAATGCATGATCAAATTCCTCTTAGCGTAAATTTCGGTATCTGCGGCCAATCTGCTCTGCCATCCGGATTCCATCCACCGCAGCAGACATAATCCCGCCCGCATAACCGGCACCCTCTCCGCATGGATAGAGTCCCTTTACAGCAGACTGACCATCCTCCCCGCGCGGAATCCGCACAGGAGAACTGGTTCGGGATTCTAATCCGATAACATAGCACTCCTCACCGTCAAAGCCCTGAATGCGGCGCCCGAACTGATGCATTCCCTCGATGAAATCGCCCGTCAGCTGCTCCGGCAAAAGCGTATGGAGCGGGGCCGGTGCCGAGGCACCCTTGATGCAGAGCTCTTCCGAGGACGGAATCGATGCATCGGTTTCTCGCCGTTCAAAGGAGGGAAACCGCTCTACCGGAATGCTACCGCCGGCAAGAGAATATGCCCGTTCCTCCATCTGTTCCTGGAACTGCAGTCCATCCAGCACGCTCTCATCGCCGTAATCTTCAGGTCCTATGGTCATTACAATTGCGCTGTTGGCTCTTGCTGCATCTCTTTTATAGTCGCTCATGCCGTTAACGGCAAGTCTTTTCGGCTCTGAGGATGCGTTTACCACATATCCGCCGGGGCACATGCAGAAGGAATATACCCCGTGTCCGTCCTCTGCCCGCGCAGTCAGCTTGTAGCTCACAGGAGCCAGATGAAGGCGCTCCAGCTCTGCTGCATCGGCAATTCCGTACTGAGAAAGGTTGATCATCTCCTGCGGATGAGAAACCCGGAAGCCTACAGCAAAATTTTTGGCCTCCATCGGAATACCCAACTCGTGCAGCATACGAATCGTATCCCGCGCACTATGTCCCGGTGCCAGGACCACGACGCTTGCGGGAAGGATGCCGTCCTTGACCTCTGCCGGTTCCGGCGCGCCTTCTTTCTGACGGATTGCAACACCGGCAACGGCTCCATCCTGTATGCACAGCCCTGTCACACAGGTGTCAAAATAAATTTCACCGCCCAGTTTCTCAATTTCCTTACGGAGCTTCTGAATCACCACGCGCAGGCGGTCTGTTCCGATGTGCGGAATCTGCTCATAGGCAATGTCGTCCGGTGCCCCTGCTAAGAGGAATGTCTCAATTACCTCCCGCACGCGTCCCACCTTGTCACTGACATTCGAGGTAAGCTTGCCGTCTGAAAAGGTTCCGGCTCCTCCCTCTCCGAACTGGATGTTCGACTCCGGATTCAGTGTCCCGCCGTTCCAGAACCTCTCTACGCTCTGCATTCGTTCTTCCATCCGCTGTCCGCGTTCCAGAACGATCGGCCGGTAGCCGGCTCTTGCCAGCTCCAGCGCGCAGAATATCCCCGCTGGACCAAAGCCCACGATCACCGGCCGCTGCAGCAGCTTCGCAGCATCCGGATTCGGAGAGGGAAACTGATATCGGATTTCCTTGTGCGCGCGCAGATTCGGCAAAGCCTTTCCTGCCTTTTTCAAAACCCTCTGCTCTTCCTGCTCAGAAGGGAGTGACAGGCATACGGAATATACATCCCAGAGAATCGGCTTTTTGCGTGCATCCACAGAATGATGGGTAATGGTATAGGTCAGCGGCTGCTCTTTAGCAAGCCGCAGCTGCTTTCTGATTTTCGTTTCCAGCATTCCTGCATTGGATCCGCAGGGAAGCTTAATCTGGCTTAGTTCCAGCATATCTCTCCTTCATAAGCGAGTGCATTGCAGATTTTCCTGCAAGACACCCGGAATGCAGCGCCCAGGTCAGGTTGTAGCCGCCGCACATTCCATCCACATCCAGCAGTTCGCCGGCAAGGAACAGGTTCTCCACCAATCTGGACTCCATGTTCCCATCCATCTCATCCAGCCGGATCCCGCCTGCCGTCACCTGCGCCTTCTCAAAACCTGCAATTCCGCTGATGGAAACCATTTTGGATCGCATCGTATCCAGAAGCTGTTCGAGAAACTGCTCTGCATTGGCCAGCTTGCGAAGCTTTCTCTCCGGAATTTCACCAAGAGAGCTGATGAGCCAGGCGGCAACCCCCTCCGGCACAAGGCCAAGGCAGAACTCCTGCAGCGTTCTCTGCCACAATATGACTTCGCCTTCCGCCCCATCTTCCTTTCTCTGTGGAACGGATTCCAATGAATGCTTTTGGGCATCCTTGGGGACGTACAAAAAGCTAAGGCGTTCTCTTTTTATCGCTTCCCATTCAGATTTTTTCAGCTCCGGCAGGAAATCCAGTACTACGGTCACCTGCCTCTTTGAATGGTCTGCGGAACAGATATTTTCAGTACAAATCTTCTCATCCGACGCGGGCAGTGCCTTGCCTGCATAGCGCGAGATCTGAAAGACCGGAATGCCGCTGATCCCCTCTGTCGTCAGCTGCACCTCTCCGACTGCCGAGGCTGCAGGCTTCCCATCGATCCAAAGCGCAACAGAAGCCGTAGTCCGCACGCCGGCAGCCCGCTTCAGGTGAGGATCCTCCGTATACAACGGACACAGAGCCGGAACAGGCTTCGCTGCAGCGTGTCCCAGCCTTCCGGCGATGGCATAGCCGTCTCCGTTGCACTGATAGGCCCTGGATACCATCCCTCCGGTGGCAAGAATCACAGCACCCGCACGAATCACTGCATGACAGGCCTGCTCATTCTGCGTATCGGAAACCTGAATGCAGAACCTTGCGCGTGATATCACTGATCCTGCAGCAGGGCCTTGGATAGACACATTTTCTATAGCATTCACAGACGAAACAGCTGTTATTCCGGCAGATGCAAAACCACTTGCACCGTCTGAAATCACGTCCACACGCTCTGCTCTGCAGCAATGCGCAAGTGTGATTCCATATTGACGAGCTCTCTGCAGCAGTGCTTTTTGAACTGTCACAGCCTGATCCGTTCTAGGATAGACATATCCATTTCGATCGTGCGTCAGAATATGCAGCTCCTCCCGCAGAAACGCCAGGACCTCGTTTCCCCACTCCTCACAACCATTCAGAAGAGAATCATTCTCCTTTGCTGCCGCAGTCTTTGCGTCGCCGTTCGATTCTGCCACAGCCCTCGTTTGGGCTGTCGTTCCGTATGAAAGTCCCTCTCCTGTCCGGTAGTTCTCTCTGCCCTGCTGCAGATTCGTAATATTGCATCGGCCGTTCCCGGTCGCCAGGATCTTCCGCCCAGGCTCGCGGTCTGCATCCAGGATCAGGACAGACAGGCGCTGTCTCCCTGTCCCATGCATATGACAACTTTCCTCTTCGCCCGCCTGTCGGCGGCTTCTGCATCCGTTCTTTTCGTAATCTTCCTGTTCCCGGCAGGCTGCAATGGCTGCGCATAATCCGGCCATTCCTCCGCCGATTACCACCAGGTCCGCAGATTCAGGGAGCTTCTCTTCCCGGGAGGCTTTATGTACCGTCTTCTCTACCGGCTTCCGATTCAGCCTGTTATTCTTCTTCATCATCTTCTTCGTTTCCGGCCGCTCCCAGCAAAAGGCCAAGCTCAAAAATCCAGCCGCCCATGGGAACTCGCTGAATGTTGTCCAGATCTGCTGCGCGCAGCAGAATGCTCAGAATCACATACAGAATCCAATAGACAACCAGCATCGCTGCGGATGCTGCCGCTGCCGGCATGATCAGAATGAGATAATCATTCAGGAGAATCAGCGGGATTGCTGAAAGACCTGCACACAACAGAATCCGAAGGTCGTCCATCAGAAAATCATTTCGCAATCCGCGAAGGAGCTCCTGTCCTCCCAGGAACAAAAAGCCGATAAAAACAGCAGCCATCACGTCCAGTGGCCACATATTCATGGTAATGCCAACGCCGAATACCATCAGAAGGACCTGCGTCACAATGCAGGCAAAAAAAGACGCGCAGGCACTGACGAAGATCACACGCCTTCCCTTGCAGTTCCAGAAGAAAATCAGCAAGAGAACCATTGTCTGCACCAGGAAAATCAGAAAGCTTCCGGATTTCAGCGATAAAATGGCCGACTCCTCCGCACGGAATGTCAGCTCCGGGAACAATCCGACCAGTTCCTTCGCAGCAGCGAATACAAATGCTGTCATCGGGATACCGACATAGGCAGAAAGCCGCAGCAGCATCGACAATCGCAGCTTCATTGCCCGTATCTTCCCCTGCTGGCTGGATCGCACTGTCTGCATCGCAAGAAAGGTAAATGGCATTGCTGCTGCTATGCCAAGTCCCAGACACACCGGAAGTCCGATGCCTGCAAAACCGCCCCACATAGAAGCCAGTGTATTCGTTTTAACCCTGCCGGATGATAGCCACAGCCTTGATCCAATAAAAATAGCAATCATCGGAAAATCCGGAAGGACAAGAGCCATGGCCATGCGTTGGAGGCAATACTGGAAGAGCTGCGCCTTATTTTCGTTTCCATCCGTGGGGAACAGATCGTCCTGCCGGTAGCGATAGCTCCTTTGGATTCGCCTGACAGAAGCGAACGAAATCAGCGCCAGAATGACAAGAATTGCACCAACCGTAATGTCAAAGCCGGCTGCAATCCCGCATGCGGAATAAACGTAGCGCATATTGTCATTGCGCAGCAGCGCACCGACCTTCTCACCTTTGTAATATCCGAGGATCCCGAAGACCAGTCCGGACAGAAGGAACCCTGCTGACATCACCCACGTCAGAATCCTGCTGACTGCCATATGTCCGATGCTGCGCAGGAGCCCTTTCAAAATACCGATAAAGGGCATCAGAAGAATGGCCGGCAGGAAGAGTCTGGCCACTGCCGCCGTCAGATGGTTGTTCATCAGATGACTGCCGCACCAGGCCAGCACAAATAAGCCGCCCGCAAGGAGCAGCATGGACTTCAGGCAGGCGAACAGCACTGCCACGGCATCAGCGTATTTTTTTCGTGATAATCGTTTGGAAAACTGGTCTGCCACAAAGGCTTCCAGTCCGATATGACTTCCTGTAATGGATGCTGCAAGGAACAGAAACGGAAATCCTGCATAAAATAAAATGTTGCTGCCGTACTGCAGTGTCAGCACCACTGACAGCACGCACAGCACAATTAACGACAAGAGAAAGGATGTGAGATCAATATCAAATTTGCGGATTTTACCGGAACCCGTCACGATGTCCTGTCCTCCTGTCTTTTAATCCCTTGTAATTCCCATGGCCTCCAGAATTTCCTCCTGGCGGTGGAACATCACCTCGGCATCCGCCTCAGTCATGTGATCATAGCCGCACAGATGCAGCATGCTGTGCGCAATGAGAAAGGCAAACTCCCGTTTTCTGGAATGCCCGTATTCCTCGGCCTGACTCGCCACACGGTTAAGATTCAGGACGATATCGCCCAGAACAAGATATCCCGATTCCGGATCCATACAGTCCATTTCCGAGAGCTCTTCCAGAATTTCCCACCCCTGCGGTCCATCTGCTCCTGTGAAAGGGAGATTCGGGAATGACAGCACATCCGTTGCCTGATCCATGTCCCGACATTCCCGGTTGATCTCACGGATTTCTTCATCCCCAACGTAGGAAAGAGAAACCTCCGCGGCATCCGGACATCCTTCCGTCTCCAGGACTTTCTCACAGACAGCCTTCGCCAGCGCATCCTTATCAAAGTCAAATTTCAGTTCTGGGTTTGCGGTATTCTCTTCGCTTATGGTCAGCAGTACCTGCATGTCGCTCATATTCCTCATAGGCCTTAACAATCTTCTGAACCACCGGATGACGCACCACATCACGGGAATCCAGCGATACAAAACATAATCCTTCGATATTACGCTTCGCCAGAACCTTCGTTGCAACATCAAGGCCGGAAACAGCGCCTCTTCCGAGATCCTTCTGCGTAGCATCTCCGGTAATAACGGCATGTGATCCAAAGCCAAAACGTGTCAGGAACATCTTCATTTGCTCCGGCGTCGTATTCTGTGCTTCATCCAGAATAATATAGGCATTGTCCAGCGTGCGTCCTCGCATATAAGCCAGAGGCGCCACCTCGATGAGCCCCTTGTCCATGTTCGCCTGAAATTTGTCTGCTCCCATAATCTGATAAAGAGCGTCATACAAAGGACGAAGATACGGATCAACCTTACTCTGCAGATCGCCCGGCAGGAAGCCCAGCTTCTCCCCTGCCTCGATGGCCGGTCTCGTCAGAATGATGCGCTCTACCTCATGGTTTTGAAAAGCAGTAATTGCCATCGCCATCGCAAGAAAGGTCTTGCCGGTTCCGGCGGGGCCATTGGCGAACACGATCAGATGATCCCGGATGGCCTGAATATATTTTTCCTGTCCGATGGTCTTGGGTTTAATCGGTTTCCCGGATGTCGTGTGGCAGATCACATCGCTGTCAAGTGCAGGCAGGAGGTCCGGATTCTCCCTGGCCTCCTGCTGACTGTCCAACAGATAATTTACGTTCTGGTCTTCGATCATGGTTCCCCTTCCGGCAAGCTTTGCCAGTTGATTCAGCGTCAGCACAGCCTGTGCGACGTTATCCTCATTGTCACCGGAAACGACCACAGCGCCGTCTCTGGCGATCACCATAACCCCCAGCTCCTTCTCAATTCTGCGAAGGAAGCTGTCCTGTCTTCCGAATATGTCGCGCTGAATCTCAGCACTAAAATGCAATCGTTCTGTCATTCTGTTGAAAATCCGCCCTAAGCTCAACGCTTAATGTGCTTACTCGAGATGCAGGTGCTGAATAGATACCACAAATTTATGATCAAAAAGACCTTATCGATTCAGGTATGCATCAATTTCCTTTGCAGCCTGCTTGCCGGCACCCATGGCCAGAATTACAGTAGCAGCTCCTGTTACGGCATCGCCGCCGGCGAATACGCCTTCCTTCGTGGTTTCCTCGGTGCCTTCCTTGACAATAAGACGTCCTCTCTTATCGGCATCCAGCCCCTCGGTTGTGCGGTGAAGCAGCGGGTTCGGTGAAGTGCCAAGTGCCATGATGACAGCGTCACACTCGATATCAAACTCAGAACCTGCAACCTCAACCGGGCTTCTGCGTCCGGAAGCATCCGGCTCGCCCAGCTCCATGCGAATGCAGCGGCAGCCCTTTACCCAGCCATTCTCATCCACGAGAATTTCGGTCGGATTGCACAGCAGATCGAAGATGATGCCCTCTTCCTTGGCATGACCGACCTCTTCCTTACGTGCCGGCAGCTCTTCCTCGCCGCGGCGATACACGATATGTGTCTCGGCGCCCAGACGGCAAGCTGTTCTGGCTGCATCCATAGCAACGTTTCCGCCGCCGACAACCACGCACTTCTTCGGGCGCATGATCGGGGTACGGGACTCCTCGGAGTAAGCTCCCATCAGATTGGATCTGGTCAGGAACTCGTTGGCAGAGAATACACCAAGAGCCTGCTCACCAGGAATATTCATGAAACGAGGAAGGCCTGCACCGGAGCCGATGAAGACAGCATCATAGCCCTCTTCTTCCATCAGGTGCTGTACCGTTGTAGAACGGCCTACCACGCAGTCGGTCTCGATAACAACGCCCAGAGCCTCGACGTTCTCTACCTCCTTCGCCACTACACGCTCCTTCGGAAGACGGAACTCCGGGATTCCGTATACCAGAACGCCGCCGGCCTTATGAAGGGCCTCGAAAATATGTACGCTGTAGCCCATCTTAGCCAGATCACCGGCACAGGTCAGACCGGACGGACCGGCACCGATGACAGCAACCTTTTTGCCGTTGGGTGCGGAATTGTTCTCAGGTCGAATGCCTCGCTCTCTTGCAGTATCTGCTGTGTAGCGTTCCAGCTTGCCGATAGATACCGCTTCTCCCTTGATGCCGCGGATGCACTTCGCCTCGCACTGGCGCTCCTGCGGGCAGACACGTCCGCAGACAGCCGGCAGAGCCGATGATTCGCTGATGACATCATAGGCTCCCTTTACATTGCCGCTCTTAAGCTCATTGATAAAGCCGGGAATGTTGATGGAAACAGGACATCCCTTCACACACTGCGGATTCTTGCAGTTCAGGCATCTGGTTGCCTCTGCCGTTGCCTCTTCCTCGTTATATCCCAGACAAACTTCCTCAAAATTGGTTGCACGTACCTTCGGATCCTGCTCGCGGACCGGTACCTTTTTCATCATATCTACCTGAATAGCCATATTCGCCCTCTCTGCGTTCTCTGCGCCAGTCAATTTCTTACACTTACTTCACAACATCAGCATAAAACCGTTGGCAGGAAACGCTCCACTCTCTATCATCAAAAGCCGACAGTTTTATTTGCAGTGTCCGCAGCCGCCTTCGTGCGTATCACCTTCCTGCTGTTTCAGAAGAAGACGTCCCTCCTCTGTCTTGTACAGACGGGAGCGCTGCATAGCCTGGTCAAAGTCGATCTTCCAGCCGTCAAACTCCGGTCCGTCTACGCAGGCAAACTTCACTTCTCCGCCTACCATCAGTCGACATGCGCCGCACATTCCGGTACCGTCAACCATAATGGTGTTCATGCTGGCCATTGTAGGGATGCCGAGCTTTTCCGTCAGTGCGCAGGCGAATTTCATCATGATCATCGGTCCGATTACCACGCAGTGATCATAGCGCTTTCCCTCATCATAGAGCTGCTGCAGCGCCACACAGACATTGCCGTGGATGCCATAGGATCCGTCATCGGTTGCAAAATAAAGGTTTCCGGTAACCGCTGCCATCTCATCCTCCAGAATCAGGATATCCTTGGAGCGTGCGCCTTGAATGCAGTCTGCATCCACACCGTTCTCATGAAGCCATTTCAGCTGATGATAGACAGGTGCTGTTCCGACACCTCCTGCGATGAACAGAATCTTCTTGCTGCGAAGCTCTTCGATCGGAAGATCACACAGATCAGAAGGATTTCCGAGAGGTCCGACCACATCCTCAAAATGATCTCCCACCTCCAGCTGTGCCATCCGGTAGGTCTCCGCGCCGACCGTCTGGAACACGATGGTGATCAGTCCCTTCTCCTTGTCATCGTCGCAGATGGTCAGCGGAATTCTCTCGCCGTCCTCTCCGGCGCGGACAATCAGAAACTGTCCCGGCATGGCACGCTCAGCCACGCGGGGAGCTACGATGTCCATGCGGTAGACCTTCGGTCCAAGCAGCTCTTTTCTGGTAATTTCAAACATATTCTTTATTCCCCTTTCTATGAGTCCACATAGGATTTTATACAAAACTTACACATCATAGTTCTATTTCGTAACGAATTGGTTAACAGGTTTTGCATCATCCAATCGGTGTCAGTGTTCCGCCGGAATAGCTGTTCACCGTTCCGTTGGTGGCATTCACGGCAAAAACTCTTCCCGTGGAGGCTGCAGATCCGCTCTCGTCCGTCTTCGATTCCGCATACATCAGATAATTGCCGGAATCTCCAATCTGACGAAGTCCTGTGTAGCTGTAGCTGTAATATCCGGAGCCGTCCGGAGCGTTTCCTCCGGAATCCACAATCTCACCCTGCGTAATCAGCACATTCAGGAGATTATTTAATCCCTCTGTCTGACCGATCGAAGCCGATAATTTGTAGGTATATTCTCTCGTCACGGTCTGTGAGCAAACGCCATCCTCCGAGACATACACGAATTTAAACGTCGATGCTCCCTGCGGCATAGCGATCGGGCCGGAATATTCCGTGGATTTCGTCGTCGGTATGCTGCCGTCAGTCGTGTAGTAGATGGTACCTCCGGTCTCTTCATCGCCGTTCTCATCCGAGCCGTTTTTCGCGGTAATCTGCGTTTCCTTCGCATAGGTTCCGGACTGCGGCGAAACCTCCGGAGAGGCCGGGATATTGCTGCTGACGGTGTAGGTCTTACTCACCACCTTGCTGCTCAGATTAAAGTGATTGACGTAAACCGCAGAGACCGTCCACGTCCCTTCCGTCAATTCAATCGGTTCCGTGTACAGAACAGAGGCTGTTGTCGGCTCACTGCCATCCAAGGTATAGAAAATAGAGCCGTCTCCTTGATCCTGCAGTTCCAATGTCAGACTGCTGTCATAGGTCCCCTCATCCTGTGAGAAAACCGGTTCGAATAAGGCATATTGCAGATAACTGTCTACCACCTGCTGTCTGGTACACTCGGACAACAACTCTGCTATTTTATCATATTCCTCATAGGACGCGTAGATGGCAATCATGCGGCCATAGGCTGCAATCTGCTCCTCCTCCGTTGCCTGATCGTCCTCAAGCGCCATGCTGGCCGCTCCCAGCGCCAGGCCTTCCTCGCCGGCCTTCTGAAGATACTCAGATTTCAGCAGGTAGAGCGTCGCCACAGTCTGCCCCTGCTCCTTCACAGACGAAGAAGCCGTAGCCCCTTCTGCACTTTCCTCCGAAGAGTCTGTGCCTGACAATACAACGGCATTTTCATCTGCAGCCTCATCCGAATCTGCAGAAGAACCTTCCTCTGTATCAGCTTTCGATCCGCCGCCTTGATCCAGTGCAATGGCCTTATCAATAGAATCTGCAGCCTTCTGGTATTCTCCGTTGCTGGCAAACTGATATGCCCGGCCCACATAGTAGGATTGGGAATGCATCCGGTCTAAAAAACCGCCGAAGAACAGAACCGCCAGGAAAATCGTGGCCGCCATCGCTCCTACCAGGAATGCAATGGAAAATTTTACAAATCGCCTTCGGGAGATGTAGCGTGCCTGCCTGGCTGCACGTGCCGCAGCCCGCTGCAGTCTTCGCCGCTCTTCATGACTTGCTGGATTCTTCCCGACATCTGTCAGAATAGACTCTGCAGGTCCTGAATTTCTCTCATCCGGCAGCTCATATGCGTTTTGCTCCGGTTCCGAATTCGGCAGCTCCTCCGTTCTCAGCACCTGCGGTATCACAGTCGTGGCTCCCGCCAGAGCATCCGCCTCTGCCACCTCGTTTTGGTAAGCTGAATTCGCTCCGGAGATATTCTGCTGCTCCGCCGCCAGCCGGCTTTCCTCTTGCAGGAGAACCTCCTCTGACGAACTCATTGCAGCAGGATTCGGTGCCGGACCCTTCTCCTCTTCGATCGCTTTGGTGACGCTCTCCATGCTGATGCTGATCTGCTCCTCCAGCCGCGTCTCGTACACCGGAACGATTTTTATTTCCGCCGCACAATTCTCGCAGAACAGCGAGCCTTCCGGTATTTCATTTCCGCACTTGGGACATTTCATACGCTTCTACACAATTGTTCATCAGCATGGCAATGGTCATCGGCCCGACACCGCCGGGAACCGGCGTAATTGCACTTACTACCGGCAATACATCTTCATAATCCACATCGCCGCACAGTTTATTATTCTCGTCACGATTGATACCACAGTCGATCACGACAGCACCTTCCTTCACATAATCCTTTGTGAAGAATTTGGGCTTACCGATGGCCGTAATCAGAATATCCGCCCTGCGGCACACACCAGCCAGGTCCTTTGTTCTCGAATGTGCGATGGTGACCGTCGCGTTCTCCCGCAGCATCAGCATTCCCATCGGCTTGCCGACAATGTTGCTGCGCCCGACGATCACACATTCCTTGCCGCTGCAGTCAATTCCGGAGCGGTGCAGCAGCTGGATGATGCCGGCAGGTGTGCAGGATACAAATCCGGGCAGCCCAATGGATAAAGCGCCGACACTGGCCGGATGGAATCCGTCCACATCCTTGGCAGGTGCAATTCTCTCAATGACGCGCTGCTCATCCATTCCCTTCGGCAGAGGCAGCTGAACCAGAATGCCATTCACCTCCGGATCAGCATTCAGTTCATCGACCTTCTGCAGGAGCTCTTCCTCTGTGGTGGTCTCCGGCAGCAGAATCTCACGATTTACAATGCCGCACTCCTCACAGGAGCGAATCTTGTTGCGGACATACACCTTGCTGGCCGGATTCTCACCGACCAGAATTACGGCCAACGTCACATTGCCGCCTTGTTCCTTAATCTGCGCCACCTTTTCTTTCAGTTCCGCCTTGATCTGTGCAGAAATTTCTTTACCGTTGATGATCTGTGCTGTCATGATTCTGCCTCCTATTCAATACCATTGTTCACCAGACAGGAGTGTTAATCGCTTCTGACTGGCGTCTGTACCATAAATCATTCCGGCCCAATCTCATATCCATTATCATTGCAGAACGATGCAAACTGTTCCATCGTCATCAGAATGGCTCTGGATTTCGTCCCGGCCGCCTCTCCGACCACGCCCTTGTCACAGAGCTGATCCATAATGCGTGCCGCCCGGTTAAAGCCGATCCGGTAGCGGCGCTGCAGTAGTCCAATGGACGCATTGTTTTTGTCAATAATAAACGCTCCGGCACTGCCGAACAACTCATCCACATCCGAAACCGGTGCCGAGGATCCGCTGTCCATTCCTCCCGCGGAACTCCCGCCTCCGTTTCCGGCCTCCATGGAATCGATCTCCTGCTGATGGCGTCTGGTTTCTTCATCTGATACCGGATTGTTCTCAATCAGGAAGTTTACAACATCTGTTACTTCCTCATCCGAGACAAAGCATCCCTGCACACGGTTCGGCTTCGGCAGTCCCTGCGGGAAGAACAGCATATCACCCTTTCCGAGCAGCTTCTCTGCGCCGTTCATGTCCAGAATGGTTCTCGAATCTACACCGGAAGATACACGGAACGCAATACGGCTCGGCATATTCGCCTTGATAAGACCTGTGATGACATCCACAGAAGGGCGCTGCGTTGCGATGATCAAATGAATCCCGGCTGCCCTGGCCAGCTGCGCCAGACGGCAGATGGCTGTCTCGACGTCATTTTTGGCAACCATCATGAGGTCTGCCAGCTCATCTACAATGATAACGAGCTGCGGCATGAAATGCATAACTGCCTCGCCCTCGCCCTGCGGTCCCTGCTCCTGGTGCTGTTTAACCAATGCATTGTAGCCTTTAATGTCACGCACTCTGGCATCGGCAAAGGCACGGTATCTTGCCTCCATCTCCGCAACGCCCCAGTTCAGCGCAGCCGCGGCCTTCTGCGGATTGGTCACAACCGGAATCATCAAATGCGGAATGTTGTTGTATACCGAGAGCTCAACGACCTTCGGATCGATCATGATGAGCTTCACTTCTTCCGGCTTAGCATGATACAGAAGGCTCATGATGATGGTGTTGATGCAGACTGACTTACCGGAGCCGGTAGCGCCGGCAATGAGCACATGCGGCATCTTCGCAATATCACCGTAAACCGGCTTGCCGGCAATATCCTTGCCGACTGCAAAGGCCAGCTTGGACTTCTGACTTCGAAACTCTTCCGTATCCACGATATCCCGGAGTGCGACCGGAGAAGCCTCCTTGTTCGGTACTTCGATACCGATGGCGGATTTTCCGGGGATCGGTGCCTCAATTCGAATATCTGTCGCGGCCAGCGCAAGTTTAATGTCATCAGCAAGCGACACAATCTTGCTAACCTTCACGCCCATTTCCGGCAGCATCTCATACCTGGTAACCGAAGGCCCCTGTGAGATATCTGTGATTGTAATATTCACGCCGAAGTTCCGCAGCGTAGTCTGCAGAAGCTGTGCGGTACTGCGCAGTTCCTCATCATGATCCGCCTGCGAGCCAGCCCCTTTCTTCAGAAGATCCATCGGCGGGAAAATATATTCGCGCTTTACTACCTTCACTTCCGGCGCGTCTGCCGCCCCTGACGGGACAGACTGCGGCGCAGCAGCTGTTCCAAGAGCCGACGCGTGTTCTGACATCGACTCTCTCGATCCACCATTCGCAGCAGAAAAATTGCTCGCAGAATCTGAATCATCCGAACTTTCAGAAAGCGCAGTATTGATCTCCGATGAACCAGCCTCCCTTTCTGTATGGATTGTCACATCGACAGGCTCATCTGCAGCCGGAGCTATCCCAGAATTACTTCCTCCCGGTGCGGAATACGGAATTCCCATTTCATCTTCCGGTTCCTTAGATGCAGCAGCTTGCTCTGTTTCAGCAGTCTGATTCACATTCCTCTTTGCAGATTCATCCGGCATTGACCAGGAATCAGAGAATTCATCCATCCGGTTTTCTGATGAAGAAGCTGTCTGTTCCGGCACGCCTGCCTCGTTTTCCGGTTCTGTGATGGTCTCTGCAGCAGCTTTTATATTCGTCTCTGCTGGAATATCTGCAGCAGTTTTCGCATAAATATCTGTGGCAGACTTCACAACGCGGATTCCAGGAACCTCCTCATAGATCTCCGGAATCGAATCTGCAGCGGCCGGCACAGCCTGTGCTGTTGCGGCAGAAGCCGCTGTACAGGCTGTCTGCGCCCCTGCAGCTGCTCCGAGCGCAGCCGGCACTTTGGCCTGACTTACACCGCCGCTTAGAATGCGCTCCTCCAAATCCTCCTTGGTCAGTTCATTCGTGCGATAGCTCTCGTTGAAGTCTGTGTGGGAATCCCTGCTAAGATTCTCACCGGAATCATTCCTGTAAATCGTGTCGGAATGCCTGTTGTCCTCCGTGTCATGATCCGCATCTTCCACGCGTTTTACAGGTTCCAGAATGCTCTCGTCATCCAGATAATCCTCCGGATAAATCTCATGCATGTTCAGGGAGTTCCGTCTTGCTTCCCTTTCCGTCTGTTCCTGCAGACGTGCTGCCGCTTCTTCCTGCCTGCGCTCTTCTTCCTGCCTAAGTCTCTCCTCTTCCTGTGCACGACGATGCGCCAGAATTGCTTCGATCGGGTCAATCACGGTGGGAGGAGTCTGTTCTTCGCTAAGTTGCTCCGAAGGCTCCGACATCTCTTCCGTATGCTTCTGCGTTTCTGCAGGCGACACGTCTGTGTCGAAATGGCCGTCGTCTGCAGAATCCAGATCATGTACTTTTCGTCCGACAGCTCCCGCTGCAGCCGCTGCTGCGGATTGACCCGCAGGATTTTCTACGCCTCCCTGCAGCCCATCATCCTGCCCGTTAGCGGCACTGCCGGCAGCATTTGCAGCATCGTTCCAATCCGCAGACAAATTAGAATCTGCGGCAAACGCAGAATCTGCCGACAAATCCGTGTTCCACATGCTCTCGGCATTTCGCCGTTCTTCTTCTCTTGCCTTTTTCTCTGCGTTCTGGCGGCGAAGCCGTTCTTTGCGTTCACGCTGCAGCTCCTGATAGCGCTGGCGGCTCTCCTCATAATGGGAAGGCACTTGTTCATCCTCTTCCCAGGCATCGCCGTATCCGTCATCCTCGAATTCCTCCGGATGCTCCTCACGATAGCGTTCTTCCTCTTCGCGCCGCTCCAGATGATGAAGTCTTGCGTCCATTGCCTTGTCTCTTGCCAGCTCCAGAATAGACTGCTGTGCCAGAGCATATACACAGGCTGCCGTCGCAACAATCAGTACCAGAACAGACCCGAACATCTTCAGAAGCTGATAAAGAACAAAAGCAATCGAACCGCCGATGATGCCGCCGCCGGATCTCCCTTCTGCGCACCTGGTATAAATAGCCGCCGGATCATACCCTGTCTGTGACGCCAAATTCCCGCTGATCAGCTCCGCTGCAACGGAAGCGATCAGGAACAGACTCAGAATTGCCACAATTTTGATCTCTATATCAGGATCATTCTCCACCATGAGAATGTAATAAAGGTACAGTCCGAAAACGAATACCGGCAGAACGTATGCTACAACGCCGAAAAGCCCGAACATCGCGTTGGAAAAGAATGTTCCCACGATGCCAAGGCTCATAAAATTACATAGAAACAAAAATACCATTGCCGCAAACAATGCAATCAGCGTCACATCACGCTGCATCATCGACGTCTGCGATTTTCTGGAATTCCTGCTGTTCCTGCCGGATCCCCGGGACGAACTGCTGCGTCCTCTGCTGTTCGATGTACTGCGCCCTCTGGCTCCAGAGGATGTACTCCGACTGCGCGTTCCCGTGCTCTTTCCGGTTCCGGATCTTCCGGAGGATGTGCTGCGGCTGCGCGTCCCGCTCCCGGATCTGCTCCCGGATGAACTACTCCGGCTGCCTGTTGAAGTTTTCCTTCCTGTTGTTCCTGCCATATATCCCGTCAGTGTTCCAAATGCTGCAGATATTACAGATCAAAGTCATCGTCTTCTGCAATCTGCGTATCAAAATCATCTTCTGCTACAGCCGCAGAAGCCGCAGATGCATTTGCATCTGCAGCCTCCGTTGACGTACCTTCTGATGACATTGTATCCGACGTATCCCAATCCCCCGATTCCTTCTCATCCAACGGGAACTCCATCTCTTCCCGTCTTCCCTGAACCGGATCCGGAAGCGGATTGTGTAATTTCTCTCCATCAGTCATCGTTGTCGCAGTTCTCCCAGTTGTGATAAACGTTCTGCACATCATCGCTGTCATCGAGCTTACTCAGAATGATGTTCAGCCCCTTTACAGCATCTGCATCTGTAACGGTAACATAATTCTGCGGGATCATGGTTACCTCTGCACTTGCTGCGGTAATACCAGCCTCGGTAACTGCCTTGGATACTGCATCGAAATCCTCCGGAGCAGAGAGAATGACAAAGGAATCCTCTTCTTCCTGAATATCCTCAGCACCTGCATCGAGAACCGTCATCATCAGATCATCTGCTGTTCCGTCATACTCTTCCTTGTCAACAATGATCTGTCCCTTTTGATCGAACATGAAGGAAACGCTTCCCTTGGAGCCCATGGACCCGTTGCCCTTGGAGAATGCTGCACGGACATCGGATGCCGTACGATTCACATTATCGGTCAGTGTCTCCACGATGATGGCTACCCCGCCCGGGCCATATCCCTCGTAGGTGTTCTGCTGATAGTTTACGTTGTCTACATCACCGGCTGCCTTCTTGATGCCGCGCTCAATGGTGTCGTTGGGCATGTTCGCTGCCTTTGCCTTTGCGACAACCTGTGCCAGCTTGAAGTTGTTGGCAGGATCCGGGCCGCCTTCCTTTACGGCAACCGCAATCTCACGGCCGATAATGGTGAAAACCTTTCCCTTGGCAGCGTCATTTGCTTCCTTTTTGTGCTTGATGTTTGCGAATTTAGAATGTCCTGACATGTCCTAATCTCCTTTTTTATACCACTGCCTGCTTCACTTTCGGGTAAGCCGACAGTTCATTGGTTACGAGTTTGTTATGAATCGTTACGCTCTATGGTTTCTGGGCGGACGCAGATGTTGTTTTGCCTGCCGCGGTCAGCCTGGTCAATAATACACGCTGTACCTGTCTGTCTGCAACTGACAGAACATGGAAACGATACCCTCCGTAATCCGTCGTATAATGCTCGCTCGGATCTGGAACCTTGTCCATTCTCGACATGAGAAAACCGTTCACTGTCTCAAAACGATCGTCGTCGAAGCGAATCTCGAAGCGCTCCGTCAGATCCTCCAGCGGAGTACGACCGTCAATGATGAATTCGTTTTTGTTCGAGGTTGGCGTAATGTGCGTCTCATCCACATCATATTCATCCATGATGTTGCCGACGATTTCCTCCAGAATATCTTCCATGGCAATGAGTCCGGATGTCTGTCCGTACTCATCAATGACGATCACCATCTGCGTCTTGCCGGTCTGCATCTGGCGGAACAGATCATCAATGTCCTTCGTCTCCGGAACGAACTCTGCCTCGCGAAGAAGTCCTTCGCAGTTCTCAAGTGCCTTTGCTTCTGCCCCCGGATGTTCCTCCCGGTACCGAACTGCATCACGGAAATGCAGAATTCCGATGATGTCATCGATGTTCTCACGATACACAGGGAAGCGTGAATTATGCTGCCGAAGCATATAGGCCAGTGCATCGCCCAGTGTCTCGTTCCAGTCGATAGCAATCATATCCTTGCGGTGCGTCATGATATCGGCCGCTTCTTTGTCCGAGAATTCGAAGATGTTGGTGATCATCTCCGCTTCTGACTGATCAATAACGCCCTGCTCATGACCTTCATTCAGCATGGACCGGATCTCTTCCTCTGTAACATCTCCGGCAAGAGGCGTTCCTCGTATGCCGAAAATGAACAGGATTGCCCGCGCGGTAAGGTTCACCAGCCGGATCAGCGGCAGGCTTACGAGCATCAGGACATGAAAAATAGTTCCTGCCCGGATCGTCCACGCTTCCGGCCTTGCACTCCCCAGCCGTTTCGGAATCTGAACGCCGAAAACCAGCAGTACGAACAGTACGCAAACCCAAGCCACAATCGCAGCCAGAATCCGCATTCCAATGATAGCCGGTCCATCTGCCATTCCGCGGGTCAGAAGGTCCTGTAAGAGATTCGACACTGTGATGCCGTATACGCCGCCGACGATCATGTTAACACACGCCGTTACCAGCTGGATCGTGTCCACATAATCAGACTGATCCTCCAATACGCGATCCAGAATCTTCTTGCGCCGAAGTTTCCTTTTCCGCTCGCGCTCGAGCAGCGAATCCGACACAGTGCCATCCTCCGGCTCCTCCTCGTCTTCACTAAGAGGTTTGGAGGCGCGAACCGCAGATCCAAATCCATATACAATTGCATCCAAAATCAGCAGAACAGCCAGAATCAGAATCAGACCGGGTGCCGATATGTCTTCCATATGAGAGAATCACCTCCTGCACTGCAAAAACCGGCGATATAATCGCCATTAAATAGGAATGATAGCACGAACCCCCTGCTTGCCGCAAATCTATCCACTAATTTCCTTCAGAAGATCCGTTGCTGTCAGGGATCCGGTCCCCTGCACCTTAGCCAAACGGTCAGCAATCCGGCCGTGCAGGTAAGCTGCTGTGCAGGCGGCCCGGAAGCCGGATTGCTCTTCTCCTGCACAGGTCCATTGTGCCAATAGTGCTGCTGTGATTCCGGTCAGTACATCTCCGGATCCTGCCGTTGCAAGGCCGTCATTTCCTGATGTATTCAGATACACCTCGTCCGATTCTGCAGATGCTACAAGCGTTCTGGCATCTTTTCCGATGATGGTGCAGTGATACTTCTGAACGAACTCCGGCAGGAGCCGAAACCTTTTTGCCTTGATATCTGCTACCGATGTGTGAAGCAAAGCGGCGCATTCTGCTGCGTGAGGGGTCAGGATGACCGGCATTTGCTGGCCGGCATTGCCCAGCAGTTCATATAATGCATCCGACTCTGCCAAAAGCCGAATGGCATCGGCATCAATCACAAGTCCCCGCAGAGCACTTCGCGCCACATTCCTATGCGCAGTTCCCTGTAGTGTATTTCCTTCCTCCTGGACGCAGAACTTATCGGCAGAGGCAGCAGAATCAATTTCTGATTTTCCTCCGGCATACTGCAATATCAGCTTCAGCAGTGTCCTCCCATCTTCGGTCAGCCCGATCCCCGGTCCAATGGCAGCGACATCTGCCCAGGCCAGATCTCTTTTCAGCTGCTCTTCTGCAACATCTCCGGTGCAATAGGTGCTGCACATCGCTTCCGGAACGGTTTCCTGCAGAATTACCCGATTGTCCTCGTGAGTATACACGCGGACCATTCCGGCTCCGGATCGCAGTACGGCCTGTGCACACATGGTACAGGCTCCGGAAACGCCCTTGGAGCCTGCAATCACCAGCACCTTCCCAAAGGTCCCTTTATTGCCGCCGTGACTGCGCGCCGGCAAAAGCCCGGAAAGCTTCTCCGATAGGTACGTAAAGCACTGCGGCCTGTGATTTCCGGATGCAGCGAATGCCCGTTCGGTGATTCCGATCTCTCTTCGAATCAGTTTCCCGCAATAATCGCTGCCCGGATACAGGAAATGTCCTCTTTTGTAGAAAGAGAAGGTGACTGTCACATCGGCCTGAACTGCCGTCCCCATAACTGCACCGGTTGTCGCCGATATCCCGGACGGAATATCGACGGCATATACCTTTGCTCCGTTTTCTTCCTGTTCTTGCCGAATCTCCTCAATGACCATCGCATATTCCGGTGCTACCTCGCGGGACAATCCGGTTCCGAATAATCCGTCCACAATCACATCCGGGTGAGCCTGCAGCAAATCGCAGCGGCTATCATGCATCTGATTCCCTTGCGCTGCCTGCGACGTAATTTCGATCTCATTCGCGTGTTCATTATGTCCCATCTGCAGACGCAGCGGTTCGATCCCATAGGCCTTCAGTATCCGCAGCTGCGTGTCCATGGCAGTTCTCCCCCTGCTGCCGTCTGCTTTTTCTGTTATAGCACTATCTTCTGCAGGTCCCGTTCCATCTGAATTGCTGGGACAATCACTCTTTTTCGTTCGGTCAGTCAGGTAAAACTGTACCGCATACCCTGCATCCAGCAGAATCCTTCCTGCTGCCAGGGCATCTGCTCCATTGTTGCCCTTTCCAGCCAGGATCGCAATCCGAATCGGCCTTCCGTTTACCTTCGGCTTCGGAAAGTCTGTCTGTACCGCGTCTGCTACAGCCAGTGCCGCCCGCTCCATGAGAACAATGGATGGGATCCCGATATTTTCACTCGTTCTGCGGTCTGCCTCCGCCATCTCTTCTGCGGTGAGTAAGTATTCCATCGTGTATTCCTCTGTACTAGTCAAAAGGCCTTCCGCATCCTGTATGAACAGGTCCTGCGGAAGGCCTTCTTTTTCATGCTTCATAACTGTTCAGGACACACTCGCAAATCACTGATGCACAGTTTTCCTTTTGCTCATGCGGCGTTCCTACTGATTCTCGTCCTCATATCGTTTGATATTGTAGGACAGCCGCATCAGGGAGTCGGACAAATGTACGTTCTCAACCTGAATCCGTGCCGGAACGTGCAGATCCGTGTG
Source organism: uncultured Sarcina sp. (assembly GCA_964386925.1). Taxonomy (GTDB): domain Bacteria; phylum Bacillota; class Clostridia; order Lachnospirales; family Lachnospiraceae; genus CAG-791. The sequence continues at coordinate 3,423 of CAYLUU010000028.1, read as the reverse complement.
GGCGAAATTCCAGATTGCCTTGATGGGATACTTCGCCAGCTGCTCGGCCACCTTCACCGCCTGCTGCTTCGGAATCGTCAGGACAACGATGTCTACCTCATTGTCGCTGATGATCGTCTCGAGATCATCCATGCTGTGGATCTCCACGCCGCCGATCTTCTTGCCGATCAGCTCCGGATTCTGATCAAAGGCTGCCTTGAAGAAGAATCCGCGGTTGCGGTAATTCATGTAATTGACCAGAGCAGATCCCAGATTACCGGCACCGATCAGGATCATGTTGTGTGTCTGATTCAGTCCGAGGATCTTTGCGATTTCGTCATACAGGTACTGTGTGTTATAACCGTATCCCTGCTGACCAAAACCGCCAAAATGATTGAAATCCTGCCGGATCTGCGACGCCGTCACATGCATCATGGAGGACAGCTCCTGGGAGGAAATACGTTCTACTCCCTGCTCCTTCAGATCTCCTAAATAACGATAATAACGCGGAAGACGGCTGATCACCGCCTGTGAAATCTCTCTGTTATCCAATGCAGTTGCTCCTCAAATGAAAGGTTTTCGTTAACCCATAACCCTAATTTTTCTTTAATTATATCGGTTTGTTAAATTTCAGTCAAACCTTGAGGCAATTTGCCTGGACAGTAAACCTTCCTGCGGCATCCTCCGGCAACACATATCGGCTTGTTTGTGTTAGTATATTCTAACCATTATTGATAACGAGGCTTTCGCATGGAATATTATCGCTTACAGAATCCCAGAGATTTTCCGCACCATTAGCATAGTCGGATTAGTGATGCGTTGCTGCGCTCACCAATCAGCCCAAGGCATTCATCACCACTGCCTCCTTCGGGTTAGCTCTGGGGCTGGATTATTTTTCCCGGACAGTGTAACATCAGCTGATGGAGCCCGGATTCCGGCGCTTTTGCAGCAAACAATCGTATTTCATCAGGAGCAGACATGATTTTATCCGTTCAGCATATCAGCAAGGCGTTTCTGGAGGTGCCGGTACTCACCGACATCTCCTTTCATCTGGAGAAGGGCGACCGTGCCGCCATTGTCGGTATCAACGGCGCCGGCAAATCCACGCTGCTTAAGATTATGATGGGGGAAATGAAGGCCGATGACGGCACCGTTTCCTTCTCCCGCGACACCACCATCGGATATCTTGCGCAGAACCAGGACCTTGGTTTTGAGGGCACCATTTACGAGGAGCTTCTCACCGTCAAAAAAGATGTTGTAGAAATGGAAAAGCGCATCGCACGGGATGAGCAGCTCATGGAGCAGCTGACCGGCGAAGAGCTGAATCAGGTGATTGAAGAATACAATGACCTGCTGGCAAAGTTCCAGAACAGCAACGGCTTCTCTTATAAGGGCGAAATCACCGGTGTTCTCCGAGGCCTGGGCTTTCGTGATGACGAATTCGACCATCTGGTTCGAACCCTCTCCGGCGGTCAGAAGACCCGCGTTGCACTGGCAAAGCTCCTCCTCGAAAAGCCGGACATCATCCTGCTCGATGAGCCCACGAACCACCTGGACATTGCCGCTATCCGCTGGCTGGAAACCTATCTTTCCAACTATAAGGGAACCGTTCTCATTGTCTCCCATGACCGCTACTTCCTCGACAAGACGGTCAATCACATCATTGAGATTGAGAACACGAAAGCCACCATTTTCCACGGCAACTACTCCTTCTATGCGGAGGAAAAAAAGAAGCTCCGCGACCAGCGCTGGCACCAGTATCTGAATAATCAAGCCGAGATTAAGCACCAGGAAGAGGTCATTGCCAAGCTCAAGCAGTTCAATCGCGAAAAATCCATCAAGCGCGCCGAGAGCCGTGAAAAGCAGCTGGCCAAAAAGGAGGTCGTCGAAAAGCCCTTCGAGATGCGCGACGATATGCACCTAACATTAAAGCCCTGTATACGCTCCGGCCGTGACGTCATGCAGGTCCGCCACCTTGCCATGGCCTTTGAGGACAACAGGCTTTTCGATGACATTACCTTCGACATTCACCGCGGTGAGCATACCGCCATCATCGGCAGCAACGGCACCGGCAAATCGACGCTCCTGAAGATCATTATCGGCCAGCTCCAGTCAACGGCCGGCACGGTTCGTTTCGGAACGAACGTGCACATCGGCTACTACGATCAGGAGCATCACGTTCTGAACGATGCCAACACAGTGTTCGAAGAAATCTCCGATGCCCATCCGGATATGACGAACACGGAGATCCGCAGTCTCCTCGCCTCCTTCCTGTTCACAGGAGAGGATGTATTCAAACGCATTGCTGATCTCTCCGGTGGTGAGAAGGGACGCGTCTCTCTTGCCAAGCTCATGCTCTCCGAGGCGAACTTCCTCATTCTCGATGAGCCGACAAACCACTTGGATATGGTGTCCAAGGAGGTCCTGGAGAATGCATTGAACAGCTACGAGGGAACGGTTCTGTATGTCTCCCATGATCGATATTTTATGAACCGAACGGCGAGCCGTATCCTGTCCCTTACGGACAAGATGATGCTGAACTACCCCGGAAGCCGCGAAGGCGAGCCTGCGCCGGAATGCTATATTGGCAATTACGACTATTATCTGGAGAAATCCGCACAGGTCGAGAATGTCCTGAAGGCCGATGAGCAAAAGCGCATCGCCGAGGCTCTCGGCTCTTCTGCCGGGAATGCAGCAAGTGCAGTCTCTCCCGGCTCCGCCGCAGCTTCTGGTTCTGTATCTGCCTTGGGGGCAGCGTCCGTAGCATCCTCTGCAGCAAGCGCAGCTGCTGCCTTCGGTACCTCCGGCGGCTCCTCTGCCGTTTCTCAGACTACCGGTTCGTCTGCCGGCAGTCAGGATTATAAGCGCCAGAAAGAAGAACAAGCGCGCCTTCGTAAGCTTCAGAATGATTTGAAGAAATGTGAGGCTGAGGTCGCTCGCCTCGAAGAGCGCAACACCGCCATTGATGGTGAAATGGCACTTCCTGAGAACTGCACCAATCTCGGCAAGCTGGCCGAGCTTCAGAAAGAGAAATCCGCCAATGAAGATCGGCTTGCGCAGCTTTATGTGCAGTGGGAGGAACTGTCTGAAGCATTGGGGTAATGTTACCTTTGCATTCCTGACGAATTCGCGTACTAAAAAAGGCAGCCGCTTAGCGGCTGCCTTCTCTATTTATTCTGTTCGCATCGTAAAAACCACTATAACGCCATCATCTTCTCCAGCGTCTCACCAATCGCCAGGATGAATTCCTCGGTATCCAGCTTCTCCACATTCTCGAGCGTAGTGATCGCTGCCAGATCGCCGGTCATTCTGCCGCTCTCGATCGTTGCAATGGTTGCTTTCTCCAGATTGTCTGCAAACTTCACGAGCTCCGGCAGCTGATCCAGCTGGCCGCGCTTTCTGAGTGCTCCCGCCCAGGCAAAGATCGTTGCCACAGAGTTCGTA
>CAYLUU010000027.1:0-26132 GCA_964386925.1 uncultured Sarcina sp. | reverse complement strand
TCAGAAAACAGATTTTGAGTCTGTCGCGTCTACCATTCCGCCACTCCGGCAAAACTCGTTGTCACATTGTGCGCCACAACGAGCTGATTATATCACTTGCAAAGCTTAGATGCAAACTCTGTCTGATCAAATGTTGCAAAATAATCTTGCAGTGTCTCTGCACGGCGAATTTCTTTCACCGATCCGTCCTCCTGCAGGAGCAGCTCTGCGCTCCACAGACGGCCGTTGTAGTTGTATCCCATTGCAAAGCCATGTGCGCCGGTATCGTGGATGTAGATCACATCCCCCATTGCAATCTCCGGGAGCTGGCGATCAATGGCAAACTTGTCGTTGTTCTCACAAAGGCTGCCGACCACATCATAGGTATGATCGCACGGCGCTTCTTCTTTGCCAAGAACCGTGATGTGATGGTACGAGCCATACATAGCCGGCCGCATCAGATTGGCCGCGCAGGCATCGACACCGATGTACTCTTTATAAATGTGCTTCTCATGAATAGCAGTCGTAACCAGTGCGCCGTAAGGAGCCAGCATGAAGCGTCCCATCTCGGTATAGATCGCGCAATCTCCCATTCCGGCCGGAACCAGGATTTCGTCGTACACTTCATGCACGCCTGCTCCAATTGCACGGATGTCATTGGCCTCCTGCTCCGGGCGATAAGCTACGCCGACACCACCGGACAGGTTGACAAAGGCAAAATGAATATCCAGCTTCTCATGAATCTCTTTAACCAGTTCGAACAACTGTCCTGCCAGCTTCGGATAATATTCATTCGTAACCGTATTGGACGCCAGAAAAGCATGAATGCCGAAATGCTTTACACCATGTGCCTTCAGCTGCGCATAGGCATCAAAGAGCTGGTCTCTTGTCATTCCATATTTGGAATCTCCGGGGTTGTCCATGATGCCGTTGCTCATCTGAAACACACCGCCCGGATTAAAGCGGCAGCTCATCGTCTCCGGGAAGGTGTCGCCGAACAGCTTCTCCAGCGTCGCAATGTGGGTAATATCATCCAGATTGATAATAGCTCCCAGCTCTCTTGCCTTTATGTATTCGCAATCTGGTGTTTCATTGGAGGAAAACATGATGTGCTCTCCATCCGCACCAACAGCCTCCGACATCACCAGCTCTGCCATCGACGAGCAGTCAAAGCCAAAGTCGTAATCCTGCATGATCTGCATGATGTACGGGTTCGGTGTCGCCTTCACGGCAAAGTATTCGCGGAATCCCGGATTCCAGGCGAAGGCCTCCTTCACCGCCCGGCAGTTCTCGCGAATGCCCTTCTCGTCATAAATGTGAAACGGAGTCGGGTGATCCTGCATGATCTCCCGTGCCTTGGTCTCACTGATAAAAGGTGTTTTTTTCATGCGCTTTTCCTCATTTCATATGTCATCAATTAGCTGGTGCTAATCATAACACAGTACGCTCCGAAACATCAAATCTGACGCGGGTCCTGGCAGGTCGGTCCGCCTGGGCCACGCTCTCGCTGTCAAATACCTTAAACATCCGGGATCTGCCAGTCGATTGGTGCCGCGCCGTGCGCCTCCAGGAATGCGTTGCACTTCGAGAAATGCTGGCAGCCAAAGAAGCCGCGGTACGCGGACAGTGGGCTTGGGTGGGGTGCCCGCAGGATCAGGTGCTGCGGATTGGTCAGCATCGGTATTTTCGCCTGTGCCTGAGAGCCCCAGAGCATATAGACGATGGGGCGGTCCTGCTGGTTCACAGCCTGCAGAATGGCATCTGTGAACTGCTCCCAGCCTTTCCCGTGGTGTGAATTGGCCGCATGGGCGCGCACCGTCAGCACGGTGTTCAGCATCAGGACACCCTGCTTAGCCCAGTGCACAAGGTAGCCGTTGTTCGGCATGTGGCAGCCGACATCGTCGTGCAGTTCTTTATAGATATTCACCAGTGAAGGCGGAAGCGTTTGCTGCTGCGGGAGTACCGAGAAACACAGCCCGTGCGCCTGATTCGGTTCGTGGTACGGATCCTGCCCCAGAATCACGACCTTCACTTCCGACAATGGTGTCAGGTGGAGTGCATTGAAGATATCCTGCGCCGGCGGGTAAATCGTCTTCGTGGCATATTCCTCACGCACAAAGGAATACAGCTCTTTATAATACGGCTTTTTAAATTCTCCCCCGACAGCGGGAAGCCAGTCATTCGTAATCCCGGCCATAACGCTCCCACCCCTTACATTTCTTTCAGTACTGCCAGCAGGAACTTCCAGGTTCTCTCTGCAGAGGCCAGAGACATCTTCTCGTCCGGTGTATGAATGTCCTTCAGATCCGGTCCGATGGAGACGCAGTCGAGTCCGTCGATCTTAGCCGCCAGCAATCCGCACTCGAGCCCTCCGTGAATGGTTGCAACAACCGGCTTTTTGCCCGTCTGACTCTCATAGATCTTCACCAGTTCATCACAAAGAGGCGACTTTTCCACGCGCTCCCAGGCAGGGTATGCACCCTTTACCTCGGTTGTTCCGCCCAGAAGATCTACGAGACGCTCCACCTTCTTCTGCAGGTACTTCTTCTGCGAGTTGATGCAGGAGCGGACGAGGAACACTGCCGTCACACTGTCCGCATCCATGGTCAGAATGCCGAGGTTCAGTGAAGTCTGCGGCAGATTCTGGTCCATCGGATCGGTCTCAACAAGTCCGTTCGGAGTCAGCAGCAGGAAATCCACGATGCGTCTGGTATCGGAATGCGACAGTGCCTTTACCGGCTTCTTTACAGAATCAGTGTTCAGCCACTCTACGCTGACCTGAATGCCAGGATCGGTCAGATGATACTCGTGCAGGATCTGCTGCGAAAGCTTCTCTACCAGATGCTCTGCGTGCTCTCTTTCTCTCTCGTCCAGGAGAACCTGTGCCACGCAGCTGCGGGGGATCGCATTGTCCTTCGAACCGCCCTCAATGGAATACAGGTGCAGCGGAATTTTCTTCATGAGTTTGTGCAGGATCCGTCCCATGAGGATATCCGCATTGGCGCGGCCCATATTGATGCAGGTGCCGGAGTGACCTCCGAGCAGTCCGTTAATCGTGATCTGCATCAGAAGTCCGGAATATTTCTTGCGTCCCACCGGGAATGTGCAATGCTCCTCTGCTCCGCCGGCGCAGCCAACGGTGAAGATTCCCTCATCCTCGGAATCAATGTTGATCATCCGGTGCCCTTCAAGGCACGAGGTATCCAGCGCACTGGCCCCCAGGAGTCCAACCTCCTCGTTCACCGTGAACACACACTCCAGCGGGGGATGCGGAATCGTATCATCCTCCAGAAGAGCCAGCATCATCGCTACTGCAATGCCATCATCGGCGCCCAGCGTAGTCCCGTCTGCATACAGGGTATCGCCGTCCTTTTTCAGAATGATATGATCCTTCACCAGATCCAACGGGCAGTCATCTGTCTTCTCCAGAACCATGTCGATATGCCCCTGCAGGATAACCGGCTCCCTGCTGGAGGCTCCCTCTGTGGCATCCTTTTTAATGATCACATTGTATGCTTCGTCCTGCTGATACCACAGTCCCTTCTCCTGTGCGTAGGAAACCAGCCAGTTGCTGAGCTCCTCCACATGAAAGGATCCGTGCGGGATCTTGCAGATTTCTTCGAAAAAGTGCAGAACCAGCTTCGGCTCCGCCTCGCCGCAAACTTCATTTACGATTGTTCTGGTATCCATAATTCCTCCCCTGACGCACTTTACAACGCGTCATTTACTCTTATCTTTTCTACAGTCGCACCGGTACCTGATGCATACGCAGATACTCCTTCACCTCATTGATCTCGAGCTCCTTGAAATGGAACAGCGATGCGGCCAGAGCGGCATCCGCTCCCCCCTCCGTCAAGGCTTTCAGGAAATGTTCCTTAGTTCCTGCACCGCCGGAGGCAACCACCGGAATCCCAACGAGATCCGAGATCGCACGGGTCAGCGGGATATCATATCCAGCCTTGGTTCCGTCGCAGTCCATGCTGGTAAGAAGAATCTCTCCGGCACCAAGCTCCTCTGCTTTTCTCGCCCATTCCAGTGCATCAATTCCAGTATCGATCCGACCGCCTGCAATGTAAACAGTCCAGCCATCCGAAGGCTGCCACTCTCGAAGGCTTCCATCCGAATTCGTCCCCGGCGTACGGCGTCTGGCATCAATTGCCACGGTAATGCACTGGCTGCCGAATTTATCTGCACCTTCTGCGATGAGCTCCGGCCGTTTGATGGCTGCAGAGTTCACAGAGATCTTGTCCGCGCCCTCCCGAAGAATGGCCTTCATGTCATCCACCGTACGGATGCCGCCGCCAACCGTGAACGGAATGAAGACCCTTTCCGCCACGCGGCGCACCATGTCCGCCACGGTACTGCGCGCATCGCTGGTCGCCGTAATATCCAGGAATACCAGCTCATCAGCCCCGGCCTGTGAATATGCCTCACCAGCCTCCACCGGATCCCCGGCATCTCGCAGCTGCACGAAATTAATGCCCTTAACAACCCGTCCGTCCTTCACATCCAGACAGGGAATGATTCTCTTTGTCAACATATCAGGCTGATCCCTTCCAGTGTATCCAATGAATGTTAAATCTGCATGAAGTTCCGCAGGATTTGCATCCCAACCCGTTCCGATTTCTCCGGATGGAACTGGCAGGCGAACACATTTCCCTGCTCTACGCTTGCATCAAAGGTCACGCCGTATTCTGCCTTAGCTTTTACGATTGACGGATCCTCTGCCTGCAGATAATACGAGTGGACAAAATATACATGTTCCCCTTCCGGGATTCCCCGGAACAGTCGTCCCGGCTCATTTTCCTTCGGGTACTGCAGCGCATTCCAGCCAATCTCCGGCACTTTCAGGCAGGCTCCCTCCGCGCCATTGGCCCTGCGGAATGTATCCGGCTGCTCTGCCGGAAAACGAACCACCTTTCCCCTCAGAATGGATAGTCCCTTTACGCCCGGTGTCTCTTCACTCTCTTCAAAGAGAATCTGCAGTCCCAGACAGATGCCCAGGAACGGCGTTCCGTTCTCACACACCTCATGGATGACCGGCTCCAGACCACGTTCCCGAATGCACGCCATAGCATCACCGAAGGATCCCACCCCAGGGAGGATCACATGATCCGCCCTGCGGATTTCATCCGGGTCGCTGGTCAGAACGGCTCTCTGTCCCAGTGCCCGCATGGCATTCTCCACGCTTCGAATGTTCCCTGCTCCGTAGTCGATAATCGCAACACTCATGATGTTCACCTAATCTATAACTATTTTGTCGCCAGCTCGAACCAGAATTCTACGCCGTTGTCATAATTTTTCACACCGTATTCCTCATGGATCAGCTCCATGATCGCCTTGACGATGGAAAGACCCACGCCGGAGCCTCCGTACTGTCTGGTTCTGGCTTTGTCTACCTTGTAGAATTTCTCCCACAGGCGCGGGATGGATTCCTCCGGAATCGGATTTCCCGTGTTGAACACGCCAATTCGAACCTTATTTTCCTTTTGTTCGAAACGTATGTCAATGACTTTATCGCCTGCGCAGTGATGTACCGCATTGGTGAAGTAGTTCTGGAACACTTCCTCGGCATAGAACTGATCCGCCCAGACATAAATTGGCCGGCTGGCTTCTATTTTTACCTCGATTCCCTGATCTCTGGCCAGAAGGCCTCCGGTTCGGATGTATCCCTTCACGAGTTCTATGATGTCAAAGTTCTCGTAATTCATCTCATTGGTCTGGCCATACTCGAGATGCGACAGGGACAGGAACTGCTGAACCATATGGTTCATCTTCTGCGCCTCATCCACGATGACGCCGCAGTAGTAATCGCGGTCTTCGACCTCCTCTGCCATTCCATCCTGCAGCCCTTCCGCATACCCCTGGATCAATGCAATCGGCGTCTTCAGCTCGTGCGTGACATTTGAAATAAACTCCCGCTGCATGGCCTCGGTCTTGTCCCTGCGCTCGATATCCTGCTGGAGCTTGGCATTGGCATTTTTCAGCTCGGAAATAGTGCCCTCCAGCGTTTCCGCAAGGTCGTTCATATTTTCACCCAGAATCTGGATTTCGTTGTGGGCTTGTCCCTCGTATTTGGCCGTGAAATCCAGGCGGCGCATTCGCTGTGACAGCTCCGTCATCTGGATCATCGGCCGGGAGATCCGGTTAGCCAGGATCATGGAGATTGCAAGTCCCAGAATCACCACGAATCCGCCGACCATCAGGATAAAGCGATTCGCCACCATTGCACTCGCGCGAATCGAATCCATTGCCGTACGGAGCAGATAGTAAGAGCCGTTGGACAGCATTCCCCAACGCTCCATGAACTGTGTGCCGGTGGATTTGTCGAGTACAATCTGCACGCGGGTGTTGGTCTCATTTACCAGCCGTCGGACAATGTAGTAATCCGGTGCCATCTTGTCTGCCTGCCAATGCTGTACCTGCTTGGTGTTGAAATCATCCGGCAGCTCGTTGGTCGTCTCCAGAATGTTGTCCCACATACGGATCATCATGATATCGATGTCCGTTGTCATGGAACGCACGGTCTGGGATTCCTCGTCGATCACCAGAATGTTCATGTTGTCCTTGTTGGCGATTTGTGTCAGCTCTGTCCCAAAGGCAATGGATTCAATCGAGTTCGATGCCGCCGCCTCGTTCAGACGCTCGTAGGTTTCCTCCAGCCTCTCCTGCTTTTCCCGGTTATAGAATCTCTCCAGAAAGAATGAGTTCGCCAGTAGAATGATTAAAATAGTCCCCGCCGTCAGGGCAAAAAAAAGCACCGCAAATTCCAACCGGAGCGAGCAGAATCTGCCCTCGCGCCTGCCGGAATTCCCGGTCCCATTGCGTTTATGATGAAATTTAATATCCGGCAGCAGCCGGCCCTTTGCTTCACTTGTGTAAGAATTGTCGGTCTCGTTGTGCATCCCGTTCTGCAGCCAGTTCATGGTGTCTGCTCCTATTCCTCCGGGCTGAACTTGTAGCCAAGGCCCCAGATCGTCTTGATCAGCTCTCCTTTGTCGCCCATCTTGCTGCGCAGCTTCTTCACATGCGTATCAATCGTTCTGGCATCTCCGTAATAGTCATAGTTCCAGACATGATTCAGAATCTGCTCGCGCGACAACGCACGTCCGCTGTTCTCGAGAAAATATGTCAGCAGTTCGAATTCCTTTGCCGACAAATCGATCGGCTTGCCATCAATGGTAACCTGATGTGCTGCCTGATCAATCACGATTCCACTCTTCTCGATGCACTCATTCTGTCTTCCGAAGCCCTCACGTCCCAGAAGAGCCTCCACGCGGGCAACCAGAATCTTCGGGCTGAAAGGCTTGCGCACATAATCATCCACGCCAAGCTCAAAGCCCTGCAGCTCATCCTGCTCCTCAGACTTTGCTGTCAGCATGATGATCGGTACCTTCGAGGTCTTGCGGATCTGTCTGGTAACACCATAACCGTCAAGTCCCGGCATCATCACATCCAGAATCAAAAGCGCGATGTCCGGATGCTGTTCGTAGACATCCAATGCCTCCACACCATCTGCAGCCTCCAGCACCTCGTAGCCGCTCCGCACCAGAAAATCATGTACAAGCTTGCGCATCCTCGCCTCATCATCGACAACCAGAATCTTCTGCATCGGCATCTTCTGCCACCTCCAATGGAATTCTTACATCATTGCGACAATGGTAATGCACAGTTGTGTCAATTGTGTGAACAACAACAAGATTTGAGATTTCAGTCAGTGACGGGTCCTGACGGAGGTGTCCAGGGCTGGGACGCCTCGCGGCTCCATCCTCGGACCTAGCGGTGCTAAGCTCACAAAGGACGTTCGCAAGCACCGAGGCCTCGCAAGGCCCTGCCCTTGGACATCCTGCCGTCACCCTGTCACTGGCTGAAATCACTCATATCGCAGTGCCTCAATCGGGTCCATCTTCGCGGCCCGGTTCGCCGGATAATATCCAAAGAATACTCCGATGGCGAGGGACACGCCAAAAGACCCTGCAATGCTCTGCCAGCTCATCACCAATGGAATGTGTTCCACAGCAAGGCATCCAACGATGCTGATCCCGATTCCGATCACTATTCCGATGATGCCGCCGAGCAGCGACAGAATCGCCGCTTCGGTAATGAACTGCATCCGGATATCACGGTTCGGTGCCCCCAGGGCCTTTCTCGTGCCAATCTCTCTGGTCCGCTCCGTGATCGACACGGTCATGATATTCATAACACCGATGCCGCCTACCAGGAGGGCAATTGCGCCGATCATGGTCGTGTTCATAACCTTCTTTTTCAGATCTGCGGATGCCTCTTCGATCCATTGCTTGTTGTTCGACACCGAGAACTGGAAATTCGTCGTATCTCCCAAGAGCCCTGTCAGAAATGCCTGCAGTTCATCCGAAAAGGCAATGACGTCCTCACCGGTCTTCACCTCGAGTGAGAAATAATTCAGCGCCTGGCTGCTCGCTGAGGTTACATAGGATTTGGCATTCAGATAGGGAATATACACCGTGGTATACACGTCCTTCTCTGAATTTGCCGAAGTGCCGCCGTCTCTCGTTCCCGTCATATTGTAGCTGTATACGCCGATGATGGTGTAATCCCCTGTGGTCTCATTCCCGGCCTCATCTGTCATCAGCGGTACCGTAATCCGCTGTCCCAGTGCCTGGTTCACATCTCCCTCGAACAAATTGTTGACCAGCTTGTCCGAAACCACGCAGACCATCGAATCCTCGCTCACCTCATTGCTGCTAAAGATCCGTCCTGCCGTAATCGGCACGTTGGAATCCTCCACAGTAAAATATCCCGGATTCACGCCCTCCACGCTGACATTGGCATACACGTCGTCCGATGCCTTTCCGCCGGCCAGCTGCACCTTCCCACCGTTCAGATACTGCTCCACCGAGATGGCCTTAATCCTGTCTCCGTACGTCTTCAGTATATTGGTCATCATCTCTTCCGTGATATTCGGAATGAACTGGCTGTTGTCCGAACTGATATCATCCACAGACACATCGCTGGACAGCCACAGGTAGACATCCACTCGATTGGTACCAAAGGACGCATACTGTGCCTGCGTCTGCGCCGTTTCAGAGTTTCCCAATGTCATAATGGAAATGACGGACGCAACACCGATGATGATCCCCAGCATGGTCAGAAATGATCGCAGCTTGTTCGCTGCGATGGAGGCAAACGCCAGCTTTATATTCTCTCCCAGCATACCTTTCCTGTGCCCTTATTCTCAAAAGTAAAGACCTAAGACATTCTTAATGCGCCAGCTTCCCGCGGCGCTCATCCACGATCTGCCCGTCCTTCAGCGTCAGGATTCGCCCGCATTCCTCCGCAAGGCTCTTCGAATGGGTGATGAGAAGGAATGTTTTGCCTTCTTCATCGTGAAGTCTATGGAACAAATCCATAACCTGCCGCCCGGTTTCGGAATCCAGGGCGCCTGTCGGCTCATCCGCAAGAATCAAAGCAGGATTATTGGCCATCGAGCGTGCAATGGCAACGCGCTGCTTCTGTCCGCCCGAGAGCTCATCCGGCCGATGATCCATGCGCTCCTGCATACCAACCTTTTCAAGGAGAAGTTTTGCCCTTCGGGTCCGCTCCTCCTGCGGAATGCGTGCATACATCATGGGCATCTCAACATTTTTCAATGCAGAGGTCCTGGGAATCAGGTTATAAGTCTGGAAAACAAACCCGATCTGCCGGTTGCGCAGACCAGAGAGCGTGTCATCCTTCAGCTTGCCGACACTGCGTCCCATCAGCTCATAGTTCCCCTCCGTCGGCCGGTCCAGGAGTCCTATGATGTTCATCAATGTACTCTTGCCGGAGCCGGACTCCCCGACAATTGCCGTGAATTCTCCTTGGTGCACGTCCAGACTGATCCCGTGCAGCACCTCCAGCTCATTTTCCGTCCCGATATAGAAGCGCTTGACGATGTTCTCCATGTGGATAACACAGTCCCCGGTGCCGGGATTTCCGTCTCCGACTTCTTCATCTTCACGCATCTGCTCTGTATCTGTCTCTACATCCAGATAGTCAATTGGGCCTTTCTTTGTCCTTTTTCTCCCCGCAAATCCTGCCGGCAGCTTAGGAGCAGAGCGGTCGGATATTCTGTTTCCTCTCATTTGTTCTCCTGATTCAAAGGCATGATTTCTATGAAACAGGCCCATCAATAGACTCCGCTCATCATGGATGTGTAATCATCAGAGGCAGCTGTGCTCATACCCTGAATCTGCTCCCCCTCCTGAATGTTGCCGGAGGTAATCTCCGTATAGTAATCGTCTGCAACGCCGATGGTCACCATGACCTCCGTAACCGTCTCTTCATCGGATGAAGAATCCGCACTCGATCCGAATGAACTGCCCGCAGAGCCGCTGCCTGCAGATCTTGATGCACCGCCGGAATCGGTTCTCACAGCTCCCTCCGAGCCGCTTGTAACGCCGGATGCATCACTCTCATAGGCCGAATCCGATTCGGCCGCAGCGCCCGTAGCGCTGATCACGTTCAGAAAATAATTCCCGTTCCCATCATCAATCAGGCAGGAGGTCGGAACTGCAATAACATCCTCCGCGCTGGCTACGATGAAGTCAATGGTCGCCGTCATGCCGATGCGCAGGCGGTCATTCGGCTCATCCAGAGTTACCTCCACCTTGTAGGTCGCTCTCGTTTTGGTATTCTGGCTGTTGCTGGAAGAGGTCGATGTTGTACTCGAGCCGGAGCTCGTTGTATTCGACGTTTCCTTGGTCGGTGTCGGCGAAGTAAAGGTCACACTGCCCGTCAGCTCGGTATCCCCTGTGGAATCCGTCTTCACACGGACCTTCGTACCCACCTGCAGGTCTGCAATGTGTGCCTCATCGATATCCGCACTGACCTTCATCTTCGAAAGATTATCCAGCACCACACCGTCCGTGCCGGAATAGGTCTGCCCCGCCACAACATTCACCGCCGTTACAGTGCCGTCCATGGTGGCAATCACCTGTCCGTTCTCGAGCTTCTCCTTGAGCTTTGCAATCTCAGCTTCATTGGTCAGGGTATCAGACTGATGCTGGAGCTCCTGGGATGCAATCGCATTTTTCTTGGTCTGTTCATCCGAGAGAACCTGGCGGTTTTTCTGATTCACATCGGTACCGGAGTCCTCCAGCGCGCGGACATCCTTGGTGGTCGTCTGCTGATCCGTCTTCACGGTCGATTCGTAATTCTCCCGCTTGGATTTGGCATCCTCATAAGCGGTTTTAGCCTCACTCATAGAGGTCTTGGCCTTATCCAGCGCGGTCTTGGCATCGTCAGCTGACCACTGCGCTTTTTCCGTCTCCTTCTGCAGATCGATAAGCTCCTGCTCCGCCTTGCTGGTCTGCGACGAACTCCCTGTGGCGGAGCTCGACGATGAACCCGTGGACGAAGATGCAGAGCTTTGTGTATCCAGCAGCTTCAAGGAGAGCTGACGGTTGAGATCATTGTAATGCTCCAGCTTGCTGTCATAATCGGCCTGCAGAGAATTCACCTGCGACTGCCAGGTATCATAGGCAGCCTTCTTCTGCGTCTCTTCATCCTTGTAGGACTGGAGTTGCTCCTGATCCGACAGCTGCTGCACAATGGCCTCGTTGGTATCGTCCGCATTTCGCACAAGTGTCCTCGTTCCGGTCTCGTACTGCTCCCCGGATGCCGCCTGTGCATCCTCGTAGGCCTGCTGATTGTTGCTCTGGGTAATGGCATTCTGCTGATCAGAAATAGCCTGCTGCTCCTCCTTCAATGCAAGATCCCGCTCGGTTTGAGTCGTATCGATGGTGTACAGGACGTCACCCGCCTTGACCGTATCTCCAACAGATACGTAGACCTGATCAATGACAATGGAATCCGAGCTTCCGGTAGACTTCACATTCATGGAGCTCTCTTCGCCACTGATGATCTTTCCTTTCGCTGTGTACACATTCTCCACCGTCGTGCGGACCGCCGTTTCGATGGCAGGACTTGCATCCGTAATCTCCTCCTGCTTCCCGCAGGCCGACAGCCCAAGGGATCCCACCACGGCGAGAATCAGAGGATAAACAAGATACTTCCGACCAGCTTTGTGATTCATCTCTTCGTCACTCCCATCCGGCCGCTGCGGCAGCCGAAATTGCATCTGTATTATGTGCGTTAATACAGTTAGATTAGCACATGAACAATCCTAAGTAAAGTGTATATATGTGCTTCACACATCTCAATGTCTCCCCAGCTGCCAGAAGGCCACCGCGCTGGCTGCCGCAACGTTTAGAGAATCTACGCCATGGGACATCGGAATCTTCACCGTGTAATCACACGATGCAATGGTCTGCCGTGCCAGCCCGTCTCCTTCGTTTCCAAGGACAATGGCCAGCTTTTCTTCCGCAAGGAGCTTGGGATCATCGATTTCCACGGTGTCGTGCTGAAGTGCCATGGCCGCCGTTCGAAAGCCAAGGCGATGCAGCTGCTGCATGCCACCCTCCGGCCAGCCGCCTGTATGCATACATTGCATAGATTGGCCTGCCTCCCGGTGCACCAGCGTCTCCATTCCTTCACTCTTCGTGGCCGACTTCTCCGGCAATCCGATATATGTCCACGGGATCTGGAACACCGTTCCTACACTGACCCGAATGGCCCGGCGATACAAGGGATCTGCGCACGCCGGTGTCAGGAGCAGTGCATCCATATTAAGGGCCGCCGCCGAGCGGATCATCGCGCCGATATTGGTGGGGTTCTCGATATTTTCCAGGACAGCAATGCGCCTTGCATTCCGGCAGATTTCTTCTACGGAAGGTAAGGCTCTTCTGCGGAAAGCGCACAGGATTCCGCGTGTCAGATGATATCCCGTGATCTGCGACAGAACGTCAATGTCAGATACATACACCGGTATCTCCTGCGGCAGAAGGCGAAGCCGCTTCAGCAGCTCCTTTCCCTCCGTTTCCACGTAGCGTTTCTCCATCAGCATGGAAACCGGCTCATATCCCGCATTCAATGCGCGCTCCACCACGGTACGGCTTTCCCCAACGAAAAGTCCCAGCTGGGGCTCATAGTAATGCCGCAGCTGGTTCTCATTCAAATCACTATAGATCCGGAGTGCTTCCGTCTCCAGATTGTCAATTGTAATCAGGCGAATCATCGGATCGTAATGCTCCAGGCGAAGTCCTTGCTCTCGCCGGGCTGCAGCTCCTCATGACGGCCCTCTTCGTTCACGGAGTTCGCCCAACCATTCCAAGGCTCCATGCAGACGAAGTGTTCCGCATCCTGCTGCCACAGAACGCCGTTGGAAAAGCACGTCTCGTCAAAGGAAACCGTAACCTCGTGACCATTTCCGGCATCTGTCAGCTTCATCGGATTCTTCACGCCGGTCAGGAGTCGGATCGAGTCCGCACTGCCTTCCTTGCGGGTCAACGTGATGGTCTCCGGTGCTGCCGGCTGCTCGCCCTTGGCATCCTCACTGCAGGTAGCAGCCGTAATGTCAAAGGAAACGTTGTCCAGGCTGCTCGCTGCAAAGTACGGATGGAAGCCTATGCTAAAGGGCATCGGCTTATCGCCCTTGTTCGCAACGTTCAGCGTGAGGGACGCCTGGTTCCCCTGCAGTTCATAGCGCATGGTCAGCAGGAACTCAAAGGGATAGACAAACTTGGTAAGTCCGTTCGGCGCCAGCGTCAGCTCGATGACAGAATCCTCTGCCTTTGCCACCTTCCAGGGCAACAGATCGGCAAAGCCGTGAATCTCCATGGGATACGCCGTCCCGTTAAAATAATGCACGCCGCCGTCCGGCTTGCTGCAGCTCGGGAACAGGATCGGGATGCCGCAGCGCGGGCGATCCGTCGATTCGTAGTTGCCGTCCCGAAGCCACAGATATTCCTCTCCGTCTTTTGTAAAGGAGGTTGCCATGCCGCCCTTCTCCGGGGTAACCGTCAGGGCATAGGCGCCGTCCGTCAAGGTCAGTGTCTGGTAGGCTGCGCCGTTTTTCTCATAAACTCCTGTTGTAATCGTTGCCATGTTCTTAGCTCCTTCCTCTATATCTGTTCAGCACCTGACGATTTCAACGTGAATCACGTCTCAAGATGCTGACACTGAATAGATACCGTCTTTTCCGCCATTCCAATTCTGCTTGCGAAGCCTGCCTTTTAATTAATCCTTCTTCGCCCGTCTTACCAGCTCGTCCGTAATATCCTTCCAGGTGATGTTCTTTTCAGCCATGACCACCATCAAGTGATACATGAGATCCGAGATCTCATATACCGTCTCTGTGGGATCGGTATTCTTCGCTGCAATGACGATTTCCGTGCATTCCTCACCGAGCTTTTTGAGCATTTTATCGATGCCCTTGTCGAAGAGGTAATTCGTGTAAGAACCTTCCTTCGGGTTATCGCGGCGGTCGATGATCGTCTGATAATCACGCTCCAGCACCTTCATAGGATCGATTTCATTCTCTTCCTTCAGCACCAGATCCGACTGGAAGAAGCAGGAATGATTTCCCGTATGGCAGGCGGCTCCCACCTGATCCACCTTGGCGAGCAGTGTGTCCAGATCGCAGTCTGCCGTAAGTGACCGCACGTACTGGAAATGTCCGCTGGTCTCTCCCTTAAGCCACAGCTCCTTGCGGCTCCGGGACCAATAGGTCATCCGGCCGGTGGCAACAGTCTCGTTATAAGCCTCTTCGTTCATGTAGGCGACCATCAGAACCTCACCGGTCGCTGCCTCCTGCACGACAACCGGCAAAAGCCCCTGCGGATCCTTCTTGAAGTCCTCCCAGGCGAACTTCGCCTGGTGCATGGAAACATACATGCCGTTCTCGCGGCAGAGCTTTTTCAGATCCTGAATCTGATCAATGTTGTCGTTGATGGCATTGCCGGAAATTCCGCTCACGCTCTCGAGCATACCGAATTGCAGAATCTTGTCCAGAGAGATCTCCGGGAGAGTCAGAATGGACGGCACCTCATCGATTTTCAATGCACCGCGGACATCCGTCTCATCAATCAGGATCAGCTCATCCACGTAGCTGACGATCATATCCTTGTGACGATTGATGTCATCGGCTGCCCGGTAGCAGGCCGCAATCTTATCCTTGCCAAAGCGCTCTGCTGCCTCTTTGAGCATCTCGACGTTGCTCTCCTTGGAGAAGTTCAGCGCCGCCTTCGCACAGCCGGCATAAATGAGCTTTTTAACATCCTCAAGGCGGTTCACGTGCCCCGCCCCGTAGATCGGAATCCGCACCTTCTCGCAGATCTGACGGATCCAGCCGATGGACTCCTCGTGTTCCGCATCGTCCTGCGACTGATCGAAAATAAGAATGGCATCGACGCCGCCCTCCGCGTAGGTCACAGCCAGCTCCGCCGGATTCTCACTGACAACCTTAGAATCATTCAGATTGCGGGTTGCCTTTCCATTCTTCAGATAAATACATGCTACAAACTTCTTCAGTCCCTGCTCCATTGGACTTTACTCCCCTCATCGGTATTACCGCTTCTTCCGCTCGCCGCAGGTTCTGACGGAGATGTCCGGTTCGGGGACGTCTCGCGACTCCATCCTCGGACCTAGCGGTGCTAAGCTCGCATAGAACGCTCGCAAGCACCGAGGCCTCGCAAGGCCCCGACCCTGGACATTCTCCGCCTCCCTGCTGCTGACTATAGTGTTCCCTTGGTGCTCAGCACATCTTCGATGCGCGAATCCTTCTGCGTTGCCATATCCAGTGCCTTCGAGAAGGCCTTGAACATTGCCTCGATGATGTGATGCGCATTGCTGCCGTCCAGAATCCGGAAATGCAGATTCATGCCTGCCGCATAGCTGACGGAATAGAAGAATTCCCGCACCAGCTGTGTGTCAAAATCTCCCACCATCGGGATACTCTCGAAGCGCTCTGCGCCGGACAGGGCAAAATACGGCCGGTCGCACAGATCCACGGCGCACAGAACAAGTGCCTCGTCCATCGGCAGGACAAAATATCCATAGCGGCGAATGCCTTTTTTGTCTCCTATCGCCTCTCGGATTGCCTGTCCCAGAACGATCCCGCAATCCTCTACGCTGTGGTGACCGTCTACGTTCAGATCTCCCTTAAGCGATACCTTCAGATCGAACAGTCCGTGCCTCGTGAAGGCGTCCAGCATGTGGTCAAAAAAACCAATCCCTGTCTCCAGCTCTGCCTTCCCGCTGCCATCCAGTTCCAGCTGCAGCGTAATATCTGTCTCCCCGGTCGTGCGGGTAATCTTTGCTTCTCGGCTCATTGCTTATCTTCTCCATACTCTTTCGTCCGATACCGGATCACTGCATCTGCAACGATTCAGAGCACATTTTGCGCAAATTTGTCCGGCTCTGAATAGACACCTACATCTTACTTGCCATCGAATCGCACTGCAATGGAATTGGCATGTGCCGTCAATCCCTCACTCTTTGCGAACATCTCGATGTCGGTGTGTACCTTCTCCAGAGCTTCTCTTGAGTAAGAAATAATGCTCGTCTTCTTTACGAACTGATCCACGCCAAGAGGTGAGAAAAATCTTGCCGTTCCGTTGGTCGGCAGAATGTGGTTCGGTCCTGCATAGTAATCGCCGAGCGGCTCTGAGGAATAACTGCCAAGGAAAATGGCGCCGGCGTTTTTAATCCGTGTCATGACTTCAAAGGCATCCTTCGTCACAATTTCCATATGCTCGGAGGCAATGGCGTTTGCTGCCTCTATGATATCATCCATCGTCTCTCCGACAAAGGCATATCCGTAATTATCAAGGGACTGCTGCATGATCTCTGCACGTTCCAGCGTCTCCAGGAATTTGTCAATCTCGGCTGACACCTGCTCGGCAAAGGTGCGGGAGGTTGTCAGGAGAATTGCAGAAGCTAACGGGTCATGCTCCGCCTGCGACAGAAGGTCTGCTGCAATGTATCTGGGATTCGCCGTCTCATCTGCGATGACCAGAATTTCAGACGGGCCGGCAACGGAATCAATTCCGGTGATACCAAAGCAGGCCTTTTTGGCCAGTGCGACATAGATGTTGCCGGGGCCAGTGATCTTATCCACCTTCGGGATGGTCTCTGTTCCGTAGGCCATGGCTGCGATCGCCTGTGCACCGCCCACCTTGTAGATTTCATCTGCTCCTGCAATGTCTGCCGCCACTAAAGACCCTGCCGGAGCCTTTCCCTCCGCATTCGGCGGCGTGCACATGATGATGTGCGGAACGCCGGCTACCTTGGCGGGAATGATATTCATCAAGACACTCGAAGGATACACGGCACGTCCGCCGGGCACGTAGCAGCCGGACACCTCAATCGGTGTTACCTTCTGTCCGAGAATACTGCCATCCTCCTTCGTTGTGATCCAGCTGTTCACCTTCTGTTTCTCATGATAGTCACGGATATTGGCAGCTGCCCGTTTCATAACCTCCACGAGCTCCGGATCCAGTTCTGCATAGGCTGCGTCAATTTCTTCTCTCGTCACCTTCAGGGTTCCGGGGGTCAGTGTGCAGTGATCAAATTGCTGTTCGTAGCCGATAATGGCTGCGTCGCCCTCATTTTTTACCTTCTCAATGATGGCATCGACTGCCTCCTGCTGGCCGGTATAGCTAGCAGGGTTGCGGCCCTTTAACAAATCCAGCAATTCTGTCTGCGATTCTCTGGTAAGAGATACGATTCTCATGATATTAACCTCACTGCTTTGCTCTGAATACTTACAATTTTCGTATCTGTTTAGCCCCCGGCAATTTCAGCATAAATTGGCCGCTTGCGGACATATTCACGCAGCCGCTGTCCGGGATTTTTACAGTAACAGATAAAAGGTTACAGTGCCTTCCGCACGGCCTCGATGAGTCCGCGGATCCGCTCCTGCTTCATCTGCATGCTCACCTGGTTCACAATCATCCGCGCCGAGATATCGCAGACCGTTTCCAGTACATCCAGACCATTGGCCCGCAGTGTAGATCCTGTCTCTACGATATCCACAATCACATCAGAGAGGCCGACCACCGGTCCCAGCTCGACAGAGCCGTTCAGTTTGATGATGTCTACGGTCTGATGCTTCTCATGGTAGAAATAATCCCGGGCGATGTTGGGATATTTGGACGCCACGCGGATCATCTCGTGGTGCTGAAGCTTCTCCTTTGCAGACTCCGGCCCCGCCACACACATGCGGCATTTGCCAAACCCAAGGTCCAGCACCTCATAGGCTCTTCTCTGCTCCTCCAGAATGATGTCCGATCCAACAACGCCGATGTCAGCCGCCCCGCGTTCCACATACGTCGGAACATCCGGTCCCTTGGACAAAAAGAAATTCAGGCACTGCTCCTTGTTGCGGAAGATCAGCTTTCTCGTATCCTCCTTCATTTCCTCACAGGAGAAGCCGGCCCTGGTGAACAGCTCCATGGTCTTATCCGCAAGTCTGCCCTTGGTCAGGGCAATCGTCAATTCTTCCATCCCTTTATCTCTCCGCTCATATACCTTGATCCCTGAATTGCTGCGTGCTATATGCTCTCACAATCCAGAATTCATCCGTTCTTCTCGGATCATCGACTTCCCGTCTGCAGCGTTCCACTCTTCCGCATGCAAAACCTTTTTGTCTATTCCTCTCGAGGCACCAGCGCGATGTGCCGTCCAGACTGTCTGGCCTTCCGCACCTTCGATAACTTCTCGGCATAATCCTCTTTGGTATACTCCACAACCTCCGGCGCTGAATTCACCAGCGGTCCCACATTCTGGCTGCGCATTGCTTCGATCAGCGTATCGATCTGGAACATAAATCCGATGGCCGGGGCCTCCTTGCCAAACTGAGCCAGAAGTGTATCGTATCGTCCGCCGCTTGCCACCTGATCACCGACGCCATAGGTATAAGCCTTGAACAGGATTCCTGTGTAGTAACGGTACCTGGACAGCATGGAGAGATCAAAGCTGATGTACTGCTCATAGCCGTAGAGCTTGAGCAGCCGGTACACCTCCACCAAACGTCCGATGGCCGCCTTCGCTCTCTCGTTCGGAGCCGTCTCCATCATCCGCTCCAGGTCCTCATCGTCCCCGGCAAAGTTTGTGATCTGCAGGAACTGCTCCGCCAGCTTCGCCTCAATGCCCTGCTTTTTCAGAAGGTTTTCAGCAGCAAAATAATTCTTCCCGGAAACGTACTCCCGCAGTTCATTCTCCGTCTCCTCATCCAGTCCTGCCGCCTCGCAGATCCCGCGAAAATATTCCACATTCCCCACGGTAATCTGGAACTTGTCCAGACCGACACCCAAAAGTGCTTCAATAAGAAGTGCCAGCTGCTCCGCATCCGCCTGCACGGAGGCATCGTTGATGCACTCCGCACCCATCTGGGTGGATTCCTTTAATTTTCCCTGCAGATTCGAAGTGTTGGTGAAAGCGCTGCCCTCATAGCAGAACCGCAGAGGCCTCGTATCATCCATGAAATACTTTGCTGCGCAGCGTGCCACCGAAGGGGTGAAGTCCGGCCGAAGAACCAGCGTATTGCCTTCCTTGTCAAAGAATTTGTACAGCTCGCGGGAGGGTGTCGTTCCGATTTCCCGTGAGAACACGTCAAAAAATTCAAAGGTCGGTGTCTTGATGTCTTCGTAGCCGTAGCGGTGCATCGTTTCCTTGATCATCCGCGTAACAGTCTCATACTGTGCACAGTCGGCTCCGTAGTGATCCCACAGCCCCTCGGGAGTATGGAGCAGCTCTTGCTTTCTCCTGTCTGCCATTTCGTATCCTTCCTATGTACCTTTTGTTTGCTTTAGCGTAGTACAGTGATAATTCGGTAGATTATTAAACCAGATGTGACTATACCAGACGTCCCCCTCCCTGTCAACCGGGAGGGGGACAGGTGATGCGAACATCATTGCAATCGACCGCGCCAGGGTGGCGGCAGAATGTCCGGACCCGTCGCAGTTTTCGAATAGCATCCGCCTCACCCGTCCCGCTCCGCAATATCCTTGTTGATCATCTCGAGGTACGGCACCATAATGCCTGGCCTTTTCGGCAGCAGGTAGGTCTGATCCAGCTCATCGAATCGAAAGCTCTTGCGTCCTCCAGCTTCCATTCTCTCCCAGAAAGGCAGGAAAAGTCGGAAAGGAAGGTAATAGTATTGCTCCATTCCGGTGTAGTAGATGAGGAAAAATGCAATGCCGTCCTGTGCCTCAAAGCGCCGCATGAAGTCCACCTGATGCGGGTGAACGTTCTGCAGCGCGAAGGTGGAGGTTTTCACCTCTTTTGCATCAAAACATACAGGATATCCCTGTACGACACCGATGTAGTCAACTGTACTCTTTTGTTCAAAGTACGCCAGCGTGATATGCCGTGTCTCCTTGTCCAGCTGAATCGGCGTGATCGGCGTCGGGATCTTCTGGATCAGGCACAGTCCCTGTTCCTTATACGATTCATTGGTTCGATTGATTTCTTCTTCCAAAAGGGAGCCGCGAAGCCCCCGCGAATTCCAGGTTGCCATCTGTACTGCCCCTTCTGTTCCTTCGCTTTAACAGCAGTATATACGCTGGCTGGCACATTTCTAAGGAAACGCTTTCATCCGCGTTTCCCCAGGTTCAGCCTCCCATCACCTTCCGGTACACCTTCGGCTCCTCGCAGGCGATAACTCTTCCATTGAGGTCCTCCAGGCCTTCGCAGTGCTCCGGGAACTCTACTCTCTGGCACAGGAGCAGCTGGGTGCGGATGCCCTGCCCGCGAACCTGCCGGTTGATTTCAGGGTCTCCGTATTTGGGATCGCCCAGAATCGGATGCCCGATGGAGGCAAAGTGAGCGCGCAGCTGATGCGTTTTGCCGGTGATGAGCTGTGCTTCAATGCAGGTAACGCTGTTCCTGCCGGTGCGCCCATGATCCCCGCTTTTGCCCTTTGCGTCCTTTTCGAATGCTGCCTTCGGACCTTCCTGCAGCTTAGCTATGCGAAGCGGCCGGTACTCCGTTCTCGTATATACCGTGTTCTTCTCCTCTTTTGGAAAAATACGGACCGTGTTCCCTTCCGCATCCCTGGACAAATATCCCTCGATCACGCCAGCCTTCTCCACCCGGCCGGCAACGATCATATGGTAGTATTTGCGAATTTTGTGCTCACGCTGCAGCCTCGTCAGCAGATGGCTGCCGGGGAGCGTCTTGGCGAGCAGGACAATTCCCTCGGTGTTGCGGTCCAGACGATTCTGCACAGAGGGCGTGAACATGCGAAGCGACTGTTCGGTCACCTCTCCCCGCTCCAGGAGCAGACCCAGAAACCATTCATTTAATGAGACATCCTCCGGGCGTGCCTTCTGTGACAGCACGCCGGCCGGCTTGTAGACCGCCGCCATATGCTCGTTCTCATACAGAATATGCAGTCCCGTATAGGAGCTTTCCAGTTTCTGATAAGTCCTTTTTGCCTCCTGCATCCGTCCGCTTTCTGATGTGCTCCTGTCACCGGCCATGCCGGCTTCCTGCAATACTCCCCCCATCTTCACATAGGTTTCATCCGAGAAGAACACTTTTACGACATCTCCAGCCGCAAGGAGCTCTTTCCCCTCTGCCTTCTGCCCGTTCAGGGTGATGTTCTTTTTGCGCAGCATTTTGTAGAGAAAGGAGGAATTCGCTTCCGGCAGAATCCGCCGGAGGTATTTGTCAAAGCGCTGCCCCGCTTCCAACGATGTAATTGCTTTTTCCTGCATGGTATGTCCTTTTGGTGGTTAAAGCGTTATGCGATACAGCAGTGCGAAGAGCTTTTCATGATCAGCCTGCCCTTCACTCTCAAGTTCCCCTAACTGATCCAGCCTCGTCAGGTAAGCGGACAGATTCGTAAAGATTTTCACCTGATAGCCATGGATTCCATTTGCCTGCAGCATCTGACGAATGTGCTTCTCGCCTGCCGCCGAATCGCACTTCGGATCACTGGAGTAGGCTGCGATGCTCTTGCCGCCGGCAGCCAGATGACGGATGTTGAAATTCTTTTTTTCTGAGGTGAAATACAGATCGTAAGCGGCATCCAGGCTGCCCACGTGCCTCTCCACCTTCTGATGAATGTCTTCCGGGCACTCGCCAGCGCGCAGCAGCATAATAAGATTTACCGTCTGTTTCGCTGCCGGCAGGAGCACAACTACCGCCAGAATCGTGAACAGGTTCTGATTGGTCTTAAAATAAGTCTTTGCCGTAAAGTACATGATGAGTGCCACCGCATACAACACTCCCGTCAACAGGCCGATCTTTTGCTGCTGTCTTCGAAGATAGCCGTAATCGCCCTTGGTAATTGTCTGTGCCATCTTAGGTCTCCCATTTTCTGTCAGCATCTGCCGAATTTCGTCACGAACTCATCCGCAAACAGACGATTTATGCTGCGTTCGCCAGAGGCTAACCTGATAAAAAAAGTCCGTCCACTCCTGCCTCAGAATGGACGGACACATCTTTATGGTTTGCTGTACTACATCTCTGCGGCAGGCTCTTCCATCTGCTCTGTCTGCTGTGCCGCCATGGCCTCTGCCATCGCCTGCTGCTGCGCAATCACCGCAGCCTGCGCCTGTGCACCGGCCTGCTGAACGGCTTGGTTCGCCGTCTCCTGCTCGATTGCGGTTGCCTGCTGCCTTGCGAATTCGGACTCCTGCATCTGCTGCGTCAATGCGTTGCGGTCGTTCTGCACGTTCTGCAGATACGAATTCATGCTCTGCAGCGTCGACTGGTACACATTGTTGGTATCACTGATAACGCTCTGCGTGAGCTCCTCCAGATGTGCCAGCATATCTGCCAGATAGGACTGCGCCTGACGATTGAAATCCGTCACCTGCTGGGATGCACCGGCAACGATCTGCTGTGCCTGGTTCTGTGCCTCCTGCACCATGGCGGTCGACTGCTGCTGTGCCTGCGTCATGATGTCATTGGCCTGTCCCTGTGCTGTGGTCACCATTTCATTAGCCTGATCCGAAGCGGTCTGCCTGGTCTCCGCAGCCTCCTGATTGGCTGCCGAAATCATCTGATTGGCCTGCTCGTAGGCCTGCTTCATAACCTCTTCTTCATTGATCTGCTGATTCATCTGCTCGGTGGCCTTCTGAATCAGAGCCTGTGCCTTTTCCTTAGCATCTGCAAAGATCGCATCCTTCTGATCCAGAACCTCGCGATACCTTGCCACCTCATCCGGGATGACGTCCCGCAGCTCTTCCACCAGCGTATCAATGCGCTCGCGGTTCACCATGATGTAATCCTTGGAAAGGGGCTTATATTTGCAAGTTTCGAGGAAATCCTCGATCTCATCAATCTTGCGTTCGATCTTGTTGCTGCTCATCTGGGGCTTCCTCCATCATATTTCTCCCGTACCTTCTGTTCGACTTCCGGGGGAACGCATACGCTGATATCACCATGGAATGCCGCAATCTCCTTCACACTTGAAGAGCTCAGATACGCATACTGCAGACTTGTTGTCAGGAATACGGTATCGAGCTTTCCCTGGGACAGGAGCTTATTGGTCTGAGCGATCTGCAGCTCATACTCGAAATCCGTCACCGCACGCAGGCCGCGAATGCTCACGTGTGCCCCGATCTTCTCCGCATAATCAATGAGCAGACCATAGTAGGAATCCACACGAATATTCGGCAAATCACGAGTGACATCCTGTAGCATTTTAACACGTTCCTCCACTGAAAACAACGGAGTCTTCGCCTTGTTGTCCAGTACACAGACCGTGACCTCATCGAACATTTTGGATGCTCTGCCAATGACATCAAGATGGCCATACGTCACCGGGTCAAAGCTGCCCGGATAAATTGCCCTGATCATTTCTCAGCCCTTCTTTCTGCGGATGAACAGATGTCTCTGCGAACGATAATCCTTCTCCCGCACAATTTCCAGTCCCGTATTCTCCAGAAAAGAAAAGTCTGTATCCAGTGCCGTCTCCACGATGATCATCGTATCCTCCGTGACATACGGCATGGTCTCGAGCTCGAGCAGTGTCCTCTTGCAGGTCTCTGCCTGATAAGGCGGATCCAGATAAATGATGTCTGCCTGTTTCTCATGAATGTGATGCAGTGCATTGAGCACATCCATCTTCAGCAGAACGCCCTTCTCTTCGAAATGTGTCTTATGAAGATTGGCCTGAATGCAGCCCGCCGCCGTGCGTCCGTTCTCTGCAAAATACGCCTTTCTGGCTCCGCGGGACAATGCCTCAATACCGATGGAGCCGCTCCCTGCACACAAATCCAGGAAAACACACTCCGGAACATCGAACTGAATGATGTTGAACAACGTTTCCTTGATGATATCCTGTGTCGGCCGGGTATCCATTCCCTCTGGCGTCATCAGCGGCATGCTGCGCGCTGTTCCTGCAATTACTCTCATGGTTTTGTCTCCTTCGCGTATTCCGCATCCCACACACGCCGCGTTTCCGATCTCTCCGGCGTCAGATCCGTCCGGATGTGTCCGTCTATGGGATATTTTGCCTTACTTCTTCGCGCCCTTCCCACCTCGTGCGGTTGTCTTTAAGTGGTTCAGATCCACCTCATGGTCATGATAGTTTATCACATTGGGCTCGTTCGGACTCAGTACCCACGCATCCTCGACCTCATCCTTGGCCGAGAGCTTGATGCCGCGTACGCCGCGGGCCGTCTTCTTCTGCTCCGGAATTTCCTCCAGAGGATATTTCAGGAACAAGCCCCCCTTCGTCTGCATGACAATGGTCATCTGATCGGTAATGGCATGTACCATCACAATGCGGTCATCATCCTCGAGCTTCGTCGCCTGAATCGTCAGCCTCGTCACATCGAATTCACCGCCGCTTACAATCTTCACAAACCCTTGTGCGGACACGAAAACCAGACGGTAGAGATTCAGCTCGCTCTGGTTGGTGATATACACCACATTTTCCTTCGCGGAATCAAACTTGCAGACATTGTCGATGGGACGTCCCTTTTCCTTGAGCTTTGTCATCGGCAGGTCACTCACCTTCACCGTATGCATCATTCCGGTGTCCGTGAACACGCACACGCGTCCCAGGTTGGAGCAGGTGAAATGCACCTTGTACTCCGTATCCACCGTTTCCTTATTCCGCTCGTAGGTAGTAAGGTCTATCGTTCTTGCATAGCCGAAGCGGTCCATGACGAACATAACTTCGGTTTCTTCTTCCTCAGGCTTCACATAAACGGCCTCTTCGCCCTGAATGATTTCAGTCTTTCTGGGCGCGGAGAACTCTTTTTTGAACCGTGAGAGTTCGTCCCGGATGACTCTGGTCATGGAGCTCTTCTGCTCCAGAATGTCCTCATAGCGATATATATTCGCGACCGTCTCTTCGTGCTCTGCCAGCAAAGCATTGATTTCCAGCCCAACCAGCTTTCTTAAACGCAGCTCCAGAATGGCGTCAGCCTGCCGCGGTGTGAAGGCCAGCTGTGAGGCCATCACGGCAGACTCTCTTGTCTTGAATCGAATACCTTCTGTAACGCCCTCCACCAGGCATTTTTTTGCCTGCTGCGTGGAGTCCGAGCCGCGGATGATCTCAATGATGAGGTCGATCACGTTGCAGGCTTTGATGAGGCCCTCCTGGATTTCCCGCTTCTCCTGCTCCTTGGCAAGAAGAGTCTCATACTTGCGCCTTGTTACCTCGAAGGCAAAATCGATGTTGGCCTGCAGCACTTGCTTTAATGAGAGCGTCTCCGGGCGCCCATCCTTGATTGCCAGCATGTTGACGCCGAAGGTATCTTCGAGCTTGGTCTTCTTATACAGCAGTGCCTTGAAATTCTCAACATCCGTATCCTTTTTGAGCTCGATAACGATACGAATGCCTTCCTTGGAGGACTGGTTCGAGATGTCCACGATGTCATTCGTGATCTTGTTCTCATACAGGGACGCTACGTCCTGCAGGAACTTGGCGATACCGGAGCCGATCATGGTATAGGGAATCTCCGTGATCACGAGATTTATGTGGCCGGATTTGCCCTTTTCCACTTCTACGCGCCCGCGCAGGCGAATCTTGCCCTGCCCGCTCTCATAGATGGCCGGCAGATCATTTTGATTGATCACAATGCCGCCTGTCGGGAAATCCGGTCCCTTCACATACCGCATCAGATCCCGGGTCGTTGCATCCGGATCCTCCAGAAGCGCAATTTCCGCATCGATGGCCTCGCCCACGTTGTGCGTCGGCGTGGAGGTTGCCATGCCGACCGCAATGCCTTCTGATCCATTGATCAGGAAATTCGGGAACATGGCCGGCAAGACCGACGGTTCCTTCTCCGTCTCATCGAAGTTCGGAACGAAATCCACCACGTCCT
>CAYLUU010000026.1:22267-26176 GCA_964386925.1 uncultured Sarcina sp. | reverse complement strand
CTGCTTCGCAGCGCAAATCCGGCGAGGGAAACGCTTTAATCAGCGTTTCCCTAAATAGACACCTGAATAGAAGTGATGGATCATCATGGACGAAAAATAAGAGCACCTTACACCGGGAATAAACCGATGTGAGGTGCTCTTTTTTGCAAATGTATCCAGTGTGGTTCTTCACTTGCCCCAGACTTCTTCTGAGATTTCTTTTACGAGCTTGATCTTAGCCCATTCCTGTTCCTCGGTGAGAAGATTGCCTTCCTCTGTGGAGGCGAATCCGCACTGCGGGCTGATGGAGAGCTGCTCCAGCGGAACGTACTGGGCGGCCTCACGGATTCTTGCTTCGATGGCAGTCTTGTCTTCGAGCTCCGGTGTTTTGGAGGTGATGAGTCCGAGAACAACCTTCTGTTTACCGATGTAGCGGAGCGGCTCGAAACCGCCGGCTCTGTCGGAGTCATACTCGAGGAAGAAGCCGTCTACATTGCAATGTCCGAAGAGGATCTCAGCGACCGGTTCATATCCGCCGGTGGAGGACCAGGTCGAACGGAAGTTGCCGCGGCAGATATGCATGGTGATGGTCATGTCATCGGGTTTAGCCTCGACCACCTTGTTGATGACTTCGACGTATTTCCGCGCGATGGCATCCACATCAAGACCCCTTGCGGCGTAGGCTTCGCGCTTCTCCTTGGAGCAGAATTCGCCCCAGGCAGTATCGTCGAGCTGAAGGTAACGGCAGCCTGCAGCGTAGAAGACCTTTACAGCCTTCTGATAAGCAGCGGCAATGTCATCGTACAGCTGCTGCTCGTTGTCCTTATAGATTTCGATCGGCTGGTAGTTGGACTCGCGTACACAGCAGATCAGGTGCAGCATGGACGGGGAGGGAATGCACTGTTTAGCATCGGCATCGCCGGCAACTTTCTTGAGGAATTTGAAGTGCTTCACGAACGGATGATCTTCCGGGAAGTCAATCTTGTCTACGATCCTGAGCGTTTCGGCTTTCGGCTGGAAGCCCTTGAACGCTACAGAAAAATGCTCTGCCTTTACCTTGGCAACGCCGGTTAAGCCCCAGAGAAAGTCAAGATGCCAGAATGCACGGCGGTATTCTCCGTCGGTTACGGCCTTCAGACCGGCAGCCTTCTCACTTGCGACCAGCTTCTCGATGTTGGCGTCCTCTGCCTTCTCGAGCTGGTCGGCCGTAATTTTACCCGCTTCGTAATCTGCTCTTGCCTCCTTGATCTCCGGTGTGCGGAGGAAGCTTCCTACAATGTCATATCGGTATGGTGCCATCTTGCTCATAACTGAATTCTCCTTTGTTCGATTCTGGGCGGCCACATTGGGATTTTCCGAGAATAATACGAGATGTGGACAGCCCAATAGATGCTATATTGTATTCTTGTTCGTACGTACCTCATATCGGCAACAGGATCGATGTACGTTAAGGTTGAAGAAAGTATAGAACAGGAATTAAATTATACATAATATCTAAAAAATAGCAGCGGCAATAGTCTGAAACTATTGCTGGGCGCATTACATCGCGGACGGAACGTTTCTGCGAAGGTGATGAGCCGGCAGCTGGGTTGCCGCTGGCAATGCTTGGAATCGACGAGAACCATGCAGTTACATGCAGGATACAGGCTGTTGCTATAATAGATGCCGATATTATGAGATATTGGTTCAGAGGGTAATGGTTCAGGAAAGGCATCTGTTCAGAGCCGGGAGATATTACGAATAGCTTTTGGACGGCTGCCGGTAAATGATGACGGGGGAAGTACTTGTGAAATCTTCAAATCATAAATTAACACGTCACTTTAGCGCTATGCTGCTGGCTGCTGCATTGGGACTCATGACGATGACCGGCTGCGGCGCATCGGAGCGCACAGACAGCTCGGAGCATTCGGCAGCATCTGCAGAGGAAACACAGCTGGAGTCTGTAATGGCGGCAGGCAAGCTGGTAATCGGTGTGGAGGGAACGTTTCCGCCCTACACGTACCATGATGAGAGCGGCGAGCTGACCGGCATGGACGTGGAGCTTGCAAGAGCAGTGGCAGGGAAGCTGGGGGTGGAGGCGGAATTCGTGGAGGCTTCCTGGGATGCCTTACTCATCGGTATGGATTCCGGGAGGTTTGATACCGTTATTAACAGTGTCAGCATTACCGAGGAACGATCGCAAAAATACGATTTCTCCGACCCGTATTGCTATATAGCACGACATGTTGTCACCCGGGCAGAGGATGAGAGCATCCAATCCGCAGAGGATCTGCAGGGCAAAATCGTCGCAACGAACAGTACGAATGCCTTCATTCCCTGGTATGAAGAGCAGGGAGCAACGGTTGTTGCAATTGATACTGCCAATGAGGGGATTGAGATGCTGCTCTCTGGCCGTGCGGACTTTATGGGAATGAATGCACCGGTTCTGAATGCCTATTATGCAGAGAAGCCGGAGGCCAAAGCGAAGCTGCGGGATGCGTTTACGATTCCGAATTCGGAGGATGTCATTGCCATTCCGGTACGGAAAGGGGAAAACGAATTCCGGGAAGCCATCAATGAAGTGCTGGCGGAGCTGCGTGCGGATGGTACACTGGCAGAGCTCTCGGAACAGTATCTGGGCGGGGATTATACCAATTCTGAAGCTGACGGCTGAAAAAAGGATTTGCAACGCAAATTCGAGATGCGGGTGCTGAATAGATATGTCAATCTTAATGGTGTTGATGTCCAGGAGCGGGCGATTTATGTGAAAACGCTGGATGATAGATAAACGCGGAAAATGAAAAATCTGGGATACGAGTGAGGAGACGCGATTATGAGTGAAAGACTGTGGGAGATACTGGCATCTTCCCTGCCGCAGTTGATCAGCTATTGTGTGAAGGTTACGATTCCGCTGACGGTTTGCATTTATGTATTGAGCTTTGTTCTTGCCATGGTGCTGGCCCTGCTGCAGGTGCAGCGCGTGCCGGTTCTGCGCCAGCTGGCGAGAGTGTATGTGTGGGTGTTCCGCGGGATTCCGCTGATTGCACTCCTGTATCTGATCTTCTTCGGACTGCCGTCCATTGGAATCGTTCTGGCGGCATTCCCGGCGGCGGTGCTGGCATTTTCGCTGAATTATGCAGCCTATATGTCGGAAACGATCCGTGCGTCCATTCTTTCGGTGCCGGCTGGACAAAGGGAAGCGGGATATGCGGTTGGACTGAGTTCTGCGCAGATTATGCGGCGCATTGTGCTGCCGCAGGCAATGCGGGTTGCGTTTCCGACGATGTTCGGTATCCTGATCAGCCTGACCAAGGACAGTGCTCTGGCAGCCAGCATTACCGTGGTGGAAATGTTCAAGACTGCCCAGCAGATAGCGGCGCGTACCTTTGAACCCTTCGCCCTTTACTGCGAGGTGGCATTGATCTATCTGGCACTTAGCACGATCCTTACGATACTGCAGAGAATTCTGGAGAAGAAAGTGAGCTGGCAGCGCTGAGATGGAATTTCGGTTACACATCAGTTACAGAAAATTGTTATGATAGGGTCAATGAGTCAAAACCGGGAGACAGGAGAACATCAGGATGGTTCGACTGGCAAAACGGCGGGATGAAATAAAGTGTATAGTTAACCTCAACACGATAAGATGGATGAGGGAAAATGAAAACGAGGGAGGCAGACAGTTGAGAAAGAAAAGAGAAAGTCAGGAATGTTCGGAAAACATGGAGAACATGGAAATCATGGAAGGGCAGATCGTCAAGCCGAAAAAGAAAAAGAAGCATAGAGCAAGAAATGTCCTGATCGGGACAGCGGTTGTCGTGATCGGTTTATTCATGTTCGTTTGCTGCGGAGATTCCGATGACAGCACGAGCTCGGGGAGTACGCCGGCTACGGTTGACGTTGAGGCTGTGAAGGAGGAAATGGGCCACTTTGACAGCGGCTATATCATGACGC
>CAYLUU010000026.1:19349-22167 GCA_964386925.1 uncultured Sarcina sp. | reverse complement strand
CTATAAAGATCGCGACACGAGATATATTACCGGCTGCCAATTGAATTATCGGATGGATCAGGACACGTATCAGTCTGAGCTGTCGCAGTGCCAGGGAATTGCCAGTGCTCTGCAGAAGCAGACTGAGGGCATGTCTGACTATGATAAGGAACTGTATGTTTATGAGTACCTTGCGGAGAACATCATCTACGATGATTCTGCAGAGAATGACTCAAATATTTATGGCGCGCTGGTAGAAGGAAGAGCAGTCTGCAGCGGCAACAGTCAAGCGTTTAAATATGTGTGCGATGCGGTTGGGCTGCCGTGCGTTGGTATATTCAGCTATGAAGACGATCAGGAGGGAAACGGCCATGCATGGAATGCGGTTTGTCTGGACGGAAACTGGTATGATGTAGACCTTACGGCAGATACCGACACGGTGGATCAGCCGATGGAGGGTTATCTGACCTATTCTGCCCTGAACGTTCCGCGCACCTGGATCACCGATACGGGCCATCCGGTTACATCCTATTACGCAGAATATTTTGACCTTCCGGAGAGCAACTCCTTTGATATGGATTATCATGTTGTGAATGACGAGTTCGTGGCAGAGGGTGAAGATTATGCAGAGTACTTCTGCGAGGGAGTGTCCAGGGCGTACGAAAATGGCGATGCTCTCGTGTACCTTCAGTTCGAGAGCGACGAGGATTACAACAACTTCCTTGATCAGAGATCTGATCTTCAGCAGGAATGGCTGGACAATTACAGCAGTAGTGAGGTGTACAGCATTGGCGGCACTTACTATAGAGATCCGGCCTACAGAACCATTATCTTCGTACCGGAGTTTGAATGAAACCAGGGAAGATAAATGACCGAGCGGAAGAAAGGACATAAGATGGAACGCTGCGATATTGCTATCATCGGCACGGGACCGGCGGGTCTGGAGGCTGCGATTACAGCGAAGATTCGGAACAAGAAGATCCTTCTGTTCGGGAGCAGGGATCTGAGCAGCAAGGTGGAGAAGGCACACACCATTCAGAATTATCTGGGACTCCCTGCTATCAGCGGGGAGGAGCTGCAGGCGGCCTTTGCATCTCATCTGCAGGCGCTGGACATCGAGATTACGGAAGACAAGATCAACACCGTTTATTCCATGGGCGATTACTATGCGCTGCAGGGAAACGGAACCGCCTATGAGGCGAGCGCAGTGATCCTTGCAACCGGCGTGAACAGTGCACAGCCTTACCCCGGCGAGGAGCAGTACCTGGGACGAGGCGTGAGCTATTGCGCAACCTGCGATGCGATGTTCTACAAAGGCAAAACCGTAGCGGTGATCGGATTCTCGCAAAAGGAAGAGGCGGAAGCCAATTTCCTGGCAGAGGTGGCTAAGAAGGTTTATTACCTTCCGATGTACGACGGCGAGGTGAGGACAGTAGACACCATTGAGATCGTAAGGGAGAAGCCGATTGCCGTGGAGGGTACCATGAAGGTGCAGCGGCTTGTAACAGAGACGGGAAGCTGCGCTGTAGACGGAGTCTTCATCCTGCGAGACAGCATCGCTCCGGCCCAGCTGGTACCCGGACTCCAGATGGAGGAGAATCATATCGCTGTCGATCGCAAAATGAGAACCAATCTGCCGGGGTGCTACGCCTGCGGCGATGCGGTCGGCGCTCCCTATCAGTACATCAAATCGGCAGGAGAAGGAAATGTAGCAGCATTGTCGGCAGTGGAATATCTGCAGAGACTATAGTTTCCGGATTCGGAAAATAATCGCGGTTTCAGACGAAAAGTTCCCGAAATGGGAAAATAGTAGATTGAGATATTTTTCAGCAGCAGTTATTCACTGCTGCTGTTTTTGTTTTTCATGCGGTAATAGGCAAGCCCTGCTGCGGAGAGAATCGCGGTAATCACTAACACCAGGACAAAGCCGGTATAATTGCGGCTCTCCAGTGCAGTTCCGCCGAGAGCGGTGAGATAGATTGCAGGGAAACGCGCGATGGCAGTGATGGGAACCCATTTCTTCCAGGAGAGGTCGGTCAGACCGGCGGCGTAGGAAATGAGGTCCTTTGGCGTACCCGGGATGAGAAACAGCAAAAAAAGAATCCCTTCCAGTTTCTCCGAGGAGTGAAGAATGTGGATGGAGGACAGTTCCTCATTTGAGAAGAACATCTCAGCAAAGCGCCGGCCGATTTTGCGCGTGAGAAGGAAGACCAGAAGGCTTCCGGCGGTCATGGCAAGATCACAGATGAACGCACCCCGAAGCGCTCCATAGAGGTAGCCGCCGGCGATTTCAAAGGGACCGCCCGGCACGATGGCCGCCAGAATCTGCAGAATGACGAGCAGCATGTAGATTAATATGCCGCATACACCTTGCCCCTGGATATAAGCTTCCACGGATTCGGCATCCTTCGCCACCTTGAGGAGCGGAATGCCGATGGCGAGCATGATAACAGCCATTACGGCAATGACCAGAGCAATGAGGATCATCCCTCTGGCGCGGGGGGACATTCTGCGGATGCGATCGGGAGCATTATTGTTGGTGCGATTCCTGGGATTATTCGTCATTTCATTCTCCATCCAGACTGGCGTTTACACGGCATGCACATTATCCGGCGGCGCGGGCAGACGCAGCGTGGGGGCAGTCCAGCGGACGGCGTTGATAATGATGCGCTGAATCTCCGGTATTCCGTAGATTCGCTGTTCTTCATGACCTGGCTGGAAGTAGAATATTTTGCCATAGCCGCGGGTGAAGGTGACGCCGCTGCGGAATACCTCTCCGCCGGAGAACCAGCCGAGGAAAATGATGTCGTCCGGCTGCGGAACGCCAAAGGGCTCGCCG
>CAYLUU010000026.1:0-19249 GCA_964386925.1 uncultured Sarcina sp. | reverse complement strand
CTCGCCGCTGTAGTAGAAATTCCCGGTATCAAAGGTGGTCCGCAGGCCGGGAGCATTCTGCTGCATGGCGAGCATGCCCTGGCTGCTGCAGATTGGACTGGTGTTCAGATCAAAATCCTCGATGGTGACGCTGAGGCCAAGAGCCGCTGCACGTTCAATCATCTGGCGCATGCTGCCTTGCATGAGGTGATCTTCATGGGCGCGAAGATCGCTGCCGCCGTCAGATTTCCCTGTAGATCGTAATTTATTCCGAAGCTTTTCCCGGATTTTCTGCAGAGCCTTCGAATTCGCCGATGAATGATCTGTGTTGTCATGGCAGGCAACTGCGGAATAGAAACCAGGGATGATCATGATCTTATCGCAATGCAGCAGCACAGCCTGACGCAGCTGAAGATCATCTTTAAAATCATCCGGATGATTTACCCAGTCGTAGAATCCGTAAATGCTGGAAACCTGAAGGTCATGCGCGGCAAGAAGCGCTGCAAACTGCTGCGGATCCTTGATGTCATCGCGATCCACCTCTACATGGGTGATGCCAAGGCTGCGTGCAGTGTCCAGAACGCTGTCAATGGATTGGCCTTTCTGCTGTGCCCAGGCACAAAGGTGATGGTAGAAAATGCTGAGTTTCATGGAAAATGGTTCCTTTGTTTCAATGACGATAGCCCACTTGAAATATGCGGGGAGATGTCTGTTCAAAAGGTTGCATGCCTGGGCGGTTAAGCGTTATTTTCCCACGACAGTCGATGAAGGTTTCCTTTCTGTGACAGGTCCTCAAAGCCGTTCTGACGCAAAGCTTCATATAAAAGTATGGCGGCAGAGTTGGAGAGATTGAGGGAGCGAATCTCTCCCCACATGGGAATGCGGATGCATGCACCCGGGTGCTGTACGAGAATCTCCTCCGGAATGCCGGCAGACTCTTTGCCGAACATGATGTAATCGTCTGGACCGAAACGGACATCGGCATAGCATTGCCGGGCCTTGGTGGTGGCAAACCACAGATGCGGCGAGCGGGAGCTGTCAGGGCTCGGCGTGCTCAGATTTTCCGCGGAACTTTTAATATCGGAGCAGGTACGTTCCTCTCCCGCAAAGGTCAGCTCCGGATGCTGCGAGAGAAAATCTTCGTAGTCAAGATACCGATGGAGTTCCAGCTTGTCCCAGTAGTCCATGCCGGCACGCTTGATGTATTTGTCATTGAGGTGGAATCCGAGCGGCTCGATCAGGTGCAGTGCGGAAGCTGTCGCAACGCAGCTGCGGCCGATGGCACCGGTGTTGAACGGGATCTCGGGTTCATGTAATACAATGTTGATCATGAGAATGCCTCCTGAAGCCGGGCGCAGATCGGACGACGGCTTGGCGAGATGCGGTTGCTGAGGAAACGCTGATTAAATCATCATTTCCCTTCATAAATACACTGCATTCATTATACCAAGGACGACAAATAAGGGAGCGGACTTTCGAGAAGGGGCTCTGAATAGTTGCTAAAATTTACATAAATAATTTGTCAGATGTGCCGAAATACGGGGCGGATACAAGGAGCATATTGCATCTGGAAGACAACAAACTTATTATGACATATAACACGTGCAACATGACATGTCATAACATGATGAATTGGCAAGATCATTGTCCTTTTCTGTCGCGAGGGAGAGATCAGTGATTGCCGAAATGCTCGGAAGCAGTATCGAAGAAGGAGGTTCAGAGTTCTATGGGAATCAGTGAAATCACAGAGAGCTCATTTGATACACCGGTCGATCGACATGGAACGGCTTGTATCAAGTGGGATTTCCAGGAAATGGATTACGGCACAAGCGGATTGCTGCCGTTCTCAATTGCAGATGCGGATTATCGCACGTATGAGCCGATTCTGGAGGCACTGAAGAAGAGAATAGAGAATGGAGTTATAGGGTACACGGATCTGGATGCAGACTATTATGGGGCCATCGCGGGATGGTGTAAACGGCGCCATAACTGGGATGTAGAGAATGCGTGGATTGTGCCGACAGGCGGAATTGTTCCGGCTATGGCAAATGCCATTGAGGCATTTACAGAGCCGGGAGACAAGGTGATTGTACAGCCGCCGGTATACGATCCTTTCTATTCCATTATCCGCGCAACGAAGCGCGAGATGGTGGAGAATGATCTTCTGCTGGACGAGAGCGGATATCATATGGATTATGAAGATCTGGAACAATGCTGCCGTGATGGGGCGAAGATCCTTATGATGTGCAATCCTCACAATCCGGTTTGCCGTGTGTGGACGAAAGAGGAGCTTCAG
Organism: uncultured Sarcina sp.; assembly: GCA_964386925.1. Classification (GTDB taxonomy): domain Bacteria; phylum Bacillota; class Clostridia; order Lachnospirales; family Lachnospiraceae; genus CAG-791. The sequence goes on along the minus strand of CAYLUU010000026.1, from coordinate 16,974 downwards.
CGTGTTGCGGATATCTGTGCCAGATATCATGTGATTGTGATCAGTGATGAAATTCATTGGGACCTTGTTCTGGGAGGACATCAGCATACCAGCATGGGAACCTTTGCTGAACTGGCGGATCAGCTGGTGGTATGCACCAGCTGCAGCAAGACATTCAACATTGCAGGACTTGAAACATCGAACCTGATTATCCCGGGAGAAGAGCTGCGGACTAAATATCAGGATTATCTGTATTCGAGGTATCTGTTCTGTCCGAATACGCTGGGACTTCTGGCTGCGCAAACGGCGTGCAGCACCGGCGATGAGTGGGTGGATGAGGAGCTTCGCTTCCTGACCGGGAATGCGGAAATCGTCTGCCGATTCATGGAAGAAAATCTTCCGAAGGTAAAGGTGGCAGAGCCGGAAGGTACATATCTGCTGTGGTTTGATATGACAGCTTATGGCCTTGGAAGCGAGGAGCTGGTGAAGCGGATTGCAGAGGAAGGAGCCGGCCTGAATGCGGGCAACCATTATGGAAAGGCCTATGATGGATATGTTCGCATGAATATCGCCTGCCCGCGGGAACAGCTGAAAGGCGGCCTGGAATGCATCCGGCGCGCATTGAATAAAATCGGTTGAGAGATAGGGGGATCAAGAGATGGAAGAGAAGCAGGGAGAACTGAAAAAAGTTCTCGAATTGAAGGACCTGATGGGAATCGGGATCGGTCAGATTATCGGCTCCGGAATTATGTCCCTGACAGGAATCTGTATTGCGATGACAGGAGCCGGTACACCGATTGCTTTCCTGATCGCCGCAGCACTGGTTATCTGCCCTAATATTGTTCTGGCGGTTCTTGGAAGTGCTGTGCCGGCAACGGGCGGCATGTACACCTATGTCCGCGACTATATTGGCAGGAAGACCGGATTTTTCTACCTGGCTTTGCTGGTGGCGGGGCAATTGGTTCTGGCAATGTTCGCCATTACCTTTGCAACGTATTTCTGCGGACTGGTTCCTGGTCTGAACGAGACGGCAGTGGCATTTATCATTCTGACGCTGTGCTATGTCATGAATATTGTTGGCGTTGAAATGGCGGCGAAGCTGCAGAATATTCTGGTTATTGTACTGATTGCGGCAATGGCGGCTTTTATTCTGTTCGGTATGCCGAAGGTGAACTGGGATACCTTCGCAGGCGGAGCCTCTGCAATTATGCCGAATGGCTGGATGGGACTGCTGACGGGAGCGAGCCTTCTGACCTTTGCAACCGGTGGCGCAGAGTTCCTGAGCGAACTTGGCGGTGAGATGAAGAATCCGGGAAGAGATCTTCCGCGGGCCATGATCGGCAGCACGGTTATCGTTGCTGTGATCTATGCATTTATCGGCATCGTGGCAGTCGGCGTTCTGCCGGTTGATGAGGTGGCTGGTGAGAGCCTTATGCTGGTGGCAAAGGAAATTTTTCCGGCACCGCTTTATGTGTTCTTTATCGTTGGCGGCGGAATGTTCGCGGTTGCTTCTACATTGAATGCAACGTTTACCTGGTGCACGAAGGGGCTCCTGATCGCGGCTGAGGAAGGATGGCTTCCGAAACAGGCTACGATCATTAATAAGAAAGGCGCTCCGTGGGTACTGCTGACGGTGTTCTACATCGTTGGCGCGGTTCCGATTCTGATGGGACTGGATTTGACAACGGTATCGCTTCTTGGAAACGGTGTGGCACTGATTTACGTATTGTTCCCGATTTTCACGGGGTATCTGATTTACAAGAAGAACCCGGAGGCGATGGAAAAGTCATCCTTCAAGGTGAGTAAGCCGGTTCTGATGGTGTTGACAACGATTTCCCTGATCGGTTACATCGTTGCCGCAATCCTGAATTTCAGTGACATTGCAAATGCGTGGAAGCTGATTGTGGGATACAGTATTGTAGTTATTGTTTATGCTTTCTTGCGTGAAAAACATGTGAAAAGCCTGAACCGGTAATGTGAGTTTGCCGGATTGGTGAGTCCGCATGGATTTGTCTGGGAACCAATGGGGGTTCATCTGGGGAGATGCTGATAAAATCGGCATCTCCTTAAAAGAGGTGAATCCATGGAGGATATGTGCTTATGAGAACCGATCCGGGTAAGGATAGTAAGAGCAGTAAAAGTGCGATGCTGAAGAAAATCCATGGAAACAACACGCTGTATGAGCAGGTTGTAGAACAAATCAAGACGTTGATTGAGCAGGGGGTATATCGGAAAGGCGATATGCTTCCGAGCGAAAAAGAACTCATAGAGATGACTGGCGTGAGCCGCATCACGGTTCGCGAGGCCCTTAAGACCCTGGCTGAAGTTGGGATGATTGAAACCAGAAAGGGAAAAGGGAGCTTTGTCCTGGTTGATGCTGCGGACCTAAAGCCAAGTGAGACGGACCGCAGAAAACAGGTGGAGTTTCGGGAATTGTTCCTGAACTCGACAAAGGCACGTCTGATCCTGGAACCGGGGATTGCCAAAGCGGCAGCAGAAGAAGCGACAGAGGAGGATCTGAATAAGATTCTCCAAACGTTGACCGCAGGTAATCGCCTGCACGCTGCAGTGGATGTGTACGATGGATTTCACCATGCTGTTGCCATGGCAACACACAATCCGCAGCTGCTCGGAATTGTAGAAAATATCCTGGAGACAGAAAGAAAATACCAGGAACAGTATCAGACAGTTCTTTATCTGGCAACGCCGAATCACCAAAAGCGAATTGCAGACGAGCTGGTTCGACAGCATTATCAAATCTATGAAGCCATAAAGAATAGAAACGTAGAGTTTGCGTATTTCTATATGACGGAGCATTTGAGCTATGTGCTGCATTCATATGAGGAATACTTTGATCGTTTCCTGGCGGGGCCGGAGTGCGATTCAAAAGAAAAAGAGAATATAAATCAAATATGAAGAAATTGAAAGAAGCAAAGTGTTACCCATGGCTGCTGGTGGTGTCTTACTCGCTGCTCGGGATTTTTTTCCCGGCGGCAGTGACACAGTTCAGCATGGTGGTAAATGACGTGGCAAATGCGCTGCAGGTGAATCGGCAGGTCGTGCTGCTGGCGGATAGTACGAGGGCGGTTTGTCTGGTTGCAGCGATGTTTTTGTCGGGGTATGTGTACAAATGCCTTGGACTTAAGAAAACGATGGGCCTGGGACTGATGTTTCAGATTCTGCCGCAGTTTGTGGTTCCGATTGCGGTGCAGTTTCAGTGTGTTCCGATGCTGTTCGTGCTGAAGGGAATGCAGGGGCTGAATGCAATGGCGTTTCCGCTGTATATTTCAACGATTTCTGTATGGATGGATCGGAATTATGTGGCGCTGGCAACCGCTATTTTTAATGGCAGCTTTATGGCCGGAAGCGGAATCGGTGCCTGGATTGCCGGCAAGATTGTACCGGCGCTTGGTTGGCAGGCGTCTTTTTATGCAATAGGAGGAATTTGCCTTATATTTGCAATACCGGCACTCCTTATTACGGAGGATAAGGAAAGACCGGAAGAAGTAAAACCAGCCAAATCAATCGATACAAAGAAATCCAAAAAGCCCAATGTCTACGGCACGATCGTCAGACAGCCGCTGACATGGATATTATGTGCATCGCTTATAGCCAATACATGGGTGTGCCAGTCGGTGACGGTGGATATGTCTGTGTATGCGAACAGCATCGGTTATAATTATGGACAAACCGGAAATCTGATGTTGATGATCAGCGTTGTGACGGTGGTTTCCTCCATGGTTGCAGGCGGCGTTTCGGATTGGTTTGCAGCAAGGGCACGGAAAAAAACAAAATCGAGATGCTGGGTCATGGGACTGGGATATGCCATCAGCATGGCGGGCGGTCTTATGCTTCCGATAGCATCAAAAATAGGATTTTGGGGGCTTGCTGCTGCGGCTTGCCTGATGATGTTCGGCGCAAACTGGGGAATGGGGGTGTTCTATGCTCTCCCGGTTGAGTTATACTCTGCAGAGGACAATGTTGCGGCAACGGCATTTTGCTCAGGCGCATCGAATATTCCGAATCCGATCGCACCGATGGTAGTGGGAGTCCTGCTGGGAACGAATGGCCATTGGACTGCGGCATGGATGACCTGTGCAGCAGTGTCAGCTGTAAGCTTTGCGGCAAGCCTTGCAATTCCAAAGGTAAGTGAGAATAGAAAAGGTATATAGCTGTAAAATGCTGCAGCTGTTGCTGATAGTCACACTGATTTTATTTGTGGTGCCTGCGTGAGCAGGCATGGTGGTTTCAGTACTCTGTAATGGGGTATTTCAGAAAGGAGAGAACAATGAGCTTTCAGACAGTAATCAAATCCGACAATGCACCTAAGGCAATCGGCCCTTATTCACCGGCACTGTGCCTGAACGGACTGGTTGTAGTATCGGGGCAGATTCCGGTCAATCCTGCAACCGGCAAGATCGAGGCAGAAGACATCGAGGGACAGACTCACCAGAGTCTCAAGAACATCGGTGCACTGCTCAAGGAGGCAGATCTTGACTACAGCAATGTTGTTAAGACAACCGTATTCCTGGCAGACATCAATGACTTTGCGGCTATGAACAAGGTTTATGCGGAGTACTTCCAGGAGCCCTATCCGACACGCTCCTGTGTACAGGTTGGCGCACTTCCGATGGGCGCAAAGGTTGAGATCGAGGTAATGTGCACACGCGGCACACTGCCCTATGAGCAGCAGGAGGCCTGCGGCTGCAAGGCAGAGTAAAATTGCATGTAACTATTCAGAGCCAAGCAAATTTGCATAAAATGTGCGAGTAATGCTTGCATTGACGAGCCCATTTTTGCAAATTTATTTGGCGAGAACGCCACATGAGCAAAAGGAAACATTACAAGGAGAAATCCGCGAATGCGGTTTCTCCGCAGTACGGAGTGAGCGAAGCCACTCCGAATAGGAGAAGATGCCATCGGGCATCTTCGAGTATCGTTTTGCGAATGGGATCTGAATAGTTACAACTGCATAACAACAATATGGGCGCCGCATTGGCAATGCTTACAGCATTTGCCAATGCGGTGCCCTTTTCGTTCTTGATGCTTTCTCTGGAAGAGACTATCCTAAATTACATATGTTTAGCACCTGGCGATTTCAACATGAATTGGCCACTTGCGAACATATTCATGATGCGGGTGCTAAATGAATACTTAAAAGCCTGAGCGTTCAGATGATGAGAGGGGGAAATTATGGAATTAAAGACAACCGAACAGGCCGTGCTGGCACTGACAACCTACGGAATTGACCGGGGGCTGATCACGGAGGATGACCGGTATTATGCAGCCAATCTGTTAATGGAAGAAATGCATCAGCAGCCTTCCAGTAGCTTCGGACAGGAGGCACTTCCGCTGGCTGCAGAGATTCCCTCGTTGCAGGAGATCCTGGGCTTTTTGCTGGACGATGCCGTAGAACGCGGCGTGATCGCAGACGGAATTGCCAGTCGGGATCTCTTCGACACGAGACTCATGGGATGCCTGACACCGCGCCCGTCAGAATTCATTCGGACCTTCCGCGAGCATTACGAGAACAGTCCGAAGGAGGCTACGGATTATTTCTATAAACTTTCCTGCGACAGCGACTACATTCGTACCTACCGCATCTGCAAGGATCGCAAGTGGGTGACGAAAACGCGCTACGGGGAGATGGACATCACAATCAATCTCTCAAAGCCGGAGAAGGATCCGAAGGCGATTGCTGCAGCTCTGCAGAACAAGCAGGAAAAATACCCCCTCTGCCTCCTCTGCCCGCAGAATGAGGGATACGCAGGCCGCCTGGATCATCCGGCTCGCCAGAACATCCGCCTCCTGCCGCTGACGCTGGCCGGCAAGCAGTGGTACATGCAATACAGTCCGTATGTCTATTACAACGAGCACTGCATCGTTTTGTCCGGCGAGCACGTGCCGATGAAGATCGAGCGCGATACGTTCGTGCGTCTGCTGCAGTTCATTCAAAAGTTCCCGCACTACACGATTGGATCCAATGCGGACTTGCCGATTGTGGGCGGCTCCATTCTGACGCATGAGCATTTCCAGGGCGGCAGCTACACCTTTGCCATGGCAAGAGCTGGAATCCGGACGAAGATTTCTTTTGCCGGCTTTGAGGAGATCGAGGCAGGCATTGTGGATTGGCCGATGTCGGTCATCCGTCTTGACGGCGAGGATCCGGAGCGTCTGATCGAGCTGTCTGATCGGATTCTGACGACATGGCGCGCTTACAGCGATCCGGAGGCGGAAATCCTGGCAGAAACAGATGGTACGCCGCACAACACGATCACGCCGATCGCAAGAATGCGGGACGGCAAATATGAGCTGGATCTGGTCCTTCGCAACAACCGGACGACAGAAGAGTTTCCTCTTGGAATCTTCCATCCGCATCAGGAGCTCCATCACATTAAGAAGGAGAACATCGGTCTCATCGAGGTAATGGGACTGGCGGTACTGCCGGCGCGCCTTCTGGGCGAGATGGAAACGCTGAAGGAAGTGATCCTCACAGGAGAGAATCCGGCAGATGTGCCGGCTGTGGCATCCCATGCCGAATGGACGAAGGAAATCCTGCAAAAATATCCGGAATACCAGCCGGAAGCAGTCGCAGGCGGCATGCAGAGGGATCCGGAAGCTGCAAAGAGCAGACTGGATTCCATTATCGAGGAGGAAATCGGACTGGTCTTTGCAAGAGTGCTGGAAGATGCCGGCGTCTACAAGGATACTGAGGCCGGACGTGCAGCCTTCCTGCGGTTTACGGCGAGCGTGTAAAGTGTCATTGTGAAGATGCCGGACAGGGGTGGCTTGCGGAGCTGCCTGGTCTTATCTGCGAGTGAGCCGTAACGAAAAGTAAGCGCAGATACGAGCTTTTGTGACGGAAATTTGACAAAAATGAAATAATTCTGTAACATCTCCTTCTGACAGGTAGTCATGTCGGAAGGAGTATTTATTTGAATTTAAGATTATTTCGAACAACAATCATTACCCTGCTGAGCTGTCTGATTTTTACATTCGGATTTGGATGTCCTGGAATTACCATGAGCGTGTCTGCTGCAGAGGCAGAATCCGATGAGATGGTAACCGGTAATGCAGCAGCGGAGAGCGCAATTGCCCAGACCAGCACGGACACCGAGGGACTGGCGGACAATCAGACCGCTCTGGAGGAATATCTGGTTCAGCTGGAGCAGTTGATTGAGCAGCAGAAGCAGGCACTGTCTGAGGAACAGAAGACAACGAAACGCTCAGAGCTGGCACAGCAGACCAGGAGCAAGACCTGGAACGGAGCGGTCCTGAACAAGACTGCCGGAGTGGTCAAGGGGCCTAATGGTAAGGAAACCTACTACAATCTGAACATGAGCAAAATCGTTGACAACCTGAAAAAAGCTGGATATGATAGCGAATATTGGGTCCGAAACGATGGCGTGAAGATGTTCGGCGACTACATTATGGTGGCAGCGAACCTTTCGAAGTATCCGCGTGGTACAGTTGTGGAGACGAGCCTCGGAACCGGAATTGTCTGTGATACAGGCGATTTTGTGAAAGGATCCGGAATTACATTTGATATAGCAACTGCATGGTGAGAAGCCGGCACATCAATTTGTGATGTACCAGGAGCCTTGATGAGGCGCTTCGATACCGAATCCGCATCGTCTACATGTTGTAGGTTCACTCTTGAGATACTCGGACTGGTCAAACATTGCAAAGCAATCGACAAAGTTGAGGAAAAGGGCATCCCGAAAACCGGGGTGCCCTTTACTTTTTGAATGTGCAAGAGTACAGTTTACCACGACTGCATGACGTGGCGGATCAGAGGCCATGCATGGCTAGCAGGAGGTTTTCTATATGAAAGAAATGGCAGCAGAGCTGGTAGAACAGCTGACGGTCAAGGTGGTCTTCACCATCCCGATTTTCGGCGGACTTCCGGTGAAGGAGTCGGTCGTTGTCAGTTGGATTGTCATGGCCATTCTGGTGGCGATCGCCATCATTCTGACCAGAGGAATGAGGGTGTGGAACCCCGGCAAACGTCAGATCATTGCAGAAACGATTGTGACCTGGCTGGATAACTTTACGCAGGGAATGCTGGGACCGGAGGCAAAAGAGTACAGCGAATACATCGCAACGGTGCTGCTGTACATTGGCCTGTCCAATATCATGGGCCTTCTCGGAATGAAGCCGCCGACCAAGGACATCAATGTAACAGCTGCACTTGGCGTGATGAGTATTGTTCTCATTGAGGCTGCGGGCATCCGTGCAAAGGGCGGCAAAGGCTGGCTTAAGAGCTTTACACAGCCGATCGCCGTTGTTACGCCGATCAATATTCTGGAGATTTTTATTCGTCCGCTGTCGCTGTGCATGCGACTGTTCGGTAACGTCCTCGGTGCATATGTCATCATGGAGATCATTGAGATGATCCTTCCGGTTGGACTGCCGCTGATCTTCAGTATGTACTTTGATATTTTCGATGGTTTTATTCAGGCCTATGTCTTCGCATTCCTGACCTCATTGTTCCTGGCAGAGGCTTCGGAACCGCTGATGCCGGAGGAGCCGAAGAAGAAAAAGGTCCGCAAGGAAAAGCGCAGGAAGGCAGCCGCATAAGGCGGCAGTTGATTCGGTAACACTCCCGGCCGGGAGCTGCTGCGGCAGAGGACCGGCCGGGAAGAAAACGTATCTGTTCAGCCTGCTGTCCGAGCGGACAAATCGTTTCGGAGAGAGAAAAGCGGTGCCTGGCAATTGCAGGCATTGTTTTACGGATGAGTTCTGAACAGTTACGGAATATAGTAAAGCGTCTGTATGAGCAGACAGCGTAATTTAGGAGGAAAAAGAAATGACAGCAATTGGAGCAGGAATCGCAGCACTGGCCTGCATCGGAGCAGGTATCGGTATCGGAATCGCAACTGCACACGCAGTAGATGCAATCGCAAGACAGCCTGAGGCAGACTCTAAGATCATGAAGAACCTGCTGCTGGGTTCCGCACTGGCAGAGGCAACCGCTATTTACGGCTTCGTTCTGGGTATCCTGATCATCTTCATGCTGCAGTAAGTAGCACGGTTGATACGGTCTGGGGTTTAAACCAAAGGAAACCGTATCGAAGGAAAAGGATCTCAGACACCGCGGGATGGCCGCGGTGCGAGGTGTATTTGGAGGTTTTTTATGCTAGAAATTGACATCAACGTTCTCTGGACGATTATCAATCTTCTGATTCTCTTCGTTCTGTTGAGAGTGTTCCTGTTCAAGCCGGTTCACAATATTCTGGAGCAGAGAAAGGCAGACGTGGATGCACAGCTGAAGAACGCTGCAGATACGAATGCCCAGGCAGATGCGCTGAAGGCGCAGTATGCAGAGTCCATCCAGAAGATTGATGAGGAGCATGCACGGAGCATCGCTTCTGCCAAGGCAAAAGCAGGTGAAGAGTATGATCGCATCGTTGCAGAGGCTGGTAAAAAGGCTGAGAGCATCGTTGCCGATGCAAAGGAAAAGGCTAAGCTTGCAGCAGATCAGGAGCGCCAGCTGGCAGAGAATGACATTGCAGACATGCTCAAGAGCGCTGCTCATCAGCAGGCAGCCAGTGTAAAGGACTCTGATCTGTATGATCAGTTCCTGGCGCAGGCCGGTCAGGCGAAGGAAGAGAACTAACGGAGAATGACAGGTATGGAAACAAACCAGAAGTTAAAGGCTGTTCTCCGGTGCGTAACACGACCGGATGAACAGCAAAAGAAGGGCTTCTGCAGATTTCTGGCTGCGCAGTATCACGTTGAGAATGCGGCAGATATTGAGCTGGAGATTGTAGAAGATGCTTCTCTTGGCGGCGGCTTTATTCTGGACATCGAGAACGACGAGTATGACTGGAGTGTCAATGGCCGAAGCCGTCAGATTGCAAACCGAATTGACGAAGCCCTTGCCAGAAAGGATAACAGCGGACAGCGTCCGATGATCCCGAGCGCAGAGGCAGATGAGCACAAGATCATGTCTGTGCTGCGGACAGCAACGGACGATTTCCGCGTAGAAGCACAGAAATCAGAGGTTGGAACGGTCCTGACAGCAGGAGACGGTATCGTTACCATCGATGGTCTTGCCCATGTAATGTATGGAGAAATCCTTCTGTTCGACAACGGCGTGAAGGGTATGGTTCAGAACATTGAGGCAGATTCCATCGGTGCTATCCTTTTCGATGAGGAAGGTACGATCGGAGAAGGCACCAAGGTTGTCGGAACCGGAAAACGTGCCGGTATTCCGGTAGGGGATGAGTATCTGGGACGCGTGGTAAACGCTCTCGGTGCTCCGATTGACGGCGGAATTGCCATTCCGGAGCGAGGATATCGCACCATTGAGCAGCCGGCGCCTGGCATCGTAGATCGTCAGCCGGTTACGGTTCCGCTGGAGACCGGTATTCTGGCCATCGATTCCATGTTCCCGATCGGACGCGGACAGCGTGAGCTGATCATCGGTGATCGCCAGACCGGTAAAACATCCATTGCCCTGGATACCATCCTGAACCAGAAGGGACGTGACTGCATCTGCATTTACGTAGCCATCGGTCAGAAGGCATCGACAGTGGCTACGCTGGTAGAGACGCTGCGTCGTCACGATGCGATGAGCTACTCCATTGTTGTCAGCTCTACAGCATCGGATCCGGCACCGCTTCAGTACATTGCACCGTATGCAGCAACATCACTGGCCGAGTACTTCATGTATAAGGGCAAAGATGTTCTGATCGTGTACGATGATCTGTCCAAGCATGCAGTGGCATATCGCGCACTGTCTCTTCTGCTGGGCAGAAGCCCGGGACGTGAGGCATATCCCGGCGACGTTTTCTATCTGCATTCGAGACTGCTGGAGCGTTCGGCAAGACTTTCCGCAAGACTCGGCGGCGGATCCATCACGGCACTGCCGATTATTGAGACGCAGGACGGCGATGTATCGGCCTATATCCCGACGAACGTAATTTCCATCACTGATGGCCAGATCTTCCTGGAAAGCGATCTGTTCTTCTCTGGCCAGCGCCCGGCTGTCAATGTCGGACTGTCGGTATCGCGTGTCGGCGGTGCTGCACAGACAAAGGCTATGAAGAAGGCAGCTGGATCGCTTCGTATTGATCTGGCACAGTTCCGTGAGATGGAGGTCTTCACACAGTTTTCTTCGGATCTGGATGAGGCTACAACGAACCAGCTGCGTCAGGGCAAGGTTCTGATGTCGATGCTCAAGCAGCCTTTGGAGCATCCGCTGTCGCCGGTTCGTGAGGTAGTAACTCTGTGTGCAGCACAGGGACGTAAGTTCCTGAATGTAAACCCGGATGAGATCGGTACGTATTGCAATGAGATGTTCGAATGGTTTGAGCAGAACCATGCGGATTTGCTGAGCCAGATTGAGAAGAACGGACGTCTGGAGGATGAACTGAAGGAGCAGCTGCTGGCTGCTGTGGATGAGTTCCAGAAGAGCCGCGAGACGGGAGAGAAGGCAGTATCTGCAGCAGAGTAAGAGAGGAAAGTGCTGAACAATGAGTTCGATTCGAGAGACAAGAGACAGAATCGATAGCGTGAAGAGTACGATGAAGATCACGAACGCGATGTACATGATCTCTTCGACGAAATTGAATAACGCGAAGCGGGCATTGGCAGCGACGGAACCGTATTTCTATGCGCTGCAGTCTATGCTGGGGCGTGTCGTCAGACACCTGCCGGATGATTTCAGTCATCCCTTCATCGATAATCGTGTGTCGGAGAAGGGACAGAATCTCCGGCGTGCGATTATCTGTGTGACGGCAGATAAGGGCCTGGCAGGTGCGTACAACCATAATGTCGTGAAAATGACAGAGGAGCATCTGCGCAAGGATTCTGATGATATGCTGTTCGTGATCGGCGAGTTCGGCCGGCATTATTTTGAAGGCCGAAAGATCGCGGTGGACGGAGAATTCCGCTACACCGCACAGAAACCGACACTGTCCCGTTCCAGACAGATTGCATCCAAGATGCTGGAGCTCTTCATCAATCATGAGGTGGACGAGGTGTATCTCACCTACACCCGCATGAAGAATTCGGTGGAGTTCGTTCCGGAGGTGATTCAGCTGCTGCCGCTGGTTCGTTTGAACGGCGCAATTTTCCAGGGAATCGGATCGATTCAACAGGAAGATTTTGCACTGGAGCCGAATCCGCAGGTGTTGCTCGACAATATCGTTCCGGACTTTGTATCCGGTTACATCTATTCTGCACTGGTAGAATCCTATGCTTCGGAGCATTCGGCCAGAATGCAGGCAATGGATGCCGCCAACAAGGCGGGCCAGAAGCTGGTGCAGGACCTGTCTGTTCAGTATAACCGTCAGCGTCAGGGGCAGATCACGCAGGAAATTACGGAGATTGCCGCAGGCGCCAAGGCACGGGCGAGACAGCAGGAGCGCGCGAAGGAAAGCGCAAGAAAACGTCTCCGCGAGAAGCAAGCCGCAGAGACAGCGTAGGAGGTATCTATGCAAATCGGCAGAATTGTACAGGTCATGGGACCTGTTGTAGACGTACAGTTCGATGAGAAGCCGCTTCCCGTGATTAACACGGCACTGCAGGTGGACAATCATGGAACCAAGTGCGTGATGGAGGTGGCACAGCACATCGGCGGCAATATGGTTCGCTGCATCATGCTGTCCGCCAGCGAGGGTCTGCAGAAGGATATGCCGGTTATGTCCGAGGGACATGGCATTGCAGTTCCGGTTGGAACCGGAACCCTGGGACGTTTGTTCAACGTGCTGGGTGATCCCATTGATGATAAGGGTGCTGTGGAGGGAGACCGCTGGGAAATCCACCGGAAGCCTCCGAAGTTCACGGATCAGAGTCCGGTGCAGGAAGTTCTGGAGACCGGTATCAAGGTTATCGATCTGATTGCACCGTATGCAAAGGGTGGTAAGGTCGGTCTGTTCGGCGGCGCCGGCGTTGGTAAGACAGTCCTTATTCAGGAGCTGATTCATAACGTAGCAACAGAGCACGGCGGTTACTCCATTTTCACCGGTGTCGGTGAGCGTTCCCGTGAGGGTAATGACCTGTGGAGTGAGATGACCGAGTCCGGTGTTATCAAGAATACAGCCTTGGTATTCGGACAGATGAATGAGCCGCCGGGATCCCGTATGAGAGTGGCAGAGACGGGACTTACCATGGCAGAGTATTTCCGTGACGTGGAGCATAAGGACGTGCTGCTGTTCATCGACAACATTTTCCGTTTCGTGCAGGCAGGCTCAGAGGTTTCGGCTCTGCTGGGACGTATGCCTTCGGCCGTTGGTTACCAGCCGACGCTGGCAACTGAGATGGGTGAGCTGCAGGAGCGAATTGCATCGACGAAGAGCGGTTCTGTTACATCGGTTCAGGCCGTATACGTACCGGCCGATGATCTGACGGACCCGGCACCGGCAACAACGTTCGCACATCTGGATGCAACGACGGTTCTGTCCCGTAAGATCGTGGAGCAGGGTATCTATCCTGCTGTGGATCCTCTGGAGTCCTCCTCCAGAATTCTGGAAGAGAATGTCGTCGGCAAAAAGCATTACGAGACAGCACAGGCTGTTCTGCAGACGCTGCAGAAGTACAAGGAGCTGCAGGACATCATTGCAATTCTGGGTATGGAAGAGCTGTCGGATGACGACAAGCAGACCGTATACCGTGCAAGAAAGATCCGTAACTTCCTGTCGCAGCCGTTCTCCGTTGCAGAGCAGTTCACCGGAATTCCGGGACAGTATGTTCCGCTGGAGAAGACCATCGATGGCTTCCAGGCAATTCTGGGCGGCGAGGCAGACCAGTATCCGGAGAATGCATTCTTTAACTGCGGAACCATTGATGATGTGGTGAAGAAAGCAGAGGCAGAGAAGTAATATGGCAGAGTCCAATCATTTTTATCTGCATGTGATTGCGGCAGAAAAGGTCTTCTATGAAGGCTATGCAGAGTGCCTCATTGTGAATACGGTGGACGGATTGACGTCGTTTCTGGCACATCACTGCCAGTCGATGGTGGCGATCAGCCCGGGCGAGCTGTCGATCAAAAAGCCGGACGGAACCTGGATTCAGGTCGTATCCGGTGTGGGCTCCATGGTATTCGCCAACAACCGCTGCACCGTTCTGGTGGAAACCTGCGAGACGCAGGAGGAGCTGGATGAGCGCCGTGCCGAGGAGGCTCTGGAGCGTGCACAGGAGAGAATGCGCCAGCATCAGAGCATGCGCCAGTACTACATGTCGCAGGCCGCCATGGCAAGAGCTATGTCACGACTGAAGTTCAAGAGCAAAGGAACGGGCGTGGGTAACTGATGCAAATCGTTTGCGGTGCATCATAGCATTCTTGTATATTATATGGATTTCAGATAAAATCAGTAGCGATTCGGATATGATACGTGTCCGGATCGCTGTTTTATGTTGCATTGAATTGGAATAGTGAAGCGTGGGTTCTGACAGGTCGGTCTGCCCCACTGATATTGTTCAATGATGGATGATACGAAGAGGACCTGCAGACACTGTTGGATCAGGAATTTTATTTAGACGAGAAAAATGAAAAAGCATTTCCTTCATACTATTGCAGTGCTGGGACTGGTGTCGGCGATCCTGCTGGTGCCCGTGGATGCCTGCGCAGCGAAAAAAACAACTTCCTCCACCCAGTCTTCGACAGAGGCGTCGTCCTCTGGAACCGGGACCAGCGGGAAGAGTGTGGCCAAGAAGAAGACCTCCGGCAAAAAGACGACGAAAAAGAAGTCGAGTAATAAAAAGACCGGAACCCAGACGTCAGGCGCCGCGGCAACACAGGCTGCGCAGAGTACGTCCGCGGAGGCGGCGCTGACGATTGCTGCGGATGTGAATGCTGTGAGCGATGATGCGGCGGATACGCTGGAGCAAAGTCTCTTCACCGTAGTGAATTATGATAGGACGCGGATTATCAATTATGCGGGGGAGTCGAACAGTGACACCGGGGTTCGTTATCTGAGTATGGCCGGCGGACAGGAGCGGGCCAGCGCATGGTCGGTGACATTCCGGATGTCCGACGGGACGGCCGCAGATGCGTCTGCCTTGAATGGAACGCAGTCCGTGCAGATCGGGATGACCCTACAGACGGCTATGAACGGACGAACGCTTCGTACCGGTGAGAGCCTGCAGGCCTTTTACGATATCGGAAATGGATTTTATTACAAGGTTCCCACAACGGTCTCGGATACCAGCGTAGTGATGTCGGTTCCGGCTCTTGTCAATGCCGATGGAACTGGAGAGCAGTACTTGATTCTGGTGATTACGAGCGGCAGCTGGAGTCCTTCATCCGGATATGATTATCTGGCGATCGGCAACAGCATCACGATGCATCCGAGGCAGAGCTACTGGCCGGATGCCATGGGAATGGGGGCAACCAGACAGCAATATGATTATTATCATATTGTTTCCTCTGCATTGGAGACGTCCTGTACGCAGAACGGGCAGGCCTACAACAGTGCGGCATTGAATTACGCCATCTGGGAGATCAGTACCGGAACGAGGGAAAGTGTGCTGTATATTCTGGATCCCTATCTGTCGAAGGATCTGGAGCTGGTGACGATTCAGCTGGGAGAGAATGCCATTCCGGATGCAGCCGGGTTTGCACAGGATCTGCCTGAATTGATCGAGTATATTCAGAAAAAGGCACCGAATGCGAGAATCGTTTTGGTCGGCAATTTCTGGAATGACGCAACGGAGACGGCGGCCAAGCTGCAGTGCGCGCAGGCATACGGATTGTCTTATGTAGACTTGTCTGCGATCAGCGTGGACCCTTATGTGACAAATGTGAACTCTGCCTATGTGTTCGGAAACGAACTGGCCTATGATGCCAATGGTGTCGGACATCGGTGCGAAAAGGATGCTGTAAAGCTTCACCCGAACAATTCGGGAATGCGGTACATTGCACAGAGCATCCTGCAGGTGCTCGGACAATAAAGCGCACAGTGAAGATAAAAAAGACGTAAACGGGAGGAAGCCATGGATTTTCGCTCACTGAAATATTTTACCGTAGTAGCGCAGGAGCTGAATTTCACGAGAGCGGCTGAGAAGCTGAACATGAGCCAGCCGCCGCTGTCTAACCAGATTAAATCTCTGGAGGAGGATCTGGGTGTTCAGTTGTTCATTCGCGGGAAACGTCATCTGCAGCTGACAGAGGCCGGGAGCCTTCTGTTGCACCGGACGAATCAGATGCTGTCGCTGGCGGATAAGACCAGAGCGGATCTGGCACACATGGAGAGCGGACTGTCGGGGACGATCTCACTTGGCATGGTGGAGGGCCGGGCACCGTATATTGCGTCACGCTTTATCGCAGGATTCCGGGAGGAATACCCGATGGTGAAATATCAGATGTGGAACGGCAGTTCGGATGACGTTCTGGAACATCTGGCACGGGGGTTGTCGGACCTGGCAGTCATTGCGTATCCTTTTGACAATGAGCATCTGGGCAGCATCGTGATCGGCAAGGAGCCCTGGATTGCACTGATCCCGAAGGATCATCCTCTGGCACAGGAGGAGGGGGATTATGTGACGCTGGAGGAGCTGGCAGACTATCCGCTGATTGTTCCTCGCCGCAGCTCCCGTATCGAGGCCATTCTGAAATGGTTCGAGGGGATTGGCAGAGAGCCGAACATTATTTGTGAGATGTCCAACTACATCGATGCCGTGGCATTGACGGAGCAGAAAGTGGGGATCAGTATCTTCCCGCAGACGACCTATACGCCGAATGTGCATGTGGTGTCGAAGGTGATCACGAACCCGGCCAAGTATGTGGAATATGTGCTGGTATGGCCGAAGGAACATCGGTTAAGCCCCCTGATCCAGGAGTTTCTGAATTACGTATCTGATTTTATGGAGGAGGATCGTATTCACACAGAGAGGTTCCAGGTGAAGGAGAGTGAGTTCCGGATTCCGGAAGGTGCGGAGATTCTGTAGCGGTCTGCAGGGAAACGTTGCCTGAGCGAAGAGCAAAGAATAAGGTAACTATTCAGAGCCCATTCGCAAAATCGCTGCTACGCAGCTTTCCTTTTGCTC
>CAYLUU010000025.1:8705-26451 GCA_964386925.1 uncultured Sarcina sp. | reverse complement strand
CTTCCTCCTCCAGATCAGCATCCTCATCCCTCTCGTCTTCCGTCTGATCATCAGCTGTTTCGTCCTTCTGCTCTTCCTGCTCACCTGCTGCAGGCTCGTCAGCCTTGGCAGGTTCAGAGGTCTTATTTTCGCTGTCCTGTGTGCCGTCAGCATCTGCCACACTTGTATTGACTGCCTTTGCTGTAGCGCTTTCGCCATCCACAACTGCCTTCTTAGTGCTCTCAAGAGACTGATCAGAGATCTTGCCTGCTGCCTCAGTCTGTTCAGCGTCGCCCGCCAGAATATCCTCTGCCTTCTCCGTTTCCTGCTCCGGATCGGTGATCTGTTCTCCAGCCGCTGCATTCTTGGTCTGGGTACCGTCAGAAACTTCCGGCTGCTCATCTTCGCCCTGCTCTGTCTCAGTCCCCTCTGCAGGCAGATCTGTCTCAGTGCCGCCTGCAGTCAGACCTGCATCGGCTCCATCCGTCTGCTGGGTGGTGTCGGTCTCTTTATTTGCACTCTCTGCGGCAGTCTTATTGTCCTGCTGTGTTTCGGTTGTCTCAGTAGAATCTGCAGCCGAGGAGACATCCCCTGCATTCGATGTGTCACTGTTCGAATCACCTGTGCCGGTGTCTGTGCTGTCGCCGGAGAGCTGATCACTCGATGTACCAGTGCCAGAATTGTCCTCGTTCGAAGCGATAACCGTATTGCCTGTGTCGCATGCCATTACGCTCACGGGCTGTGCAACAGACAGCGATACAGCGGTGAGTCCTGTCAACAGTTTCAACAAATGTTTCTTCATGTGTTCCCCTTTCCTTGGATTCTAAAAATCTAACTGAAATTCTTCCGCCTTGTGGATGTGCCCTCAGATGTCGTTTGCGAAATAGATGCTGCTTTGTAATGTCTCTTCCGGCGGATTTATTCGATTGATCATGTCATCGGAACATGTCGTTTGGATGTCACCACTGTACCCCCCCCACTTTTTGCACGTCAAGGTGAAACGAGAAGTTTTGTCATGTTTTAGAAAGGTTGCAAGAAAAGTGATTGGTCGTATGATAGTAATGATGTTTTTGTTACTTGGAGTTCTCCTCTAAACCGCCGCTCAAAAAACGACACGAGAGCTTCCGTCCCCGCTATAATGATCCTATGAATGTACGGCAATGGTTTTTCGATCCCGGGAATGCTCTTCCCGTGAGGCATAAAATAAATACAACTGTATCCACGCAGCATCCCATCTCAGTTTCCCTGCTGAAACCACCGAGGAGGCTACAATCAGATTTTGATATTAGTCGCAGCCTGCTGCCTGCCATCTGCTGTCTGCTGCCTTTCCTTGTGACCGGCTGCAGCAGTTCTGGTGTCAGCGCGGATGTTTCTTCCATGAACGGAACCCGGGATAACACGCCGCAGGTTCTCTCGCCCACGTCCCCCGGCAGTGACACCTGTGGGACTGCGGATGCAGTGCTGGATTTCTCCAATCAGAAGGACGGATATTTCTCCGCGTCCTACTCCGGCAGCTCCGATAAGGTGAAGCTCCAGGTTACGACCTCAGATGGCATCACCTATACCTACAACCTTCCGACCGATGGAACATCTGCCGTGTTCCCGTTCTCCGATGGGGATGGCAGCTATGACATCGGCATCTATACCAATATAGAAGGAACGCGATATGCCACGGAATTCCAGACTGAAGTTTCCGTTGAACTGGACGACGAGTTTCTCCCCTTTCTCTATCCGAATCAGTATGTCTGGTTTAACGAAGACACCCAGGCCGTTGCCAAGGCTGCCGAGATTGTGGAGCCTGCTGACACTGATCTGGATGCCGTAACGCTGATCTATGATTTCGTTGTGGATACTCTTTCCTATGACTGGGATGAGGCGGAGACGGTAGAGAACGGCTACCTGCCGGATGTGGACGAAGTTCTGGAAACGCAGAAGGGAATCTGCCTGGATTATTCCGCATTGATGGCCTGCATGCTCCGTTCCCAGCGCATCCCCACGCGCATGGAGATCGGATATTCCGGCACCACCTATCACGCCTGGATCAGTACCTACATCGAAGATGTCGGCTGGGTCAACGGCATCATTCAGTTCGACGGCACCGACTGGTCACTCATGGATCCCACGCTGGCCTCTACCGAAGGCGCACAGAAGGTCAAAAAATACATTTCCAACGAGAACCAGTATCGTGTTTGTTACGAATATTGATATGCATGATACAGGTCTAGATCACTGATACGTGCTTGCTCTCATGAATGGTTTTGACCTTAAGACCCGTCATGACATAGACATGCGTAAGTAGCCATTTCGTTAAAGTGAGCAGATTACGTATGTCGTGAATCTTCTGTCATACCGACAGAGTTCCGCAGGAGTTCTTATGTTTAAACATCTGTTCAACCAGCTATTTAAAAATCATCAGAACAATCGCCCGCCCAAGCCTCTCTCCGAGGAGCAGCTTTCTCACTTTTTCGAACAGCTGGCCATGCTGCTCAGTGCCGGCATTACGCCGGAGGAGGGGCTGGACATCATGCTGCAGGATAAAGATAACACGGACCTTGCCGGTGTCTGCCGGCAGCTGCAGGAGCAGATGTCTCATGGTATGTGCCTCTCCGAATCGCTTCAGGCATCCGGTGTGTTCCCTTCCTACGCGATCCGGCTCCTGCACATCGGAGAGCTAACCGGGCATTCCGACTCCGTCTGCGCCTCTCTTGCGGGCTTCTATGCCTCGGAAGATGAGCTCCGCGCCTCCATTCGCGATGCCTTTTATTATCCTATGATCATGGCACTCATGATGTTCGTTCTGGTCGTTGTTCTGCTCTCACGTGTTCTGCCGATTTTCCGGCAGGTGTTCCGGCAGCTGGGAGCCTCCGTCAGCGGAGTCTCTTCTCTGCTCATGGACATCAGCGATGCACTGAGCCGGTATTACATTTTGTTCCTGGCTGTCTTTCTGGCACTGGCTGCGGCCTTTTTCTATTTCAACAACACCAGAAAGGGCAGGCAGCAGCTGCAGCAGCTCCTGCAGAAAATGACGCTCACCAAGGGCCTCTCGGAAGAGATCGCCATCGGCCGCTTTGCTGCCGGCATGCAGCTGACACAGGCCAGCGGTATGGATACCTACGAGTCTCTCACCATCTGTCGCACACTCGTAGAAAATGATGTAGTGGCCGCACGCATTGATCGGTGTGTGCAGTATCTGGAGGGCGGCGACGTTCTCGCCGACGCACTGGCAAAGGCCGAGATTTTCTCCAGCTTTTATTCCAGTATGATCCGCGTTGCCTCCCTGACCGGAAATGCCGACACCGTCATGGGATATATTGCAAGGCACTACCAGGAGGATTCCAACCGCCGCATTGACACCGTGCTCGCGCGCATCGAGCCCGCGATGGTTGCGGTTCTCGCCATCGTCATCGGCATGATTCTGCTGTCCGTTATTTTGCCCTTGATGAGTATCATGTCTAGTATCGGATAAATGTATGAGAAAACACCGTTCCCACATCAACTTCATGCTCCCGGCAGGGCTCCTGTTCATGCTGCTGTGGCTGCTCCTGTTCGTTCGCCTCGCAGATGGTCTGCAGAAGAATTCGTATTACGACCAGGAGCTGTCCCTCGAGCAGGCGCTGGATCATGCCATCACGTCCTGCTATGCCCTCGAGGGTGCCTATCCCCCGGATCTGCAATACATGAAGGATCACTATGGGCTGACCTATGATGAATCTCTGTTCTACGTCAGCTATCAGCCCATTGCCTCCAACATCCGCCCGAGCTACCACATTATTCAGATAGACAATTCCGCCGCAGGAGGGGCAGACTCATGAAGCTCTTCACATTCCGACATGGCCGTGACAACAGGTCTTCGGACATTCCTGCAAGGTCCTGTGCCCCACGGTCTCTGCATTCTCCGGATTCATTCGGTTCCCTAAGGCGCCGGGAGCACCACTCTTCTGCAGTTCTCTTCCTGCTCCTGCTGTTCGCCGTTCTTATCATCATCGGCGAGCTGCTCATCTGCATGGGAACCGGTGTCTATCAGAACGTCCTCACCTCGATGGATGAGAACGACAGTACCAGAACGGCCAGCGCCTATATCCTGCAGAAGGTCCGGCAGGGACAGGATGCCGGTGCGATCCGCCTCGAGGATCTCGATGGATGCAGTTCCATCGTAATCCGCCAGAGCCTTAGCGGAGAATTCTATGACACCTACCTGTATTGCCAGGGCGGCGATCTCCGCGAGCTCATGATCCGCGCAGATAACACAGCTGCCAGGACCGCAGAGGCCGGTACCTTCGTCACGAATCTCGACGACATGCAGCTGCAGCAGGAATCGGAAGATCTGCTGCAGGTCACCTTGGTGCAGGGCGAGGATACGCAGCAGCTGCGCATCCTGCTGCAGCCATAACGCTTCCCGCTCGCAAATTGCTCAATAAAACAACCGGTGCAAGAAACGTTCCCTGCATCCGGTACAGCGTTTGCAAAATAATCAGCCAGATTACGCAGAAAGATTTTCCGAGCGTGCGTGTCAAAAAGTGCAGGCGCAGCGGGCTCATGCAGCTCGGCTCGAAAGGTTTTACTCACATGACCCATAACAAGAAAGCCAAACAATCTCATACCCGCCAGCTGTCTCTATCCGGTCTGTTCCTGTTCGAGCTGATCCTTGCGACGGCTTTTCTCGCGCTCTCTTCGGTTGTCTGTATCCGTATGTACCTGGGCGCCGAAACGCTGAGCCGACGCTCTGCCGCCCGGACGCATGCCGTCTCCGAGGCGCAGAACATCGCTGCATCCTGGCTCTCACACGAAGAGCAGCCGGAGGTGCTGCATTTTGACAGTGAATGGAATGTCGTAAATGAGAACGGACTGTTCGCGTCCGACAATTATTCCTATGAGATGACCCTCACTGTCACAGAGGATGACCAATACAAGGGACTATCTACGCTGACCATCTCCGTCTACGCCTTCTCCGGTCATGCGGCGTCCGACCTTCTCTATGAACTGGAGGTGAATCGCTATGATGCCTGAGCTTAGAGAGATCGAAAGTCCTGCTGCCAATCCCATCGACTATGCCATGCAGACGGTGGAGCAGGGACGTCCGGTAAGGAGGCGCCGAAGGTTTCATTTCGGCAGCGGCGCTGCACTGATTCTGATGGTCCTCATCATCATCAGCCTCCTCTGCTTTGCCGCACTCTCCATGGTCAGTGCACAGGCGGATACCCGGCTCACGGATCGCTATGCAGAGGAGGTCACCGGCTACTACACTGCCCGCAATGCAGGGGAAGCATACCTTGCCCGCACCGATGTCGAGCTGGCAGAGCTCTACAGTTCCTGCACGCAGGAATCCGCCAATAAAGAGGCGGATATTCGTCAATCTGACCAGAATAGTCAACGTACGGATTCCAGCTCTGCGGACGCCTCCGGCGGCTCCGGCGCAGTTCTCCGCGCCTACTACGAAGCCGCCCGCAGTCTCTCCTCCTATGTAGATCCTGCAGATACCTCCAGCCGCTGGCACGACGAAATCCAGAATATTCTGGCCAATACCGGGCATAATGAAGAGGCAGAGAACACACCTCTTCTCGTGTTCTCCGCCTCTGTCAGCAGTACGCAGGACTATCTCCTCGTTCTCCTCGTCCGGGAGCCGGATGAAGACAATTCTGCTCATTATGAAATTCTGTCTGCGAAAACAGTTACAACAGCCGACTACGACTACGATACCACGCTGGATGTCCTGCGCAGGAGTAAGTAGCTGTCTCCCTTCGGCGCTGCACCAACGCGTGCCGTGTCTCCTCATGCAGACACAGGATTTGGCGAGAATCGCCGTACCATCCCTACATGTCCGTGGCACCCATACTGGCCGCAGAAACCACTACAGCCGAGCTGGTACTATCCCTACATGTCCGTGGCACCCACGCAGATTCGCTCGATCGTCTCTTTCAGTACGCGAATAACGGTATCCAGCTCTTCCCGTGTATTCTCCGGTCCCAGGGTAAAGCGAAGCGCACCCTCCGCCCGTTTCCGGTCTCCGGTCATAGCCAGAATCACATGAGACGGCTCCACCGCTCCTGTCGTGCATGCACTCCCGCCTGACGCACAGATTCCCGCAAGATCGAGATTCATCAGGAGGGTTCGCTGGTCGAGTCCAGGAAAGGACACATTCACATTCCCCGGGATCCGGCAGAGCTCTCCGAAACCGGCACTAATGTCCGGTCCATTCCAGACGCAGTGTACTCCGCCTTCCCCGGATGCCACATCGCCAAAGGTCTTCTCCAGATTCTCGCGAAAATATTCCACAAGCTCCAGCACCTTCCGGCCATCCGTTTCCATCTCCCGGACAGCTTCCTTCGCAGCTGCGGCAAACCCGATCGCCGCCGGTACATTCTCCGTGCCGGCCCTTCGTCCGCTCTCCTGCGAACCGCCGTGAATCAGGGCACCGATCTGCGTTCCCTTTTTGAGATATAGAAAGCCGATTCCTTTCGGCCCTCCCAGCTTATGGGCGCTGACGGACAGAAGATCCACGTCCAGGTTCTTCACATCGATCGGTATTTTGCCGTAGGCCTGTACCGCGTCCGTGTGGAAGAGAATATGTCTCTGCAGATTCCTCTTCCGGGCGGCGTCCTTGTCCCTCTTCTCTGCCTTGCCGCGGCTCGCTGCGAAGCCGTTCTCGTTCCGTTCCTTCTCCCAGTCTCTGACTGTGCGAACCAGCTCACGAATCGGCTCAATGGTCCCTACCTCATTGTTCGCCATCATAACCGACACCAGGAAGGTGTCCGGATGCAGGTCCAGCTCTCCTCGAAGGTCCTCTGCCCGGACCATACCGTTCTCATCCACCGGCAGATAGGAAACTGTGAATCCCCGGCTCTCCAGATAGACACAGGTGTGCAGCACCGCATGATGCTCAATCGCCGTCGTGATAATATGCCCGCGTGTTCCCGGCATACCTTCCGCATTCAATGAATCTGCCCCATTCGTCCCGGACTGCACGAGCTCCGACGCCTCTGCCGCGCCGATGAGGGCCCAGTTGTCCCCCTCGGTTCCACCTGAAGTGAAGAAAATCTCTCTCCAGTCCGCGCCGATCGTCTCGGCCAGTGCCGTCCTCGCCTGATCCAGCTGCGCCTTCGCCTGCTGCGCCGCGGGATAGGACGGACTGGCATTGCCGTATATATTTTTCATTGCCTCCGTCATCCGGAGGAGCGCAGTCTCCCGCATCGGGCAGGTCGCCGCATGGTCCAGATAAATCATTTTCACCTCACGTACTCAATTCTATGGTCTCCGCAGGCCCTTTGGATAGTGATTACGCAGCATTCCGCCGGAGGCCTTGCCCCATCCGATCGAGACGCCGTCAATGGTTACCAGAACCCATCCCTTCTGCGCAGGATCACAGGGCAGGGATTCTCCCCGCAGGAAGGCCGCCGCCTCCCGGCTATCTGCCGGCACATCCAGTACCTGCCTTACCTCCTCCGGGTGCAGTGCCATGGCCAGCGAATGCGCCGGTTCGAAGCGTCCCTTTTTCACCGTGCCCAGCCATAGACCCGGCCGCAGAATCCGCAATCCGTCGGTTTCAATCTGCGCGCCGTACGGCATGAGATACAGATCCTCACCAAAGCGCTTCGGCACACCGCCGCATTTTGCCGCAATGGAGTACAGGACATGATCCTGCAGCGTTTCCTGCAGAAATCCCTCGGCCGCCGCCAACAGCTCTGCGTTGCTGCAGGGCAGCTCTTTCCGATTCGAATCTTCCCAATCTGAAACGCCCTGATGTCGGTCCTGATATCCGTTGTGATATTCGTTCTGATATCTGCCTTTTCCCTTCGCGCCGCGCCGGCCGCCGTCGATGGCATCGCGTTCAGAGAAGCCTCTCCCGGCATTCTTTCGAAGGCTAACACTACCACTGCTGCAGCTCTGTCCGCGGCGCTTATTCGGCCTCGTATTCGACTTCGTATCTCTCGCATCCTCTGCAAAAGAAGTGAAAAAAAGGTCCTCCGCCAGTTCCGGCACGGGTTCACTGATATGCCTTCCTTCCTTCACGAGGACCGCAGCGTAGTGTCCCTCGCCCTCGAGCCGGTGCGGCCAGAGGCGAATGGTTCGTCCAACATCCGGAGCCTCCTCCCGTTCCATCTGCCGGTTCGCCTGCTGTTCCTCCTCCGGCGTCTCATCGTTCTCTTCACACCACTCCGGGTGCCCGCAGGCAAAGCCGTATTCCGCCATCCTGCTGCCAAGGCGCCCCGGAACATCCACGATGTGAAACTCCGGATGCCGCATGCAAAAGGCCGCAATGGTCTCTTCATCCTCCTCCGGTGCAAAGGTACAGGTCGAATAGATCAGCTCTCCGCCGCTCTTCACCATCCCGGCTGCGCAGTCCAGAATTTCTGCCTGCCTTTCGGCGCAGCTCTCCACGTTCTCCACGCTCCAGCAGGTGAGAGCCTGCTCCTCCTTGCGGAACATTCCTTCTCCTGAGCATGGTGCATCCACCACCACCTTGTCAAAAAAGGACGGAAACCGACCCGCCAGCCGGTCCGCACTCTCATTCGTGACGATACCGTTTGTGACACCCATCCGCTCGATGTTCTGCGACAGAATCTTCGCCCGCTGCGGATGAATCTCATTGGATATAAGAAGTCCGCGTCCGGCCAGTGCCGCTGCCAGCATCGTGCTCTTGCCGCCCGGTGCGGCACACAGATCCAGCACCTTCTCTCCCGGCTGCGCATCTGCAAGCGCCGCGACCGACATCGCACTCGGTTCCTGCAGATAGTAGAGCCCCGCCTCATGCAAGGGTGACTTGCCGGGCCGATCCTCCTCCGGATAATAAAAGCCCCAGGGCTGTGCCCAGGGAATGGGATGTGCGCGATATTTTTGCAGGAAATCCGGAACCTGCTGCCCCTGCGCTTCTACTGAAGCCACAGCACCGTCTGCGACCTTAACATCCCACGCCCAGTTCTTCGGAAGCTTCAGAGGATTCAGCCGCAGCCCTCTCGAGCGTTCCCTCTCGTAGGACGATGCGAATTCCGCGTACTCCGCCTCCCCCAGAAGACTTCTCATTCGATTCTGAAATTCAATCGGCAATTCAAACATATCGTTGCTCACTAACACTTATAACCATTCAGGTATATAACCATAACTATTCAGCACCCGCATCTTGATTTCCAACGGATACCTCGATATTGCCAGTCATTTAAAAACCGCTATGCCAGGCCGAGGCGCTTCACTCAGTCTAACAGCATCGCCCGTACAAATCCTGCGCGGCGATACTCGCGCTTACCGGCGCCGAGGCCAATCCTGCGGATCACAAACTCCTCCGGCAATGCATCCTTCGTTCGAAGTGCCGCCACTGCAGCCGCTCCTGTCGGCGTCACGAACTCTCCTGCATCCGGCATCAGATGGAGACGAATTCCATGCTCCCGCACAATGGCTGACACGGCCGGCACCGGAATCGGCAGTACGCCGTGCTGGCATCGCACCGTTCCGCTTCCCTCATAGAGAACCGGGGCAATCACCTCGGTGATCTCTTCCTTCTCCCGCAGATCATCATAGCAGACAGCAATCGCAATGATGTCCACAATGGAATCGATCGCACCTACCTCATGGAAATGCACTTCATTCAGAGGCTTTCCATGTACCTCGGATTCTGCCTCCGCCACAATCCGGAAAATCCGCTTCGCCAGTTCCCGGGCGCTCTCTGTCATCTCGGTCTGATCCAGAATCTCATTTACCTGCTGCAGGTTGCGGTGCTCGTGATGATGGTCGTGACCATGATGAGCATGGTCATGGGCTCCTGTATCTCCCCCGGCATGTTCATGTTCGCTCGGCACAGAGCAGCTGCAGACCGAATCTGTATAATGTGCATGCTCTTCTGCATGTCCATGATCCTGGTGATGGTCATGATGGTGCTCATGCTCGTGATCGTGGTCGTGATGATGTTCATGCTCTTCACCAGCCCCATACAGCCAGTTCATATCATGGTCGTGATTCTCATGCTCGACATCCAGAATAACGTCAAAATCACAGGCCTCGATTCCGCTCTTAATAACAGTCGATATCTTAATCTGAAAGCCCTTTGCCGGGACACTGGCCAGAACCTTCTCCAGCTTCCCACGGTCAGCGCCCAGATCCAGCAGTGCGCCGACCGTCATGTCTCCGCTGATGCCGGAATAACACTCCAAATATAGTTTGCTCATCTGTATCTCCTGCGTTCATGTCTGTTGTGCACGCCTTTCGCGACGGGTCCTGGCGGAGATGTCCGACCTGGGGACGCCTCGCGGCTCCGTCCTCGGACCTAGCGGTACTAAGCTCGCACAACACGCTCGCAAGTACCGAGGCCTCGCAAGGCCCCTGGTCTGGACATTCTGCCGCCACCCTGTCGCTGACAGGCGTGCAGCCAATAAAAAATGTGCGCTACTAATTCTTCTTCACCGAGAATCCGAACTTGCCCAATTTCTCGCCTAACGTGAAATATTCCCCATGGGAATACGCGATCAGATCTGCCTTTTCCAGATCGAGCCGACCCTTCTCGTCCAGAAGAGAGGTGT
This sequence comes from uncultured Sarcina sp., assembly GCA_964386925.1. Classification (GTDB taxonomy): domain Bacteria; phylum Bacillota; class Clostridia; order Lachnospirales; family Lachnospiraceae; genus CAG-791. The sequence continues at coordinate 15,967 of CAYLUU010000025.1, read as the reverse complement.
CCACATCGGTAGACAGTACCTCTGCCACGTACATGTCATGTGTCCCCAGCTCCAGCTTCTGACGAACCACACACTCCAGGCACACCGGGCTTTCCTTGATTCCCGGAACGCTCACCTTCTGTGACGGAAGCGGCGTCAGGTTCATTTCCTTCCACTTATCCACATCACGGCCGCTCTTCACGCCGACCCAGTCGGTGGCATAGGCCAGTTCACGGGTTGTCAGGTTGATAACGAATTCACCGGTCTTCTCAATGTAATCATGTGTCAGGCGAGACGGCCGAATGGAGACAGACACCATAACAGGATCCGAGCACACCGTTCCGGCCCAGGCGGCGGTCATCATATCCGTGTGTCCCTCTCCATCCGCAGATGTAACGATCACTGCCGGCACCGGATACAACAGGTTGGACGGCTTCCAATATTCACGATTCGTATTCTTCTCTTCCATGATCTAATCTTCCTTTCTCAGATCGTGTAGCTATTCAAAACCAGGCAAATTAGCATAAAATGTGCAAGTAATGCTCGCATTAACGCGACCATTTGGGGAATGCGTTGCAAGGGAAAATGCTGCTTCGCAGCGCAAATCCGGCGAGGGAAACGCTTTAATCAGCGTTTCCCTAAATAATCACATTGTACATAGCAATGTATAGAAATATCTGTTTTGACCAGTTCAGTCATCTTAAGTATGTTATAATCCTATGATCTGACAAACGTATCCAAAGGACTCAAACAGTATAACATAGGCATACAGGCATTATTCATGAAGAATTCTACGAACAACGCAGCACACACTCTGCTGCATATCATCCGCCCCCGCAGTTTCAGGCTCCTCAGCGTGGCCGCCGCTGCGCTGGCTGTGAGTTATTTTCCCGGTCATGCATTCTCCTGGCAGAATCCATCCTCCGCTTCCTCTGCGGCTGCTGCCCGGGGGACATCTGCGGCTGCCTGCATGAATGCGTTCTGCTCTCTTATGTCCGGAGCTTCCTCCCTGCAGGCCTACGCGGTCTCAGAGACGGTCAGCTTCAACGCCAACGGCGGCACAGGCTCTATGGACAGCGTAGTTCTGGAGGCCGGCAAGGACAAGCTTCCCGCCTGCACCTTCACGCGCCACGGCTACGTCTTCCGCGGCTGGGTCACCAACCCCAGTGCAGACACCTGCGAATACGAAGACCAGGAAACCTATCCGGAAGACGCCGGCAGCATGACGCTCTACGCCCTCTGGGAACCGCAGATGTACATCATTCACTATGCCGGGAATGGAGCAACGCTCGGTGAAATGGACGATTCCTACGGCATCTACGATGAGAAAACCATGCTCTCCGGCAATCTCTTCGTCAATCCGGGTCACGTGTTCCGCAATTGGATTGATACCAACACCGGCAAAACCTATACCAACATGGATACCGTATTGAATCTTCACTCCGGTAACACCCAGTCCCGCGCTGTCCTGACCGTGGATGCCGGCAAACCGGAGAATACCGACTACTCCTTCAAGAGTACACAGGGCTCCTGCGTCTATGAGGAGAACGGCACGATGTATCTCGTCACCGCCGCGTCCATCAATGACAGCGCCTACAACAACGGAGATCTCTCCCACTACGAGACCATCCTGACCAAATACGAGCTCTCCACCGGCAAGGTCGTGAAGGCGGTTCGCAATCTCCAGTTCGATCATGGAAACGGCATCTGCTATAACGAGAACAACGGACACCTCTATATTGCAGAGGGCGGCACATGCGACGGCTATCCCAGCGGTGTCATGGAGCTCGATGAGAACCTCGAGGAGGTGCGGGAGTACAACTTCCCCCTGCTGACCCACATCTGGGCCATTGCCTATGCGGACCATCATTTCTACCTGATCGGACGCAACAGCGGCAGCCGCAACTCCTTCTGCGTGCTGAACGATGACATGGAAACGCTGTCCATCACACCGGTGGACGAATACTATCAGAACTTCAGCTCACAAGGCATTGCCTCCGACGGCTCCTTCATCTACGCCGTCAGCGCCTGCTTCAAGGCCTACGACTGGAAGACGAAACAGCGCATCAACGTCTTCACAACAGAAGGTGATTACATCGGTGTCTGGACCATCGACATCCCTTATGAAGCTGAGGATCTCACCATCGTCGGTCCCTACGCCTACATCTCCACCAACGAGAAGAACAAGTGCACGCTCTATCGCACCAGGATTCCGGCGGTCACGTTGACGGCCACGTGGAAGTAGCACAACCTCACTGACAAAAAAACAGACGGGAAGCCAACCATGTGTGGTCTCCCGTCTGTTCTTTCATCTGTTCTTTTATCCGTTCAATTCTCCGTGAACAATCCGTTCAGTCCGCTCCCCATCAGCTGCCACACCTGCGCAATCGTCTCTTCCGTATCCGGCAGCTCGCCTCGAATGATCCGGCCGGCGAACATTCCTGATGTGTCAAGGATATAGCTCCACAGAATCTCCTCCGAGATCTTTTCCTTAAAATGGAACATCTCCTCCGCGAGATTCATAATGCTGACAAACCCTTCAAAATATGTTGCCCTGGCATCCTCATCCCGATCCCGAACCTGTTTGATGTAGCTCGAATTGCGATATTCAAAATAGAATAGCGTCTTATATCCGTTCTGGATCAGGAAGCGGAAATATTTCTCCCAGATGCTGTGCATCAACTGGCCCGGATCGACCTTCGCTGCATCCATTCCATTCGCCGCCAGCTCCTGTGGCAGACTGTCGAACAACCCTGCTATTTCTCGATGAACGCTCTCAAAGCAGGCATACAAAAGCTCATCCTTGGATTCAAAAAAGCGGTACATCAGGCCATCCGAGACCCCCGCCCTTCTGGCAGCCAACCGGGTTGACAATGCAGTCAATCCCTGCTCCGCCACAATCTGCATCGTTGCATCCATAATGTTCTTGCTCTTGTTCGTCGTTCTCATTGTTCTCTCTTTTCTAAACGCATTCTATTGGGAAACAGCGGAGAATTAACCTGCGAGAATTTGTCCACAACACTTTTCAAAGGCTTATGAACTCTGTACAGCATTCATAAGTAAGCGCAAACGTGAATTATTTTTATTCTCACATCCTTCCCCAGTGAAATCAAGCAGCATTTATACCAAATTCAATTTTTAGCCGAATTTTTCCGGAAAATAGCCGGTACTGCGCACTTTCCCGTCCATTCCTGTCCTGAATCCGTCCGCAGCAGGCCATCATTTTGAACCCCGTAATGTCCGCGTATCTGATTCGTGCAGTATACTGGTGATATATAAAAAGTTACGGAGGCGTACCATGGTTTTATCACACAGCAGCAAACTCTCACCTGCGTCTGCCAGCATTCTGGCAGCGGCCCTATTGATGACATCTCTGTCTGCCTGCAGCCAGACGTCATCACCCAGTGCATCCGCAGACAATGCCTCTGCCTCGACGACATCCGCAATGTCCGACGCGGAATCCTCATCTTCTGCCGGTTCCGGCACCAGCACTGCGCAGGAGAACGCCGCTAGCGCAAGCGACACTGCAGATGCTTCCGATACCGATGAAGCTGGTTCTGCCTTCGATACCGCCTCCTCATCCGAATCTGGCTTCGACCAGGATTCCGATGAGGATTACGGCACACCGCTTGAAGTTCCTGAAGGACAATATCTCAGTGAGCTGACCGGACTCCCCATTGATCTGGAGCTGCAGGATCAGCGACCCATCGCCGTTATGGTGGACAACGAGAGTAAGGCTCTTCCCCACTACGGCACTGCTGACGCAGATATTGTTTATGAAATGATGAACAGCACCGCCAATGACCGGATTACCCGTCTCATGTGCATCTACAAGGACTGGCAGGATCTGGAGCAGGTAGGCAGCATCCGCAGCGTGCGCCCCACGAATATCCTCGTCGCGCAGGAATACGAGGCAGTCATCTGCCATGACGGCGGGCCGTATTACATCAACGATTACTTTTCCCGCTATCCGTATCACTTCTCCGGTACCTTCTCACGTGTGAACAACGGAAAAGCGAGAGAATTCACGGAATATATACTCTCCGGGGACCTGCAGAAGAATTTTAAAAACAGCGGGTATTCTACTGAATATACGACAGATTCCGAAGCCGCAGACGGCCATTTTCAGTTTGCACCCTACGGAACCAAGGTCAACCTCGATGATTACGACGCCGACGGCGTCCGCATGGCGAATACCATTGAGCTTCCCTTTTATCACAACCAGTCAAAGCTCGTTTACAATGAAGAGACCGGCACCTACGATTACTATGAATACGGAGAGCAGCATCTGGATGCCGATACCAAGGCTCCTCTCACCTTTGAAAACGTCCTGCTGCAGGACTGCTCCTTCCACCAGTACGACAGCAACGGCTATCTGATCTACAACTGCATTGACAAATTCCAGTTCGCCTATTACTGCACCGAGGGCAAGAACATTTCCGTACTCTGGACCAAGGAAGGCGAGAGCGGCATCACGCATTTCTACGATGCGGAAGGAAACGAACTCACCATCAATCCCGGCAAGACCTACATCGGGATCATCCCGGACGACACCTGGGACGAGGTAATGATCTACTGATCAAAAAAGTGAGCGCAGCGAAAACAAGATTCGCTGCGCTCACTTTATTAATTTTATCCCATGGATATCTTCTCGCACTCAACAATTTCACGGCAAGACATCCAAAAGGGTGCAATTTCTGTTGAAATCAGCTCACATCTGGCAGATGCGACATGATATTACAGTCTCGTCACCATCTCTTCCACGGCAATTCGATCTGCATGCAGTCTTGCAGGATGCGCGTTCTCTGCAGGATATCCCAAGGTCAGAACGGCAACCGGAACAAGTCCCTTCATCTCAGGGAAGGCTGCATGAAGCTTCTCCTGACTGAACATGCCGATGTAGCAGGTACCAAGGCCGAGGTCGGCAGCCTGCAGCATCATCTGCGTCGTTGCAATAGCCGCATCTACTTCACCATAGTTCTTCAGATCTTCCTCACGCTTCCATGACTTTTCAGGATCATATGTCACCACCAGTACCAACGGAGAATGGAAATGACACGCCAGGCATCCATCCACCTTCTCCAGTGCCTCGGCACTCTCCATTACGAAGATACGCTGCGGCTGCAGGTTGCATGCGGTGGGAGCATTGTGGCCTGCCTCCAGAACCTTTGCCAGCAGCTCCTCCTCAACCGGCTTATCGCTGTACTTTCTGAGGGAATATCTTTCGGTACTCAGCTTCTCAAAATCCATACTTGCCTCCTTTTCATGCCCGGAATGCGTTTCCGGGAGACGTTGCATTCACTGCTGTTATCATACCCCAAACAAGCCGCTGAGGTCACCCCAAAGTTACGCATGGCAAAATGTTGCTGTACCAATGATCGGATTTCCCGGGATCACTGATCCTCTGAGTCCATAAAATAACAACACTGCTCGTAATACTTGTCTGCTTCCTTCTCCAACAGACCCGCCAGTATATCACATCCTCCCTCTTCTCGGAATTGCTTCAGCCCCTCGAGATAGGTACTGCGATCCTCATCCAGAATCACGAACGGACGGGTGGACGGATATTTCAGTGATTCACGGAACAGGATCATGCGTCCGGTTCTTCCGTTACCATCCTGAAATGGATGGATACATTCATATTTTGCATGAAACAGAGCCAGGGTTTCCATTGTTTTCTCCTGTACTTCATACCATTCCAGGAGTTTTCCCATCTCTGTTTCCACCTCTGCTGGAAGAACTGTTTTATACATCCCAATCATGTTCGGACGCCTCTTGTAGTCACCGATCGCATATCCATTCGCGCGATCCTCGAAAACGCCTGACTTCAATTCGAAATGCATTCGTTTGATGACCGACTGCGATAATTCTTCATTCAGGGTATCCAGCATATAGTTGAACATCAGGAAATGTCCGTTCATCTCCTCAACATCCTTCGCGCGGTAATAATCGTCACTCTGCGGCAGTACTCCATTATCAAACAGAGAAGCTGTCTGCTCCGGTGTTAACGTGCTCCCTTCAATTTTATTGGAATTATAGGCCATCGCACGTTGGGTATAGGCATAAACCCCTGACCGGTCGAACCGCTTCCTTTCAATGATGAATCGCTCAGTCAACCATTCTCTGAAATCACTCATAGTATTCCATCCACCTTCAGGTGTCTCTCAGACGCCTCACATAGATATTCTTCTCAGATTTCTCTTATAAATATCTATCACGGATCACTCTTATAGGCACCTTTTTCAGATATTCTCCCCCCTATGGAAGCTTTACACAAGATTTTCCCATGCGCTTCTTAAGTAAGCAACCCCTTTCTCTAGTTCCTCCTCCGACAGCGCCGCATATCCCAGCAAAATAGCGGGCTGCCGTCCATTCTCTGCCTCTCCGGAACTCTTTTCCTCCCGGCTTCTCTGCTCTTCAGCGCTCACGCCATCTATGCCGGATGCAGGAAGTTGCTTCATCGTCTGCAGGAGCTGTTCGGACATCGGATACACTCTCACGGAGGCTTCCGCCGCAGCCTCCGTGAGCACTCGTTCCACCACATCTTCTGCAGCCTTTGAGAATTCTCGTTCTCCTCCAGCCCCCGCAGGTAATCGCTCCGCTATCTGCCAGGCAGCCGTCAACTGGTCGATTTTCTCCAGCACCTGCGATTTTGGACGCAGGATCAGATGCAGTCCTGCACCTTGCCCGCTGATTATGAAGTCCTTTTCCAATGGCTGCAGGAGCTCCAGCAGATGATCATGCTTTGCCTTATACCGGTTCCGCATTCGATTCAGATACCTTTCAAAATATCCGTCTCGGAGGAATTCATTCAGAATGGCCTGGTCCAACCGCGGCACGCTGCAGGAGAGGAACCCCACCTGTTCATCATAGATCCGCAGCAGGCGCTGCGGCAGGATCAGATAGCTGACACGAATGGCAGGAGCGATGGATTTGGAAAACGTTCCCATATAGATCACACATCCGTTTTCATCCGAGGATTGGAGGGATGGAACCGGACGTCCGCGGTACTTAAACTCCGAATCATAATCATCCTCGATGATGTATCGGTTCTCCTCCTGTGCCGCCCAGGCCAACAGCTCCGCACGCCTCGGATACGGCATTACCACCCCGGTCGGAAACTGCCTGGCCGGCATCACATAGACCAGCTGACAGTCCGAATCCTCCAGTGCCATGAGACTTTCTCCATTGCAGCTGCAACTGCCGTCAGACCTCACCTGCATCCCGCCGGCATCGCTTGCCACAGGCACAATTTCATATCCTTCTGCCTGCAGGACCTGTGC
>CAYLUU010000025.1:0-8605 GCA_964386925.1 uncultured Sarcina sp. | reverse complement strand
AGATAATCGTTTCCTGCTCCGACCACGATCTGCTCCGGTTCGCAATTGCAGCCACGGGACAGATGCAGATAATGTGCAATGGTCGTACGCAGTTCCAGATCGCCTCTGGGATCTCCGCGGTGGAACAACTCTGCCCGATCTCCCGTCAGAATGCCTCGCAGAATTCTCCTCCAGGTTGCATACGGAAACATTGACATATCAATCGTACGAGGTGAAAAATCAATCCACTCCCGACCAGGATCTTTCTCTCTGGCATCAGCAGCATTTCGACCACTCCTCACTTTCTTCTCCCCATCCTGCGCGGGGCCGGCATGGTAACTGTGTGATGCATGCTGGAGATGCCCGTTCGGTTGACCGATTGAGTCATTTTGTCCTTTTCCGGCGTGGCCTCCACACGAATCCGACCATCCCATCACCTCCGGGATATTCGAGATCTCGCAGACATAGGCTCCGCTTCCGCGGCGAATGTCGATGTAGCCCTCCTCCTCGAGCTGTTCGTAGGCGAGTTCCACCGTCGTCCTGGCAATCCGCAGACTCGACGCCAGCTGCCTTGTCGACGGCAGCTTCTCACCCGTCTGCAGCCTGCCCGCCCGGATCTCGTCACGGATATATTCATAAATCTGCTCATATAAATGCCGACTGTCAGCGGCAGTCAAAGGGATGTTCAGTTCCATCGGCATAACCTTTCTATTTGCAATTGTGCCGTGCATGCGCCCCGTCGGCGACAGGACCCATCGACGCCGGGCGCTCATCATAAGAAAAGGCTCCCTCCGAGGATCCCCGGAAGAAGCCTTTTATCAATTTGATTTTGCGCTGTTCACGCCTTCGGCAGCTTGAAGGAGCTCTTGAGTGACACAATGCGGTTGAATACCGGTGCGCCTTCCTTTGAATCCTTGCTGTCCGCGCAGAAGAAACCATTGCGAACGAACTGGAAGCGGTCATAGGCCTTGGCTTCCTTCAGAGCCGGCTCGCACCATGCCTGCACCTCGGTCAGACTGTTCGGATTCAGATTCAGAGAGCCGTCTTCATTGTAGACGCCCTTCTCCTCGTCGATGATGTTCTCATACAGTCTCACCGGCAGCTGCACAGCATCCTGAGCATTCACCCAGTGAATGGTTCCCTTCACCTTGCGTCCCTCGAAGCCGCTGCCGGATTTGGTCTCCGGATCATAGGTGCAATGCACCACGGTAACATTTCCTGCATCATCGGTTTCATAGGAAACGCACTTCACAAAATATGCGTACATCAGGCGAACCTCATTGCCCGGATACAATCTCTTGTATTTCGGAACCGGCTCTGCCATGAAATCCTCCTGCTCAATCCACAGCTCGCGGGAGAAGGTAATCTTGCGGCTGCCCAGCTCCTCATTTTCCAGGTTGTTGGGTGCCTCCAGCTCCTCGCTCTGTCCCTCCGGATAGTTGTCAATGATGAGCTTCACCGGATTCAGGACAGCCAGCATGCGGCTGCAGGAAGGCTTCAGATCCTCACGAATGCAGTACTCCAGAGCCGCCATCTCGTTGACCGACTGGCTCTTGGATACACCGGCCATATCAACGAACTTCTTAATCGAAGACGGGGTGTAGCCGCGGCGGCGAAGGCCCGAGATCGACACCAGACGCGGATCATCCCAGCCGTCTACGATGCCTTCCTCTACCAGCTTTTTAATATAACGCTTGCCGGTAACCACATTCTTCAGATACAGCTTGGCAAACTCGATCTGACGCGGCGGCTGTGCAAACTCAGCCTCGCGCACCACCCAGTCATACAGCGGCCTGTGATCCTCGAACTCCAGCGTGCAGATCGAATGCGTAATGCCCTCAATGGCATCCTCGATCGGGTGTGCGAAATCATACATCGGGTAGATGCACCACTTGTCGCCGGTGTTCTGATGGGACAGATGCGCCACACGATAAATGATCGGATCGCGCATGTTGATGTTGGAGGAAGCCATATCGATCTTCGCGCGAAGTGTCTTCTCGCCGTCTGCGAATTTGCCATCCTTCATCTGCTGGAACAGCTCCAGATTCTCCTCCACGGTCCGCTCCCGGTTGGGATCATTCTTGCCGGGCTCCGTCAGTGTTCCGCGGTATTCCCGCATCTCCTCTGCCGTCAAATCCGACACATAAGCCTTTCCCTTGCGGATCAGCTTCACCGCGATTTCATACATCTGGTCAAAGTAATTGCTGGCGAAAAAGAGCCTGTCCTCGTAATCTGCGCCCAGCCAGTTCACATCCTCTTTGATGGATTCCACGAACTCGGATTTCTCCTTCGTGGGGTTCGTGTCGTCAAAGCGCATGTTGAACTTGCCGCCGTATTCCTTGGCCAGTCCGTAATTCAGCAGAATGCTCTTGGCATGACCGATGTGAAGATAGCCGTTCGGCTCCGGAGGGAAACGGGTCTGTACATGATCATATCTTCCTTCTGCCAGATCCTTGTCAATCTCCAGCTCGATAAAGTTCTTATTCTCACCGTTCAGAGAATCCACCTTTTCGGCTCCGTTCTCTGCGCGCTTGGTCTCATCTGTAGTCATATGCTGTCCTTACTTTTCGTTTACGCTGTAGTTCGGAGCTTCCTTGGTGATCTGAATGTCATGCGGGTGATTCTCACGCAGCGATGCATTCGAGATCTTTACAAAACGTCCGTTCTCCTGCAGTGCCTTGATGTCGTGAGAGCCGGTCAGTCCCATACCGGAACGGATGCCGCCCATGAGCTGGAAGATGGTGTCTTCTACAAGACCCTTGTAAGCCACACGTCCCTCGACGCCTTCCGGAACCAGCTTCTTGGCATTCTCCTGGAAATAACGATCCTTGGATCCATTCTCCATGGCAGAGATGGAACCCATGCCGCGATATACCTTATAGGTTCTGCCCTGGAACAGCTCCGTTGCTCCCGGAGACTCCTCGCATCCTGCGAAGATCGAGCCCATCATGCAGACACTTCCGCCTGCAGCCAGTGCCTTGACCATATCGCCGGAGTATTTGATACCGCCGTCTGCGATAACCGGGATGCCATATTCCTTTGCAACCGAATAAGCGTCCATGATTGCCGTAATCTGCGGAACACCGCAGCCGGTAACGACACGCGTGGTGCAGATGGAGCCGGGTCCGATACCAACCTTAACTGCGTCAGCACCTGCCTTGATCAGATCTGCTGCGCCTTCGCCGGTTGCAATGTTGCCGGCAATGACGTCCAGATCCGGATAGGCGTCCTTGATCATCTTCAGGCAGCGCAGAACGTTCTCGGAATGTCCGTGAGAGGAATCCAGAACTACGCAGTCAACCTTTGCATTTACCAGTGCTTCCACACGCTCCAGAACGTTTGCAGTGATGCCGACTGCTGCGCCGCACAGAAGGCGTCCATAGGCATCCTTTGCAGAGAGCGGATACTTGATGGTCTTCTCGATGTCCTTGATGGTGATGAGGCCTACCAGATTGTAGTCGTCATCGACGATCGGAAGCTTCTCCTTCTTGGAATCAGCCAGGATTTTTTTAGCCTCCTCGAGTGTGGTTCCCTCGTGTGCCGTCACCAGATTCTCCGAGGTCATAACCTCGCTGATCTTCTTGGTGTAATCGGTCTCGAACTTCAGGTCACGGTTGGTGATGATGCCCACCAGCTTCTTGCCCTCTGTGATCGGCACGCCGCTGATGCGGAACTTACGCATCAGGTCCTCGGCGTCTGCCAGTGTGTGCTCTGCAGACAGATAGAAGGGATCTGTAATGACACCATTCTCCGAGCGCTTTACCTTATCGACCTGATCAGCCTGATCCTGAATCGACATGTTCTTATGGATGATACCGATGCCGCCCTGTCTCGCCATTGCGATTGCCATGCGGTCCTCTGTAACCGTGTCCATTCCTGCACTCATCATAGGAATGTTCAGCTTGATCTTCTTCGTCAGGTTGGTGCTCACGTCAACCTGGTTCGGCACAACGGTCGAATACGAAGGGACCAGCAGAACATCATCAAATGTGATTGCATCTCCGATTATTCTTGCCATACTCTCTCCTTCCCTGTCCTCAGCTGTCTTTCGTCAACACATCGTTAACACATCTCTAACAATATATCAGCTGCGTATCCGCGCAGCCGCTGTCCTGAATTTTCACAGGAACAATAACAGGACACAAGCCTTTCGACTCGTATCCTGTTTATTACCTTTTTCTGTAAACTTAAGCGTTGCGAACCTTGCGCGGTGCGAACATCTTCACCGCATTCAGAAGTTTCTCACCGTCGGATCCGGCAAGATCCAGAACGATCTTCTGATTGCCCTCCAGAAAGCACCAGTAGGTGGTGTTCTCTCTGGATGCATCACGGGTGGAATAATCCGCTTCCTTCGTGTTCTGGCGATTGCGGTAGCTGTCCAGCTCGTGGGATTTCATCGGAGCCAGGATTTCCAGCTTGTCCAGGTCATATTTGGCCATGGACTTTCTGCGCTCCTTGTTCAGAATCTTCGCCACGCGAAGCTCGCGGTCTACCAGCGAATACTCGAAATCCACGTTGCTGTTCATGGAAGCAAAATACGCTCCGATCCCGGCTGCGACGCCCAGCACCAGCGGAATCAGTGCCCACAGGCCGATGATGTTCATCACCGTCAGTCCCAGAAAAATCAGAATCACTGCCAGAACCGTGCACAATACCTTTGCCACTCCGAGGAGTGAACTCTTCTTGCGCGGAACAACAACCTCAATTACACCCAGCTCCATGTATATACCTCTGCCCCTTGGAAAACAATTTACGATATCTTATTACTTTTGATACAAATATTCAAGGAATTGCTGACACCTTTCCGGCTGTTTTGTATTCGCCACGATCCCGTAAATGCAGGCCGTATAATCGTAATTGCCATTCTCCTGAATGTACGGCGCATCGTTGCACCAGATTCCCACAGCAACCGGCTCCTCCATGGTATCCGGATCCGGCAGAGTGAAGTTCTCCAGTGCCTCAGAAGCTCTTGCCTCAATCTCTTCCTCACTCTGTGTTCCGTAGGCCAGTGCCGAATCTGCATCCTCGCTGTCAGCTGCAGCCGCATCTGCAGAATCCGTGCTGCCGGCCGCCGCATCGGTATCTCCTTCTGCAGAGGTCTCTGTCGCCCCCTCTGTCGAAGAAGACAAATTGTCCTGCGCCTCCTGGCGGCGGTCTGCCTCCGCCTGATCAATGTAATAAAGTCTGTCCTTATACTGTTCCAATGTAGCCTCGTCCAGCACCTCATTCAATGCAAGGAATTCCCCCTGATACGCGTAGTAATCAAAATACCACGCGTCCATAATGGCCACATCAATCTGTTCCGCCGAGATCTCTGCCATAATCTTCATCGTCGTATACATATCGTATTCCGAAGATGAGCTGTCTCCCGGTGTCAACGTCTCCGTTACATCCGCCAGCACATCCTCGCTGGAGGAATCTATTCCGGCATAGTCCATGAATCCATCTGCCAGCGTTGTCTGCTGATCATCCTGCGAAACCGCATTCAGGAACATCACGCCGAAGCCATAAGGCTTGTTAGTCACAAAATGATAGATCAGCGAAATGGCGATACCTGCCACAACCAGCACGATCAGCGTTGTAACCCGCTCGTACTCCCAGAACCAGGCTATGTGTGCCTTGATTCCCTTCCCCTTCAGCTTCTTTCTCTGCTCCCGTATCTCATCGCTCATTGCCATAGAAAAACCCTCTCGAAACTCTTTTATCCATACCATCTAGTATATAAGAATTTCGAGAGGGTTCTAGTGAAATTTTTATGAAGCACTGACTGCTCCTGACTGACATCGATGCATTAAGACACACCGGCTTACAGCTGCGTATCTACGAAGATCGCATAGATCGCACGAATGGCCTTTTCATAGTCGGCATTCTTCACGCCGATGATGATGTTCAGCTCCGAAGAGCCCTGATCGATCATGCGGACATTGACATGTGCATGTGCCAGTGCTGAGAAGATGCGTCCCGATGTTCCGCGCTGCTCCTTCATGCCGCGGCCCACAACCGCAATGAGCGACAGATCCGACTCAATCTCGATGGAGTCCGGATGTGCCAGACGGTGAATGTCTGCCACCACCTGCTGTTCCTTGTGCATGAATTCTGTCTCATGTACGACCACTGTCATGGTGTCGATTCCGGAAGGCATATGCTCGATGGAGATGCCGTTGTCCTCGAAGGCCTGCAGCACCTTGCGGCAGAAGCCAACCTCGGAGTTCATCATATCCTTAGAAATCAGAACCGCACAGAAGTCCTTCTTACCTGCTACTCCGGTGATGGTATAGCCGGATTTCTGGCAGGTGCTCTCTACAATCCAGGTGCCGTCATCCTCCGGCTTGTTCGTATTTTTGATATTGATCGGAATGCCTTCGTGACGAACCGGGAAGATCGCATCCTCATGCAGAACGCCGGCGCCCATATAGGACAGCTCGCGAAGTTCTTTATAGGTAATGGTCCGAATGGAGGCCGGGTCATCGACAATACGGGGATCTGCTACCAGGAAGCCGGACACATCCGTCCAGTTCTCGTAGACGCCCACATGGCAAGCCCCGGCAACAATGGAGCCCGTAATGTCAGAGCCGCCGCGGGAGAAGGTCTTCACCCTGCCGTCTGCGCCGCACCCGTAGAACCCGGGAACAACCGCATTCTCTAACTGAGAAAGCCGCTCCTCTGTCATCTTCTGCGTCTTTGCCTCGTCCAGCTGACCATTCTGGTCAAAGAAAATAATTTCTGCCGGATCCACAAAGTTATATCCCAGATAAGCCGCCATGACGCGCCCGTTCAGATACTCTCCGCGGGATGCCGTGTAATCGCTGTTCGGCTCTTCCTTCAGGTTCTTCTCGATCGTCTTGAATTCCTCCTCCAGTGAGAAATCCAGGTCAAGGCCCTTGATGATTTCATTGTAACGAGACTGAATCTCCCGGAAGGGATCACTGAAATCCTCTCCCTTGCTGGCCAGCCGATAGCACAGATACAGCAGATCTGTCACCTTGGTATCTCCGGAGAATCGTTTCCCCGGTGCTGACGGAACCACATAGATGCGATCCTTATCTGCACGAATGATATCTCCGACCTTCTGGAACTGATGGGCATCCGCAAGGGAACTGCCGCCGAATTTCACAACCTTTTTAGCCATAACACTCCTCTTGCCCTGTTCAGGCATCACATTGCAATATTCCAAGCCAGGCAAATTTACGCAGAACAACGAGTAATACCTGCATTAACGGCACACCTCTTTGCGAACGGGTCCTGAATAATTGCCGCAAATCCATTCCGAACCGTATCAGTTCAGCACGCGAATGCTCTTCTTCAGAGACGGAAGCTGTGCTGCCTTCTCCTCGAACTCCGCCTCGGTAATCTTCGGCGTCACGAACGCAAACTCCTCCGGCAGACTCTCGTTCACCACGATTTGAATCTCATTGCCGAACAGTCCGGTTGCCTTTACCAGATCCTCTTTGCCGATGCGGACGAAGTACTGATCCTTCCACTCCATCGGATCCAGCAGATCTGCATCCTGATTGGTCAGACCTATGTTGATGTTGCTGCCGATGTTCCGAACACACTCCACCACATCCGATACTACCGCACTTGCAGTCGGAAGCTTGCCGGCACCGCTGCCGTAGAACATCAGATCACCGACCATATTGCCGTGCACCAGAATGCCGTTGTACACATCACTCACGCCGTACAGCGGGTGATTCTCCGGAACCACATAAGGTGCCGTCCGGGCATATACCTTTCCGGTCTCCGGATCATGATGGCAGACACCCAGGAGCTTGATGGCGCTGTGCAGCTGTCTTGCATACCCGAAATCGTCCGTATCAATCTTCGTAATGCCCTCGCAGGGAACCTGCTCGAACTTCACGTTCCCACCGGTTACAAGAGATGCCAGAATGGCAATCTTGCGGCAGGGATCATAACCTTCAATGTCGGCCTCCGGATTCTTCTCCGCATAGCCGTTGTCCTGTGCCTGCTTCAATGCAACCTCGAACGCCAGTCCTTCCTTCTCCATCTTGGTCAGGATGTAGTTCGTTGTTCCGTTCAGGATACCCATGATCGAGGTAATGAATTCCTGCGAGAAGGACGTCCGCAGAGGACGCAAAATCGGGATTCCGCCGCCAACACTGGCCTCAAAGAGGTAGCTGCAGTTATTTTCCTTTGCGGTAACCGCCAGAATTCCGCCCAGAGCATCTACCAGTTCCTTGTTGGAGGTGCAGACGCTGATGCCCTTTTCCAGAGCCTTCTTGGAAAAGGTGAAGGCCGGCTCCTTTCCTCCCATTGTCTCGCAGATCACGCGGATCTCGGGATCATTCAGAATGATGTCAAAATCATGCACCACACGATCCGCATACGGAGAGTCCGGGAAATCCCGCAGATCCAGAATGTACTTTACATGAATGCCCTCCGGGCAATCACGACGGATCTGGTCCTGGTTCTGATCAATGACCTCTGCCACTCCGCTTCCTACGGTGCCGAATCCCAGTATTGCAATTTCAATCATGTTTTGCCTCCCTGATCGCAGGCCCTGCGGCCTTTTTCTGAACTGTACCTGCTCAGCACCTGACGATTTCAACGTGAATCGGGCATCTTCGAGTATCAAAATCGAGATGCGGGTGCTGAATTGTTACGAACT
>CAYLUU010000024.1:11769-27169 GCA_964386925.1 uncultured Sarcina sp. | reverse complement strand
TTGTTCTAATGGGACGTTTAACGAGAGATCCCGATGTGAGATATTCACAGGGAGAGCAGTCCACCGCAATTGCGAGATATACGCTGGCAGTGGATCGCAGAAGAAGCCGCAGCAATCAGGGCGACCAGCAGACCGCAGATTTCATTTCCTGCGTAGCCTTCGGAAGATCCGGAGAGTTCGCAGAGAAATATCTGCATAAGGGAACCAAGATTTGCGTATCCGGCCGTATTCAGACGGGCAGCTATACCAGACAGGACGGGACGAAGGTCTACACTACAGATGTAGTGGTAGAGGATCAGGAGTTTGCAGAGAGCAGAAATGCACAGAGTGCAGGCCCGGATTATGGCGGCTATGCCGGAGCAGACAATGCCGGCGTGGCAGCACCGTCGATGAGCAGCAGCGCAGCGACCAGCAGTGCCATTGATGGATTTATGAACATCCCGGATGGCATTGACGAGGAGCTCCCGTTCAACTAAACGTATCCATTCGAACGAGCCGTTATGGCAATGAGGATCCGGATGTCATCCGGTGAGATTGGAGGATATTATGGCTTTCACAAAGACTGCAGGCAGCAAGCCTTTCAAGCGCAGAGGAACATTCCATAGAAAGAAGAAAGTCTGCGTTTTCTGCGGAAAAGACAATACCATTGATTACAAGGATGCAGCAAAGCTGCGCAAGTATATCTCTGAGGGCGGCAAGATCCTTCCCAGAAGAATTACCGGTACCTGCGCAACACATCAGCGCGAGCTGACGGGCGCCATCAAGAGAGCACGTCATCTTGCAATTCTTCCTTATGTTGAGAAGTAATTCTGACGAATAGGAATTGTTGGCCTCTGTCCGTTATGCGGACAGGGGCTTTTTGTATATCTATTCAGGAGGGGAGTATGAGAAGAAACCGTTTTGATCTGAAGGAATATGCACGAACTGCACGCCGTGCGGCGGCAGAGAGCTGTGTGCTGTTGCACAATGAGCATCATGCACTTCCGCTGCGGGCCGGCGAGCATGTCGCGGTCTTCGGGCGTAATCAATTCAATTATTACAAGAGCGGAACCGGCTCCGGCGGCATGGTGAATACCGAATATGTCATCGGTATTCTGGACGCACTGAAGGCAGAAGAAGGACTGCAGCTGGATCAGTCGGTTCTGGAGACCTATGAGAACTGGCTTCAGGACCATCCCTTTGATGTTGGCCAGGGGTGGGCACAGGAGCCGTGGTTCCAGGAAGAGATGGAGCTGTCGGAGGAACTGGTACAGGCAGCAGCAGAGCGAAACGACGCTGCACTGATTCTGATCGGGCGGACAGCCGGCGAGGACAAGGACAATGGCCCGGAGCCTGGCAGCTGGTATCTGACCAAGAAGGAAGAGCAGATGCTGGAGAGAGTATGCGGTGCTTTTTCCAGGACTATTGTGCTGCTGAATGTCGGCAACATCATCGATATGAACTGGGTTGACCGTTATCAGCCGTCCGCTGTCATGTATGTATGGCAAGGCGGTCAGGAAGGCGGAAACGGTGTGGCAGATGTTCTCACAGGAAGAGTGACGCCTTCCGGTAAGCTTCCGGATACGATTGCCTATCGTCTGGAGGATTACCCTTCAAATGAAAACCATGGCGGAGAGCTGGAGAATTTCTACGCAGAGGATGTCTATGTCGGCTACCGTTATTTTGAAACCTTTGCAAAGGACGCTGTGCGGTATCCGTTCGGCTACGGCCTGTCCTATACCGACTTTGCCATCAGTGCCAGCCTTCGTGCTGTGGAACGCGAGATTGTGGCTGCAGTGCAGGTCGTGAATGCGGGCAGCTGCAAGGGCAGTGAAGTCGTACAGCTGTACCTGGAAAAGCCGCAGGGGAAGCTGGGACAGCCGGTCCGTCAGCTCGTCGCCTTTGGCAAAACAAGGCAGCTCCGGCCGGAAGAGTCGCAGAGCCTGACGCTGCGGATGCCGGTGGAGCAGCTGGCCTCCTTTGATGACAGCGGCTGCACGGGACATCCGAATGCCTGGGTTATCGAAGAGGGAGAGTACACGTTCTATCTCGGAACGGATGTACGGTCGGCTAAGAGAGCCGGCGCACTTCGAATGGCCGAGACATTTGTTGTGCAGCAGTGCGAGGAAGCTCTTGCTCCGGAGAAGGCGTTCCGCAGGTGGAAGCCTGCAAAGGCGGCAGATGGAGAAGGTTACGCGGTCACGCAGGAGGATGCACCGGTTCGGACAATTGATCCCTGGGAGCGCAGAAGGCAGAACATTCCAGAGGAGCTTGCGTTCACCGGAGACTGCGGTATCCGTCTGACGGATGTGGCAGAAGGAAAAGAAACGCTGGAGCATTTCGTGGCTCAGCTGAGCGATTCGGAACTGTGTGCAATCGCACGCGGCGAGGGAATGTGCTCCCCGAAGGTTACACCCGGTACAGCCGGAGCTTTCGGCGGAGTGACGAAGAGCCTGCAGGAAAAGGGCATTCCGGCAGCCTGCTGCTCGGATGGCCCGAGCGGAATTCGAATGGACAGCGGCACAGAGGCCTTTGCCATGCCGAGCGGAACCGCACTTGCAGCAACGTTTAACCTGCCTCTCGTGGAGGAGCTGTATGCCTGGGAAGGTATGGAGCTGCGAAGAGACCGCATTGAGACACTGCTGGGACCCGGCATGAATCTGCATCGCCATCCGCTGAATGGCCGGAACTTTGAATATTTTGCAGAGGATCCGTTCCTGACAGGAAAGATGGCAGCTGCACAGCTCAAGGGGATGGCTCGCTACGGAACAACGGGCACCATCAAGCATTTTGCCTGCAACAATCAGGAGAAAAAGCGCAATGACATCGAGGCAATCGTTTCGGCCAGAGCATTGCGGGAGATTTATCTCAAGGGATACGAGATCGCGGTGAAGGAAGGCGGCGCAAAGTCCATTATGACCTCCTACAATCCGTTAAATGGCGCGCAGAATTCCAGCAATTACGATCTCCTCACGACCATTCTGCGAAAGGAATGGGGCTTCAAGGGCATTGTGATGACGGACTGGTGGGCGACGGTTGGCGCCATGGGCGAGCACAGCCTGACGAATACATCGGTCATGATCCAGGCGCAGAATGATCTGTATATGGTGACAGCAGATGCGGCAGGCAATTCCACGGGTGACAACTCGGAGGAGAGCCTGAAGGCGGGCGGACCGGAGTCAGTGACCAGGGCGGAGCTGCAGCGAGGCGCTATGAATATCTGCCGTTTCCTGTTGGATACTCCGGCGATGCTGCGGATGCGCGGCATTCGTACTGTGCTGGATGATGAGCTGGAGCGCAGCCTGGATGAGGCAGATCTTGCCGGAATGGCAGGAAATGCGATCCCGGTTCCGGAGGATGGAATTCTGGATCCTGCAATGGTAGATACGACAAGAGGCAAGACAACCGTATTCGAGGTGAGCTTCAACAGCATGGCGGAGGGAACCTATCGCGGCGGTGAGAACAAGGAACACTATCACCTGCTCATGACAATGCGGGCGCGCGAGAGTGCACCGGCATTGGCACAGCTTCCTGTCACAATCTATAAGGATCGCGAGCTTGCAGGAACGGTTTCTCTGACCGGTAAGGATAAGGAATGGCAGACAATTGATATTCAGCTGCCGGATTCGGTAGTAGCCAACGGGTTCCAGACGAAGCTGTTCTTCGGCGAGAGCGGGCTGGAGATCTCGGAACTGTCTATTCAGAAGCGGTAAAAGTGCTGCATTGCTGCGGTACAGATGCTGACCACTCCTGTCTGGCAAGTGAACAGTAACCAGCATTTTATTCATTGATAGGGAGTTTAGGACCTTATACCATAGTCTGTGATATAATCCACCTAAGTATGCCTGTCGGGATACGGCAGGCACATCAGAGGTACGGAGATGGGGAATCGCGTGAAATTGAAAAAACAGGTATCGGGATATTTTGATATGCCGATCCGACTGGGATTTTTCCTGCTGTTGGTGAATGTCCTGATCCTGTTTATTGACTGGCCGTCCGGGCTGATCCTGCTGATTTTTTCGATCTGCTATGTCACAGTGGTGGTGGCGATGCGAATGCACAGCAGGTCGCTGATCATCAATGAGCTGGTGAGCTTTGCCACGGAGTACGGACAGGTGCAGAAAAGGCTGTTAAAAAACCTGGAGCTGCCTTACTGCGTTCTGGACGATACCGGTCGGATTATCTGGACGAACTACGAATTTGATCGTGTCGTGCATCAGGAGAAGACGGTCAGGAAACAGATCAGTGCATTCTTCCCCTCGCTGACCAAGGACACCCTTCCTACGGGGGCTGACGGCATTAGTCTGAAGATTGAGTACGAAGGCAGCAGTTTCCGGGCAGAGATGAAGCGGATTCCGCTGGATTCCATGGTACAGGATTCCGACATCATTGCGGACAGCGGCTATGGCGGGGCGCTGATTGCTGTTTATCTGTTCAATGAGACGGCAGAGCGGCTGGCGATTCAGGAAGTGGATGATCAGAGTGTCGTGGTCGGCTTCATCTACATCGATAACTATGATGAAGCGCTGGATGCGCTGGAGGATGTGCGCAGGTCTATTCTGGTGGCGCTGATTGACCGGCAGGTGAACAAATACATCGCTTCTGTGGATGGTATCTGCAGCAAGGTTGAGAAGGACCGGTATCTCATCGTACTGCGCAAGAAGGCGCTGGTACTCCTGCAGGAGGCTCATTTCTCGCTGCTGTCAGAGGTGAAGACCGTGAACATCGGCAACGAGATGGCGATTACGCTGAGCATCGGCTTTGGTATGGATGGTCTGACCTATGCGCAGAATTATGAATTCGCCCGGAATGCCATTGATCTGGCACTGGGGCGCGGCGGTGATCAGGCGGTTGTGAAGATGCCGGGCAACATCATTTATTACGGCGGCAAGAGCCAGCAGGTGGAGAAGACCACCCGTGTAAAAGCCCGGGTGAAGGCGGAGGCTCTAAAGGAAATCATCTCCACACGGGACAAGGTGTTCATCATGGGACATCGCCTGGGAGATATCGACTGCGTCGGCGCCGGCATCGGTATTTACCGGATCTGCGTGACGCTCGGCAAGGAGGCACACATCGTGCTGAATCAGGTGTCCACCTCACTTCGGCCGATTGTAGATCTGTTCGGACACAATCCGGATTATCCGGATGATCTGTTCCTGACCAGCGATCAGGCTATGCAGCAGGTGACGGACGATTCTGCACTGGTTGTTGTGGATGTCAATAAGCCCAGCCTCACGGAGTGCCCGGAGCTGCTGCGGATGTGTAAATCCATTGTCGTCCTCGACCATCATCGCCGGGGAAGCGAGTTCATTGAGAACGCAACGCTGTCTTATGTGGAGGCGTACGCGTCCAGCGCCTGCGAGATGGTATCGGAGATCCTCCAGTATGTGGATGAGAACCTGCGCCTTAGCCAGGAAGAGGCCGATGCCCTGTACGCCGGAATGGTAATGGATACGAACAATTTCCAGAGCAAGACCGGTGTCCGGACCTTCGAGGCAGCTGCCTTCCTGCGGCGCAGCGGGACGGATGTCACAAGAGTGCGCAAGCTCTTTCGCGAGGGCGCGGCCGAATACAAAACAAAAGCGGATGCGGTCTCCCAGGCAGAGATTTACCGGGAGGAATTCGCAATCTCAAGGTGCCAGAGCGCAGGTGTGGAGAGCCCGACTGTTGTCGGCGCGCAGGCCGCTAATGAGCTGCTGGATATCAAGGGCGTGAAGGCCAGCTTTGTCCTGACGAACTATCAGGGAAAGGTATTCATCAGTGCACGTTCGATGGATGAAGTGAATGTGCAGATCGTTATGGAGCACATGGGCGGCGGCGGTCATATGACCATTGCCGGGGCTCAGCTCGAAGGCAAGACGGTGGAGGAAGCAGAGGAGCTGCTCAAGCACACCATTGATTCCATGATCGATGACGGCGAGCTGTAGGGAACAGATTAGGGAACTATTCAGCGCCCCGCATCTCGGCTTTCCGCTGGAAAACCGAGATGTGGCCGGCCAGAGGGGCTACGCCCCTTGGCCACCTGCCAATTTCAATCATGAATCCGTCTGCAAGCGCCCGATTCATGTTGAAATCGGCAGGTGCTGAACAGATACAGATTAGGAGGAAATGCAATGAAGATTATTCTGTTGGAAGATGTGAAGTCCCTTGGAAAAAAGGGCGATATTGTGAATGTCAGCGACGGCTATGCGAGAAACTTCGTATTGCCCAAGCATGTCGGCGTAGAAGCTACCGACAAGAACAAGAACGAGCTGAAGCTGCAGAAGCAGCACGAAGACAAGCTGGCTGCAGAGCGCCTGGCACAGGCCAAAGAGCTGGCACAGAAGCTGGACAAGCTCACCATTGAGGTGACGATGAAGGCCGGCGAGAACGGTAAGGTATTCGGCTCTGTGGCAACGAAGGAAATCGCCGAGCAGGCCAACAAGCAGCATGGACTCTCCCTGGACAAGAAGAAGATTGTTCTCGACGAGCCCATCAAGTCGTTCGGAACCCATGAGGTTGCCATCAAGCTTCACCCGGAGGTGACCGGTAAGCTCCACGTACATGTGAAAGAAGCATAATTATGCCGGAAGAGGATGTTGTAAAACGGGTAATGCCCCATAATCTGGAAGCGGAGATGTCCGTTATCGGCGCCATGCTGATGGATCAGCAGGCCATCGGGAATGTGATGGAGCTGCTGACGAAGGATGACTTCTATTCCAGACAGTACGGCATCATGTACGAGTCCATCCTGGAGCTGGAGCAGAGCGGCATGGCCGTGGATCCGGTAACTCTCCAGGAGAAGCTCAAGGAGAAGAATCTCCCGCCGGAAATGTACGATAACCGTACCCTCGGTGCATTGATCGCACAGGTGCCGACCTCTGCCAATGTGATGAGTTATGCCCGGATTGTGGCAGAGAAATCACAGATGCGCCAGACCATTCGTGTCTGCGAGGATGTGGCAAACGATGCCTACATGGGATCGGCCAGCGCGCAGGAGGTCATGAAGAAGGCGGAGGAGCAGATCTTCCACCTTTCGCAGGGAAAGCGCGGGTCCAACTATGAGGACATCCGCCAGATCGTTTCGAATGCCATGCGCAAGATTGTCATGGCTTCCAAGATCAGCGGGAACATCACGGGAATCCCTACCGGCTTTACAGATCTGGACAGCAAAACAGCGGGCCTCCAGCCGGCAGATCTGATCCTGATCGCAGCGCGCCCCTCCATGGGAAAGACGGCCTTTGTATTGAATATCGCAGAGAACTGCGGCGTCCGTCAGGGCAAGCATGTTGCGATCTTCTCACTCGAAATGTCAAAGGAACAGCTGATCAATCGTATGTTCTCGCTGGAAAGCCACGTGGATGCGCAGAAGATCCGTACGGGTGATCTGTCCGAGGGAGAATGGGCAGACCTGATTGAAGGCGCCGAGACCATCGGTGAATCGGCCCTGATGGTGGACGATACGCCGGCCATTACCGTAGGAGCGATGCGTTCCAAGTGCATGAAGTTCAAGATGGACAAGGGACTGGATCTGATCATCATCGACTACCTGCAGCTGATGAGCGGCAGCGGTTCGAAGAATTCGGATTCCAGACAGCAGGAGATCTCGGAAATTTCCCGTTCCCTGAAGGCCCTGGCAAGAGAGCTGAACGTGCCGGTAATCGCACTGTCACAGCTCTCCCGTGCCGTGGAGTCCAGAACAGACAAGCGCCCGATGCTGTCTGACCTTCGTGAGTCGGGAGCTATCGAGCAGGATGCAGATATTGTAATGTTCATCTACCGCGATGAATACTATCACGAGGATTCGCCGGATAAGGGCATTGCAGAAATCATTATTGCCAAGCAAAGAAACGGCCCGATCGGTACCGTACAGCTGAAATGGCTGCCGGAGCTGACC
Source organism: uncultured Sarcina sp. (assembly GCA_964386925.1). Classification (GTDB taxonomy): domain Bacteria; phylum Bacillota; class Clostridia; order Lachnospirales; family Lachnospiraceae; genus CAG-791. Next base: position 19,314 of record CAYLUU010000024.1, on the reverse strand, counting down.
AAGTTCGCAAATCTGGCAGGAGCATCGAATACTTCGGATTGATACTTCGGATTGATACTTTGGATTGATACTTTGAATTGATACTTTGGTTTGGTTTCGGCAAAGCGACGGGCAGAACCAAAAAGAGAACTATAACGGCAGAAATGAGCGTTCTGACAAACCTTCGGGGGAGCTGAACGAGTTAAAAAGCAGACGGACAAGAAGGAAAAGGGAATGCAGAGAGAGAATATGCAGGACGAAAGCAAAAAGGGCTGGGAGAAAATACTGTTCCAGGCAATACTGCTGGCATCCGTTCTGGCCGTTCTGGTTCTGAATTTCTTCACTCCCATGCTCTCGGATGACTATTCCTATGCAATGGAGGTGCAGAAAGCAACCTCCTTCCTGGACCTGTTCCGGCAGGAGTATGAGCAGTACATGTCCTGGAACGGACGCAGCATTGCACACTTCCTGCTGCGGGTATTCCTGTCCCTGCCGGCACCGGTCTTCAAGATTGCGAACAGTCTGGCCTTTGCGGCATTGTCTGTTGTGATGTACCGACTGACGGAACCGGAGAGACGCTATGACTGGTTCACACTGTTGTTGATACAGATGGGATTGTGGCTGTTCTCTGTGGATTTCTCAGAGACCATCCTGTGGGAGGACGGTGCCTGCAATTACCTCTGGACGGCACTGCTGATCCTGAGCTTTGTGGGTGTGATGAAGAGAACGCTGGAGCATGAGAGGGAACGAATCCGCAGAAGCGCTACAGAGCGTGTGAGAGCGGCAGCGGGACTTTTTCTGTTCGGTGTGATCGCCGGCTGGTGCAATGAGAATACGTCAGGCGGGTGCCTTCTGCTGCTGTTGATTCTACTTGTGATATGGAAGAGAAGAGGAGCGGTGATTCCGGCGGCCTATCTGGCCGGTTTGGCGGGGAATGTCGTTGGACTGGCGGTGATGGTGCTCTCACCGGGAGCCAGACTGCGCGCCTCTTACCATACGGAGGATGAGAATTTTACAGGATTCCTGGGAATGCTGGCCAGGATTCAGAAGATCACGCTGACCATTCATGAATATTTTGGACTTTTGTTGGCCGCACTGCTGGTGTGCACAGTAATTCTGATCCTGCAGCACAATAAAAAGGCAGTCGGCCGGATTGCGGTGTATGCATTTGTGTTCGTTGCTACCTGTTATGCTCTTGCGGCTACGAGTCAGACACAGGCCAGGGCCTTCTTCGGCGCAGGACTGTTCCTTCTGATCATTCTGGTCTATGCAATCCGGGAATGCATGAAGGGAGAGCAGGACGGATATCTTCTCCATGCGGCAGGTTATAGTATTCTGGTGGTGATGGCATTGCACTTCTTCTTCACCTACGTGGAGGATGGAACGAACTTGGCACGGATCTGGAGAGACGAGAGACAGCGCATTGCCTACATCGAGGAGCAGGCGGCAGCCGGAGCAACCGATATCACCGTGCCGCAGGTGCATAAGGATTTCTATAATTCCTATTCGGCAATTGCGAAAATGGAAATGACAGAGAATCCGGAATACTGGATCAATGTCTTCTATGAAAGCTATTACGGCGTAACCTCTGTCCGGGCAGTAGAAGTGGACGAGTGGGAGGATGGATTCTCCTCGAATGCCGGAGAAAATGCAGAGTGAGACTGTGCCTCTTGACCGCCTGTCAATTTCAATCATGAATTCGTTCGCAAGCAGTCGATTCATGAAACAAAGAAAAGAAAAAAGGAAGTCTTCCGTAAGGAAGACTTCCTTTTAATTTAAATCCACTTGACTGCTAACCGAAAGAATTACTCCTCGGTGATTGCGCCTACAGGGCACTGAGCCTCGCAAGCACCGCAATCGATGCAAGCGTCTGCAGCGATCTCATAATGTGCATCGCCCTGAGCGATAGCCTGTACAGGACACTGAGAAGCGCAGGAACCACAGCTGATGCAAGAATCTCCAATAACACGTGCCATAGGTAGAACCTCCTTTAAATGGTGCATGCAATCATGCATAAATTCGTATAAGACGTCGAAGACAGCTGCCGATGCAGCCTGTCTCAAGATCTCTCACATCTTACAACCCACGGCAATTGTTAGACAACGCTAAGTTTCTATAGCTGATCTTATCGCGGATTCAGCGAATGCGAGGAAGTTACCGCATCGCCGCCAGCTTCTCGATGGCGTGGTCTGCGATCAGTACATTGCCATGCTCTTCCAGATATTGCTCTCTTGCATAGGTGACCGGCTGCATGTCGCTGAATTCCGAGATGGCAGCCAGCACATGGCGAAGGGAGGCGGCCTCCTGTACATCCTTCATTTTCAGGAACAGCTGGTATTCTCCGCTCTTGCCGTAGAGCGCACTTTCTCCGGTATAGGAGGGCTGGATACGGCTTGCAGCGTCCATGACCTGTTCCATGCTGGAGAACGAATACAGGCGATTGCAGATTGCGTATTCACGGAACTGCCGCATTGCCTCCTGCTGGGTTATCCTGGAAGAGGAACGGGAGGCTGCCTGCGCAGCATCGGATGTTCCGTCACTCTCGGAGGCATTGACAGGGATGTCATCCGAGGGATTCAAATGTCCGGTCAGGGACTGGAGCAGCTGTTCAAAGGCGGAAGGACCGCTTTTCTTCTGACTGACAGAAGGCGCAAAATTTGAAAACCGGGGATCCAGTTCCTCAGGATCATTTACCTTGGTCACGATGAGTACAATTTCGCCATCGCGCATGGGAACCGCCTCAATCATCAGCGGAGTATTGTCTGCCTCGAAGCCCACCAGGTCCGCTGCCTGCTGGAGCATTTCGCGGAACAGATCACGGGCCTTCTCGGTGCCGTAGGCCAGCTCACTCAGACGCAGCTGCCTTGCGGCCAGATCGTCCTGAGTCAGCGTAAAGCGAATCTGGTTTTCATTAATCTTTTCTATTTTCACCGGAAATCCCTCCCTTCCAGAGAACTTTCATGGAGTCTTCATATAGCTTTTATCATAGCTTCTATGGAGTTGGTATAGAGAGCTTCTATTCAGAAGACTTAAAACTTCTATCTACAGAAGTATCATTTAGTGTAGCGAGAAAGTCAGGGCTGCGTCAATGGGGTTATAAAGAATTCAGAATTGGTTACGCATTGGATACGCTTGATTTTGTATCATACGCTCATAACAAAACAACAGTATCTGCTGCGGCAGTTAAAAGGAGATGAGCATATGTACGTTACATTAGTTGTAGGAGCAATCGTTGTATTCAATATCGCATTTGTGGTGTATCAGACGTTCCGAGCGGCCTATTATCTGGTGTTTGAATAATAAACGAAGGAAGGAGCTTGGGAATAGTGATATCAGCATTATCAGAAGCCGGTCATTTGGCATAGTCCATTTGGCCGGCTTTTGTGATGCTGTTTTATAAAAAACAAAAAAGACGGAAAATCAAAATAAAATGCGGTGTCAAACGTGTTAATGTATCTATTGGACTCTGGTACGCATGAAAAGGTGTGTGCCGTTTCTGAATATGAAATTATCGGCAAGCGGGATGGTAGTTCGGGAAGACAATAGAGGACAACATAAGGAGGGATACAAAGTGCAACAGTACGAGATGGTGGAGCTGACGTTCGAGGGGAGTGAGCCTGTTGGCAATCAGGCGCAGGTAGATGTGGCTGCGGAATTTTGCTGCGAGGCAGACGGCAAGTCTGCAGCTGTGAAAGGCTTTTATGCAGGAGAGGGCAAATATAAGGTTCGTTTCCTGCCGGAGACCGCAGGACAGTATACCTGGAAGGTGACCGGCGTGGTGAGCGGCGTGGGAAGCTTTATGGCAGAACCTTGCACAGAGAGCGGCAGCACGGATCATGGTCACGGGATTGTGCGTGCGGATGGCACACATTTCCGCTACGCAGACGGGAACTGGTTCTATCCGTTCGGTACCACGATTTATGCGCTGGCTCATCAGGAGGATGCGATTCTGAATGAGACCATTGAATCGCTGGCACAGGCCCCTTTCAATAAGGTTCGCATGTGTGTCTTCCCGAAGCATTATCACTACAATCACAATGAACCTCGTTTCTATCCCTTTGCGAAACGGGAGGATGGCAGCTGGGATGTGGAGCATCCTTGTTTTGCCTTCTGGGATGATTTCGAGAATACGATGAAGCGGCTGATGGATCTGGACATTCAGATCGATCTGATCCTGTTCCATCCCTACGATCGCTGGGGGTTCTCTTCTATGCCGCAGAAGGATAATCTGATCTATCTGGATTATCTGCTGCGCCGGTTTGCAGCATTTAGCGGACTGTGGTGGAGCCTTGCCAATGAGTATGACCTCTGCCGCAGCAAGAGCCGCGAGGACTGGTATGAGATTGAAGCGTTCGTAGCAGCAAATGACCCGTTCCATCATCTGGAGTCCAATCACAACTGCCTTGGCTACTGGGAGGCGGACCGGCCGAACATCACGCACGAGTCTCTGCAGATTAAGACACTGGCCTTCCTGGACCGTGAGATGAAACAGCACGGGAAGCCGATCTCTGTGGATGAGTGCAGGTATGAGGGCAACATCGAGGAGAGCTGGGGGAATCTCTCCGGCAAGGCCATGACGGAGAGATTCTGGGAGGCAATGACACAGGGCGCGTACTGTACGCATGGTGAGACGTTCCTCGATCGCAGCGTTGCTAATCCGGACGATGCGGTTCTGTGGTGGTCCAAGGGTGGCCGGCTGAAGGGAGAGAGCCCTGCCAGAATCCAGTTCCTGAAGGATCTGGTGGAGAGCTTCCCAGGACCGATGAGTCACTGCACGCTGGGCGGCAATGCAAAACTGAATGATCTGCTGAATATGCCGGAGGTGGAATTCAAAAAGTTCCTGGAGAATGCACCGGCAGAATTTCGCTGCTTTGCAGAGAACATCTACTATATGGATCCGCTGCAGAGGGAGCGAATGGATGCCGGCGAGCACAGCTACACGGGACAGGTGGGCGAGGATGTATTGCTGTATTATTTTGACACCCAGTGCCTCTCGCGCGCGAACATCACCCTTCCGGAGGAGCATAAATATCGAATTGAGGTCATTGACACCTGGAACATGACCCGGGAGACCGTGGTGGAGAATGTCAGCGGCAAAATCCTGGTGACGCTGCCCGGACGCGAGTACATGGCAGTTCTGGCAACGAAAATGCCGGAAGAAGTCAGGATGATGGGGTAAACGAGCTATTTCCCGGATTGCCCATATCCCAAATTTTCGGCGCAGTCTCCGGTGGATCGCACGGATTTGCATGTTATCCTTGACTAAGAAACTATTAATAGCATAGTATCCTAATCAAGATTAATTCCTAATAAGGAGTGAGGATGCAGCAGCGGAATACCATTCAAAAGGAGCTCGTCCGGAAGGCCGTGTTCGAGATGAAGCGGCACGTTACCGCAGATGAGGTTTACGAGTTCATTCGGGCGGATTACCCCACGATCGGTAAGGGGACCGTCTACCGGAATCTGTCGGTGCTGGCAGAGGAAGGGAGCATTCGCCGAGTGGAGATCCCGGACGGGCCGGACCGGTTTGATTTTACCTTGCCGGAGCATTACCACGTACGCTGCGTGAAATGCGGGGCGGTTTCGGATGTGGATATGGAGGTCCTGCCGGACCTCCTAAGGAATATTCGGAACACACACGGAATGGAATTCTTGAGCTACGACATACTCTTTAAGGGGATTTGTCCGGCGTGTCGGAACAAAATCTGAAGGGATGCAGCAATATAACCAGGAGTTAAGGAGGAAACGAACATGGCAAACAAATACGAAGGAACACAGACCGAGAAGAATCTGCAGGAGGCATTTGCGGGAGAGTCTCAGGCTCGCAACAAGTACACCTATTTTGCATCCGTAGCGAAAAAGGAAGGCTATGAGCAGATGGCTTCCATCTTCCTCAAGACCGCAGACAATGAGAAAGAGCATGCCAAGATGTGGTTCAAGGAGCTGGCCGGAATCGGCGATACCAAGGAAAACCTTGCGGCTGCTGCAGAGGGCGAGAACTTCGAGTGGACAGATATGTATGAGAACTTTGCAAAGACTGCAGAGGAAGAGGGCTTCCCGCAGCTGGCTGCAAAATTCCGCGCAGTAGGCGCCATTGAGAAGCAGCACGAGGAGCGTTATCGCGCACTGCTTAAGAACATCGAGACGGCACAGGTCTTCGAGAAGAGCGAAGTTAAGGTATGGGAGTGCCGCAACTGCGGACACGTTGTCGTAGGCACCAAGGCACCGGCAGTCTGTCCTGTGTGCGCACACCCGCAGAGCTATTTCGAGGTGCGCGAGGAGAATTATTGATTCGAAGTTTGAGTCAGGAACAAGGGGGCCGTGTTGACGGCCTGTTAGAAAAACTCTGCTTCAATCAGCATTCACTGGCAAGATGCTGGTGAGAAAGAAATGTAATGAGTGAGGATGGGACGAAAGTCCCATCCTTTTTGGCGTCTGGATATCCTTTAGGTTTGCTTGGGAGTCGGATGAAAGGAGAATTCCCGTTGACAGAATTCGCGCAGACGCTGAATATTGATCACAGATGCATGTGAAGTACGGGAATGAACCGTTGCAACAAGGGGAAGGACAGAAACGATCATGAAGAAGCTGCTGCAGATTGGTGAGAAGGGACGAATTCAAAAATACACTTCAGATCCCGAAAAATATCGGGAGTATGAGATTGCGTACGTTCCGGTTGGCGCGAGTGACGAGGATATTCTGACAGCCGGGAGGAATGCAGAATTCCTGTTGGTGGATGCAATGGGACGTGTCTCCGCAGATGTGATCCGGCAAATGCCGAACCTGAAGGTCATTCACTCCGAAGGAGTTGGATATCAGGGCGTCGATGTGAAAGCGGCAACAGAGCGGAACATCTACGTGTGCAACTGCAAAGCCATGAATGCCTCTGCGGTTGCAGAGCAGACCATTTTGCTGATGTTGGGATTACTGAAGGATGTGGTGAACGGGAACACCAGTGTACGAGAAGGAAAACAGATTCAGACAAAGGAAGCCTACATGCTCGCCGGCAATCTAAAAGAACTGGGGGAATGTACAGTAGGCCTCATCGGCTTTGGCGATATTGCCCAGGCGACTGCCAAACTCCTCGCTGTATTTGGAGCAGAGGTCCTTTATTACAAGAGAACGCCCGCTTCGGAAGCATTGGAGCAGGAACTCCATGCGAGATATGTACCGCTGGATGAGCTGCTTGCAAAGAGTGATATCGTAAGTCTTCATTTGCCTGTAACGGATGCTACACGCTATATGGTAAATGCAGATTTCCTGAAGAAGATGCGTCCGGAGGCGTATCTGATCAATACATCGCGCGGCGAGTTGGTAGACAGCAGTGATCTGCTCTGGGCATTGGAAAATAACGTGATCGCAGGCGCGGGGCTGGATACCATCGACGGCGAACCGGTTCAGAAGGACAATCCGCTGGCAAATGCATCCGAAAAGGCGGATCGGAAGCTCCTTCTGAGCTGCCATATCGGCGGCATTACGGGAGCATCCTTCCGCAGAGGGTATGAGATGGTCTGGTCGGATTTTGAACAGGTCAGCCGCGGCGAAAAGCCCGATCATTGTGTGAAC
>CAYLUU010000024.1:7420-11669 GCA_964386925.1 uncultured Sarcina sp. | reverse complement strand
TAATTGCAAATCACTCATTTAATGTTGTATTTCACATACATCTGTTCGCGATACTCTGCATCGGTAAGAATCTTGTCAATTGAATCATCTCCCTCATTTGAACATTTCACTGCTTTGAGCAGCGCAATCAATCGATCTTCGCCTTCTTGTTTTGCTCTTTTCCGTTCGTGCCTCAGCTTATCCTCCAGATCCATAAAGTTCTCCTTTACTCTTGCATCCTGCTTGATTCGCTGCACTTCCTGCTCAATGCTGCGGCAGAATTCATCTGCCGGTTCCATGCCGTTCACCATTTTCAGAAAATTATTCAGCTCTTCAGGAATATCATCCGCTGTTCCTACACTGCTTAAGAACACCTTCATCGTTCCATCCTGTAGCTCCAGCTCGCGATTCTGCAATTCTATGTTCTTGAATCGATAGATATGCCTTCCAAGTCCGAATAAATCAAACCGACCGATCATAACAATATAAGAGTCCGGAAGCTCCTCATATGGATTTCCGGCTCGCAAACTTTGCACATCCATCATGCTCTGATAATACCGCGTGCGTTTTCTTTCGTCACCTTCCTGTTGCATTTGCATTTCAACATCAAAGCAACGCCCATCAATCTCTGAATAGACATCGAAGCGCACGCCTCTGCTCGTCAGTGTTCCATATTCTGTCTTCTGAATTTCGTGCTCTTTGACGGTCGCCAGATGCAGCTCTGGAAATATTCGTTGCATTACGCCCAGAAATATCTCCTGATTTGACATAACATGGGCAAAAATAAGATCGTTCCCAATCCCAGCTTTCTCCCATTTCTCTGCCGGCGTCTCTTCCTTGCGATTCTTCACTGCCTCGTTTTGTTTTTTCATGCAATACCCTCCTGTGAATCAATAGCATTGCAGGAGTTTTGCAACGACAGCAGCGACCATTCCAAAATGTGCTCAAGCCTACCATTACCTGATACCTTATCTGATTTCTGCGAAACCCCTGCTAGATGAATGGAAAACTCATGCATTTGTTCCGCTCGACATGAAACAGATAAGATTTCAGATTGGCCGTTGCCTGACAACCATAAAAACAGTCAAGCATTTAGCCTTCAGAAAGGAACATCATATGCACTTAAGTGCATTTTACAGAGGAGGGGTTCCCTTGTCTACAAGGGAAAAATTATTCACCAAGGTTTTGCTGCCGCTTTTTTCAGTCTTCTGCCCGATCCGAGGTCTGTTCAAATAATTCACCTACCGGCACATCTAAAACGGTACTCATTTTATCAAGCCATTGATACTCAATACTCTTGGTCTGATTCTTAATCATTCGATCGAAATTCGTATAGGAGGAAATTCCGATATTCTTGAACAGCCAGTATTTCGTACGTCCCTGCTCTTGCAAAATCTCAAGCACTCTCAGCTGTACCATCGACCTTCCTCCTTGGTACGTCCGATTATAGCGAGTGACTGATTTTGACATGAATAATGCAGGCATCACTCATGTATACATGATATACTCTGAGTGAACGTCAAAAGAATGCGCGAGCGACATCACAAAGGAGCAGGTAATCGGTATGGCAACCAGTTTTTACAGCGAAGAAGAACTGCAGGAGATCGGATTTCAACATGTAGGGAAGAACGTTCAGATCAGTCGGAAAGCCAGCATCTACAGTGCCGGCAGGATATCGATTGGAGACGATGTCAGAATTGATGATTTCTGTGTGCTGTCAGGGAAAATAACGATCGGAAACCACGTCCATATTGCGGTATATGTTGCTTTATTTGGAGGTAATACCGGAATCGTGATGGAAGATTTCACTGGCCTTTCCTCCCGATCGGTTATCTATGCAGAAAGTGATGATTATTCCGGAAACCACCTAACGAATCCGACAGTTCCGGAGGAATATTTGGGAATCTTGAAAGGGCAGGTAATCCTGCATCGTCATGCCCTGTGCGGGACAGGCGTGACGATTTTACCGGGCGTGGAGATTGGCGAGGGCACCTCCGTGGGGAGCATGTCCCTCGTAACCAAATCTCTCGACCCGTGGGGAATTTATGTTGGAATTCCCTGCAGGCGTATCAAGGAACGCAGCAAAAAGCTGCTGGAGTTGGAGCAGGAGTTCCTGAAAAGTCAGCGATAATGATCGAAAGCATATCGCAATCTGCATATCCCATAAATCGCCACAATCGAAAGAAAGTAACCATCTAAAATCGACATAATACAGAAAATACAACCACCTAAAATCGGCATAATTCGAAAAAGACGACCACCTAAAATCGGCATTCCATCGAAAAGGTGGAAACAGAGCGGCCCCAAGACTGCCGCTATCCTCTCAATCCCAGCTTTCTCCCCAACTTTCGCACAGCCTTGCGGCAGAAACGTCCGACGGTCAGATCAAAGCGGTGCGTGAACCGTGTCCAGCCCGTGATTGGCGGCAGGATGAGATACGCATATTCCTCGCGGTGCTCCAGGAGATACGCAGGATAGGATGCATCCAGCTCCACTCTTTCGAAGTGGGCATTGCGTCCGAAAATATCCTGGCCGAGCACCAGTTTGTCCATGGTTTCGGCGATGATTTCTGCGTCATTGTATTCCTGATGGGCGGCAGCACGGATTTTCGTTCCGATGCGGTTCAATACATTGGTCTCGCGGTGACCGCCCATGTAGCCGAAGTGCCAGCCGCCGTCGGTAACGCGAACCGAGCGGGGATCTGTGACAGGGACGAGGTCGCGCAGACGAACGATGCCCTCTGCAGGGATATTGCGCTTACTGCAGATCTTCGTGCCGAGCCACTTGCGTTCAGTCTCCGGGATATCCGGGAATTCACCGGTGATGGAGTGGAGACGCACCGGCTGCTCCTCCATGTTCAGGAAGACGTAGAAGTTGCGCTGAGCAAGATGATAGACCTTCGTAGGATCATATTCGGCAACGACCTTCTGCAGTGCAGCGGGATTGGGGATTTCGTCCAGATCGCCGAAGAGGATGATGTCATCATCCGAGAGGTCCTGCAGGTGATCCATGAGATGGTTCTTCTGGAAATAATCACGGCGATGCGTAAGGGGCTGATCCGGGATTTCAGGGGCATATTTTTCGGCAGCAGGATTTACATGAACGCCGTCCTCAGCCAGGACATCATCATCTACTACCACATAGTCAATCTTATGCAGGAAGGGCGCGAACATTGCCTTGTTCTGTTCAAAGCAGAGCTCCTTTTTCTCACCGGAGAAGGTCCGCGTGGACTCTTCGATCACAAAACGATCTACGTAAGGATCCAGAACGTGCAGGCGCAGGTTCAGAATATCCAGTTCATTGAAGAAGGGAATGCAGTCGATAACCATAGAGCACAGCTCCAATCATTGCTATAAGGGGTTACAGGGTATCCAATATTGGCTTATTAATCCCACCCGTGCCGCTGCCTCCAGCGTTTTGTCTTCCGCCAGAAGAGGAGCGGGCGCAGTGCGTTCCGAATCCGATCCTTCGGGGAGATAAAACGGGGATAGTCGGCGTTCTCACCTCTCCATTTGTGGAAGGCGAAGGGCTCGATTCCCTGATTCTCCGGGAGACCGTGTTCGCGTCCGAAATGGATCGCGACTTCGAGCGGTGCGAAGGAGAGCCCGTCGGCCTCCATTTGGTTCTTTGAATGGCAGCACAGGAAAATATCTTCGTTGTAGAAGCCATCATCTACGGGAACCCAGGGGAGCTGATGCTCGGAAGGGTAGGCGAGGAGCCTCTTGGAACGAATGGAAACGCTGTTGCCGACACGGCAGATGTTGCCCTGCGAATCCCGGTAGGCGTAGTCATTCTCCGGCAAGGGCCAGGGTGAGCCGATGTAGTCGTAATTTAGAAATTCATCCTGCCACTTCTCCGGATGGATGACGAAGCCGTCCGCATGCACCAGCAGAATGAAATCTGTCCGGATGTAGGGCGCCAGTTCATACACCATGAAATGGTTGAACTTGTCGATGCAGTCGATTTTCTCGCAGTGCTCGTAGCGAATGCGGGAAGGGAGGCCAATGGGCTTGTGGTCCGTGATGAGAACCACGTCACCGAAATCGATGCTGCGCATGGAATATTCCATGGCCTTTATAGTTTCATAGAGCTTCACGCTGGTCACCGCTGTCAGGGTGACATTCGGGAGCTGCAGTTTTCCGTTGCGATATTCCATGAAAGCTTGATCCTGTCTTATCTGTGCTGCCTGTTAAGTATCTGACGATCGTATCTGTCACATCCGGTTCGTGACTCCAAAATCGATATCTATTCAGAGCTCATAATCAACTGG
>CAYLUU010000024.1:0-7320 GCA_964386925.1 uncultured Sarcina sp. | reverse complement strand
ACATCCGGTTCGTGACTCCAAAATCGATATCTATTCAGAGCTCATAATCAACTGGGACTCCAGGTCTTAATAATCCCCAGTCTTCGCTGGAGCGAGCGCCAGATCTTGAGCCAGTAGAACCGGCCGTACAGAGCCTTCCTGCGAAGAATCTGTCCACAATAATGAATGCGGCCGGGACGTACATTGCGGCGTGCATAGAGGCGGGAGGTTTTCTTGTATGCCTCCAGTTCTTTTCGGCATTCGTCCGGCTCCCAGATTCTGCCGCTGCGATCCTGATAATGCAGGAAGCTGTAGATGTTCTGCTCGGAGGACCAGAACCCATCGCTGATGTTGTGACGGGCCCAGTATTTAGGAGCAATGGCATAGCGCAGCTCCGTGCTGGTGATGACCGGCATCAGAGAGAAGGACGAGTTGGAGAGAATGAGGTACCGTGCGTTCTTAACGGTAACGTAATCCTTGCCGACGTCGAAATGGTGACATTCATATTCCGGCAGTACCTTTCGTGCGGCCTCTTCGTCCTCGGTGACGATCATAAAGCGCATGTCCGGGTTGATTTTCTTCATGTTGGCGATGGCATTCAGCCAGTACCGGCGGTCCAGATACAGCTCCGGGTGCCCGGTGTATTCGCCGCCGCGCATGTTGATGATGCACAGATCATCGGCAGTGTATTCATCGGATTCGTATTCCGGCTTCACCTTCAGCCACTCACGGATTTCGGGAATATGATGGCCAAAATAACGCTCGTCCTGCAGGTTGCCGTAGAGAAGCGTCTGATCCTGAATCCCGTAGATGCGCTCATCTGCTCCGCTGATGTAGCAGCCGTTGGCCATGTCATGTCGGGAATTGCCCATATAGAGGCGATCGTCCTGCTCATCGAAACGAGTATATTGCTCCATTTCGCTGCGGGAGATCTCCTCGCCGAGGTCGAGATCCATAAAGTACATTCCCTTATTGGACTGCGCTACATGGCCGACCTGCTGCGGATTGACGCAGCCAAAGTCATAGCCGAGGTCCTCTGCGATGCAGCGCCCGGAAATGAAGAAGAACAGTTGATTGCCCAGCCCGAAGCCGGGAATGAATTCTACACCGATCATAATGTGGGATGTCAAAGCCCTTTCTGATGAATCTGCCGATAACCTTCCGAAGTCTGTGCAGCCATATCCTTCAGTAATGCAGTAAGTCGTGTACCTATTCAGAGTCCATTCGCAAAAGGATACTCGAAGATGCCTGATATCATCTTCTCCTGTTTGGAGTGTCTACTCCCCTTCGTGCAGGATGCGTTCACCCTCCAGCGTAGTCGGCGTGATGCTGCCGTCAGCCACCCGGTAAATCCGGTCGCATTTCTCAATGGTGTTCAGGCGGTGTGCAATGATGATCATCGTCTTCTTGCCGTGGAAGGAGTTGATGGCCTCCATCAATGCAGCTTCTGTGTCGTTGTCCAGTGCGGAAGTGGCCTCATCGAAGACCAGAATTTCCGGGTTGTGGTAGAGCGCCCGGGCAATGCCGATACGTTGGCGCTGGCCGCCGGAGAGGCGGACACCGCGGTCGCCGATCTTAGTATCAAGGCCCTCCGGAAGAGTGCGGATGAATTCATCCAGCTGCGCTTCCTTCAGCACCTGCCAGAGGCGTTCCTCACTGACCTTATCTGCATCGATGCCGAAGGCGATGTTCTCACGGATGGATTCGTCGATGAGATAGATGCTCTGCGGAATGTAGCCGATCTGGGCCAGCCAGGAATCGTAGTTGGAGAAAATATCGGCACCGTCACAGAGGATGGAGCCTTCTTCCGCATGCAGCAGCCCGAGCAGGATGTCTACAATGGTGGATTTGCCTGCGCCGGAGGGACCCATGATGCCGACAGACTGTCCGCGGAGGATCTCCATATTGGCGTGCCGGAAGATATAGGTATCGCTGTCCGGGTAGTGGAAGGAGATATTTTTCAATTCAATACGATCTTCCAGATGAAGAGCAGGACCGGCAATCTGAGAACGGAGAGCGTGCATCTCGCCTTCGGTCTTGTTGGACTCTGTCAGGTTGTCGTAGAGGTAGTTCAGGCTGGGCTCTTCATAGGCAATCTGCGTCATGTAGGTGTTGATCCGGTTGGCACTGGGCAGAATGCGGATGGCGGCAATGGCAAAGGCCGTCAGCTGCGTGAGGAGCTTGGTTACATCGCCGCCGAGCAGCATATAAATGGCAATGAAGGCCATAACGCTGACCATGAAGACGGTCTCGATCATGAGGCGGGGCAGGTTGTTGAAGACGGCGTAGTCGGTGGCAACGTCAGCCCCGATTTTGCCGCTTTCATAATAATTGCGGATGAAGAAATCCTGACGGTTCAGGACCTTTACGTCCTTCAGGCCATAGATGGCCTGAAGACGCCACTTGGCGATGCGGGATTGAATGCGCTGGTTGCGGGCGCCGATTGAGCTGAGCCTGGGCTTGATGCATTTGGAGCTGAACAGTGTCAGACCCAGCAAGATCACGATGATGAAGAGGGTCATCTGCCAGTTCACGAGGAGGAGCAGTACACCGAGGAAAAAGGAAACCACAATCTCGGTTGCCATCTGCAAAAGGCACAGGATGAGGGAAAAGGTCTGCGGAATATCGCTGTCTGTGATGCGGAAGACTGTAGGAATGTCCGCACCCAGATAGTCCTCATAGGGACGGTTCAGGAAGTCGCGCATGACGCGGCTGATCATGTCGTTGCGAGCGTTGGTGATGAAGCGGTTCTGCTCTCTTGTTACGAAGAGCAGAAAGGAGTTCTTCACAATATAAATGATCATCAAGGACACCAACAGAGCAATGGTGACCTTGAAAGTTGTGGTCAGACCGAGAAAATTGGCAAGCTGCCGAAGCGGAGCGTATTTATCCAGATATTCCGTGATGGTAGACGGAGAGGTAATTGCGGTTACGATGGGCAGGATCATGGAAACGCCCATGGTCTCCAGAATACCGCTGATCAGTATGCCGATGCCGATGAGGAGACACTGTTTCTTCTGCTTATGATCGAGAATATAGGACAGCTTACGCAGTGTGGAGAGCTGTTCGGTTTCTTTGTTGGCGGTCTGCTGATTAAAAGAACTCATGGAAGATCCATCTCCTAAAGGGTGCAGCGCGGATGCGCGCCGGTGTTCATGCATAGATCAGAACATTATACCATAGGAACGTGATGGGATACATCCTGGCTGTGCTTGATGCGGAGGTGGCGACTGGGGGCAGGGTGTGCGCAGGCGTGACCCTGCGGAACACGTATAGGGACGAAATCCCGGCCGGCTGAAGCGACAGGGTATAGGGACGAATCCAAGGTCAAGGGGAGCGATGAGCCTGGGTGAGCCAGCCCCGGCGCTGTCTCAAGCTCTGTGGAGGTGAGAAGTCTGTGCACGGAAAGCCGCAGGGCCCAACGACGCGCATCCCATGCCGCCAGTCATCAATTCGCAGTGGATTATGACATCTCGTGGGATCGTTCACATGGGATTCACAAAACTCTATGTACAGCGTGATACAATGGATGTCTGTTCGGCACCTGCCGATTTCGACATGAATCAGTTACGTGGAGTCGCTTCACAGGTAAATGAGAATGGTGCTGGATCAGCTGATAATAAGATTTAATCTGGGGTTATGAGAAGGGGCTGGCGCGGCGAGCGCACAGCTGCGTTGTGGGGATATGAACGAGAATAATCGGAACAGGAAGCGTACGAAAGACAGGAAGTTAGATAGAAAATCAGATAGAGAATATGGCAGAAATTCAGATCGATATTCTGCCGGGGATCGAACCGGTTCCGGCTCGCCTGCCAGCCGGCGAACGGCGAGAAGTGAGCGGGAACCGGTGGATGAAACCGAGAGGCGCAGAAGGCAGCGCGCAGCCCGGCGTGCGAAAAGGGAGCGGGAGCTGCGGCGGCAGAAAAGGATTCTGGGGATTGTGATCGGCGCTGCAGGTGTCGCGCTGGCGGCTGTCCTGTTCCTGGTGGTTCGAAATGTGCTGGGATCGCATAAAACTGCTGAGAGCAGTCTGGCGGAAGAGAGCACGTTATCCACATCAGAAGAGAATGGACAGGCTGCATCAACGGAAGGAACGGCATCCGGGGAAAGCGAGACAGCGGACGCCAGCACTGCGCAGAACGCACCTTATGTGTTCACGGAGACTTCGAATACGGTGCAGTTGGGAGAGAGCCTGACAGATATTTCCATCTATGATGCACAGCGGCACATTACGAGCAGCACGTCTGCATCGGATACGGCATCGAGTGAAGAGACAGAGGACGAAGATTCCACCGGCGAGGATGCTGGGGAGGACAGCAGCTCCGCAGCTTCCCTTAGTGCGGAGGAGGCGGCCAAGGCTTCGGATTATGTGGACAGCCAGTATGCCATGCTGGTGAATATAGATACCGGAGAAATTCTGGCGGAGCGCCGCGGATTTGAACAGATGGTGCCGGCTTCCATGACCAAGGTTATGACGCTGCTGGTTGCAGTCGAGGCAATGGAGGATCAGGAGCAGCAGCTGCAGGACAAGGTGACGATCACACAGGAAATCTGTGATGAGTCCTACAGCTCTGGATCGAGCTTTGTTGGATATGGTGTCGGCGATGAGGCAACGGTGGAGGATCTGTTATATGGCGCCATTCTTCCATCCGGTGCAGATGCTGCCATGGCGCTGGCGGAATATACCTCCGGCTCTCAGGATGCCTTCGTAGAGAAGATGAATGAGAAGGCACAGGAGCTCGGAATTTCAGAAACAACACATTTTACCAACTGCGTGGGACTCTACAATGAGGATCATTACAGCACGGCTTATGACATGTGCGTCATCATGCGCGCCGCCATCGATAATGAGCTGTGCAAAAAAGTCCTCTCCACCCATACCTGGACCACCGGCGCGCTGAAGGACAATCCGAACGGCGTTGAGATCTCGAACTGGTTCCTGCGCCGCATAGAGGATCACGATTCGGGCGGCACGGTGGTATGCGGTAAGACGGGCTTTGTTAATGAGTCCGGAAACTGCGCAGTAAGCTATGAGGAAGGAGCGGACGGAACCGGCTACATCGCCTGCACAGCACTGACCTACAATCTGTGGCGCTGCATCTACGATCACGTAGCGTTGTACAAGACCTATGCAAAATAATGAATTCAGTGACGACCAGAATTGCGAGAAATCCAAAGGATTGTTGTGTGCCCTGCTGATTCTGATGTGCGGACTCCTGCTGCAGCAATGGATGACGGCAGAATGGAAATGGCAGCAGGCGGTGTATCACGTGGCGGCGTTTCTGGCTGCGGGTATTTTTGTTTGGCTGCTGCGGATGCCGTGGAAGAACAAAAAGGAACTGCCTTTGCTGCGTGCGGCGTTGCTGGCAGTCTACAGCTTCTCCATTACAGAGCTGTTGTACAGCGATATGTTCCTGTTGGATCATCCGTGGTCCATTGTGTGGAATCTTCTGATCTATGCGATTCCATATCTGGCGCTGTATCCGGTATTCCGAAAGCGGAAACGGCATTACGGGTACCTTCTGGGGACGATCTGGTGGCTCATATTCGCCATGATCAACCATTATTATTTTGAATTCCGTGCGCAGGCCTTTGAGCTGGCGGATCTGTCCATGGCAGGAACGGCAAAGAATGTAATCGCCCAGTACCGGCTGGATATCACGCCGGATGTGTTATTCGTCTATGTCGGATTTGCGGCGATTGTGATTGCTCTTCTGACCGAACGGAAGGAGCTGTTGCCGCCGAAGACGAAGGGAAAGATTCTGGCCTCGCTGGCAGTGTGCGCGGCGATGGTGATTCTGGTTGGCTGCAATCTGCCGAAGGTCAATCTGTGGAACACGAATATTGGAACCAGACACCGCGGCTATGCCCTGAGTTATCTTTCTTTTGCGAAACGTCATCTGGAGAATCCGGTTCCGGATGGATACTCGGCGGAAGAGACGGAAGAACTGTTGGAAACCTACGCAGAGACGGGGAGTGAGGAAGCTTCTTCCGACGAGAATGAAAACGATTCAGAAACGGCGGCAGGCGCTGCAGCTTCAGAAAACGCTGCTCTGGAATCAGAAGATGGGAACGCAAAGGCTTCGGAATCAGCGGGGGATACAACGGATGCCGAGGAGCGGGTTGACGTGATTGTGATCATGAACGAGGCCTTCTCGGACCTGCCGACGACCTACGGATTTGAGACGAACCAGGACGGCCTGCCTTACATCCATTCGCTGGAGGGCAGCAACGTGAAGAAGGGCTGGCTCCTGTCCTCCGTATTCGGCGGAACCACCGCAGACACAGAATATGAATTCCTCACGGGAAATGCCATTGCCTTCCTGAATGCGGAGGCGGTTCCTTACACGCAGTACATCAACAGCCAGCAGGAATCTCTGGCCTGGCTTTTGAAAAACAGGGGCTACTCTGCCATCGCCTTCCACCCGTATCTGGAATCCGGCTACAAGCGATATAAGGTGTATCCGTATCTGGGGTTTGATGATTTTATTTCTTCTGAAGATGGGCTGACCTACCGGGACAAGATTCGCTCCTACGTTAGTGACGCATCAGACTACAAGGATCTGGAAGAGATCTATGAGGAACAGAGTGAGAACGGCCCGGTATTCCTGTTCAATGTGACAATGCAGAATCACGGCAGCTACAGCACGGACATGCCGGCCGTGAAGGTGACCGTGAAGCCGACTGATGAGAGCCTTCAGTACTCACAGCTCGAGGAATACCTGTCACTGGCCTATGAGAGTGACAAAGCCTTCGAAGAACTGACGGAGTATTTCTCGAAGGTAGATCACAAGGTGATCCTTCTGATGTTCGGCGATCACCAGCCGAGCCTTAGTGAGAGCGTTCTGAAGGCACTGGAGCCGGAAATGTATGAAGAGGACGCCTCCGTCGAGGAACGGGAGAAAAAATACACAGTGCCGTATATCATGTGGGCTAATTTTGACCTGCCGGAGGAACCGGAAGCGCTGGAGACTACGTCCCCTTGTTATCTGCGCAGCTTCCTCCTGGAGAACGCCGGGATAGAGGGAAGCGCCTATGATCGCTTTGTGTCGGAGGTAAGAAAGAGCTACCCGGCCATCAACGTTCTGGGGTACTATGATGCGGAAGGGAATGCCCACGAGCTGTCCGAAGCCTGGGACGAGGAACTCCTTGCGGAATACCGCAAGGCAGGATACTACAACCTGTTCGATCACAAGAAGGTGAACTGGGACCTGTTCACCAAGTAATATGGATAGATGCCAGCCTGGCGACGGGTCCTGTCGGAGGTGTCCGGGTCAGGGACGCTTTGCTGACTTCGTCAGCACCGAGATGGCCTTCGGCCACTCCAAAAGCGGCGGCTCC
>CAYLUU010000023.1:12575-27622 GCA_964386925.1 uncultured Sarcina sp. | reverse complement strand
AGATGCCATCGGGCATCTTCGAGTATCGTTTTGCGAATGGGCTCTGAATAGTTACCATAAAAGAAATAGGAGAGATGGTTGTCCATGGGATTTCAAGAGTTGTGTGAGGTGCCGCTCCTGGCGGGATATACAATTGTACTGGCATTGGTTCTGGGTGCCGTGTTCGGGAGCTTTCTGAACTGCGCGGCCTGGCGAATTGTGCATCATGAGAGCGTGCTGAAGGGGCGAAGTCACTGCGCAACCTGTGGCCACTCGCTTCATGCGGCAGATTTGGTGCCGGTATTCAGCTATCTCTTCCTGCACGGCAAATGCCGCTACTGCGGAGAGAAGATTTCGCCTCGCTACATGTTCGCCGAACTGATCAGTGCAGGGCTGTGGCTTCTGTGCCTTGTGCGGTACGGCCTGACACCCGAGCTGGTGCGGGCGGTGCTGCTGGTATGCATTCTGTTCACTCTGTCCTTAGTGGATCTGGAATCCTACCGCATTCCCAATTCTATGATCCTGTCCCTGATTCTGGTCTATGCGGTGACCTTTCCATTTATCGAACTGGGGCTGCCAGGAAGCCTGTCCGTCGGTCAGACGGAGGCGGCGGCTGTTCTTCGAACGCTTGCCCTTCCTGCGTTGGCGAAAAGCCTTGGCGGTGCACTGCTCCTTGGCGGCGGCTTGTTCATCATTTCACTGGTATTCGACCGCGTGACGGGGAAAGAAGGCCTTGGCGGCGGTGACATTAAACTGTTCTTTGCAGCCGGCCTGTACCTCGGGGCACTCCGCGGCCTTCTGTGTGTCATCGTCTCCTGTCTGATCGGCCTTCTCTTCGTGCTCGCGCGCCGGAATCAGAAAATACCCTTCGGTCCAGCCATCTCCATCGGAATCATTCTGACGTTGTTCTGGGGACAGCCGCTGGTGGACTGGTACATTGGTTTGCTGTGATCGGAATGGGCTTTGCTCTTGTGCCACGCAACAGCGTGATGAAGCGGGATGTGCTGCGGATAGAGTGACAGGAATTCAATTGTGAGCCACTATATCTTGTACTATAATCAAAAGTACATATATTTTTATGAATTTCTGGATAGATTAGGATCATAAATTATGGGTGGAAAATATCTCGGAATCGATATTGAAGATCGGTTCCTCAAACTCGTCGTCATGAATGGGAGCAAGGTGACACGCACGATTGTGGAGGTCATGCCGGACAACATTGTTATCGGAGGACGTCTGGTGGCCTTCCATGCACTCGGCGACTATCTGCACGAAGTAGTGAAGAAAAATCGAATCCGTGTGAAGAGGACGGCGATAGCCCTGCCGTCAGAATCCTATTATATTCGCAGGATTCGTTTGCCCCGGATGACGTCGCAGCAGCTCCTGATCAATATTCCCTATGAGTTTCGTGACTATCTTCCCAATGAACCGGACCAATATGTGTATGACTATTCTGTTCTCTCAGTGGATGAGCAGGAGATGGAATTGCTGGTCGCTGCGTTATCTAAGGAGCAGGTAGCAGATTATAAGATGCTGTGCAAGCGTGCCGGCCTCACGTTAGCAAAGCTGGTTCCGGACGTTCTGGCCATTCAGCAGATTGTGCTGCCTCCGGAGGACTCATCAGAGCGCAGAAAGCGCATGGCGGCAGAGGAGAAGGAGAAGGCAAGAACGCAGCGTCAGGGTGAAAAGGCTGCTGCGAAGGAACGTCGTGAGCATGAGAAGGACAAACGTTCCGGCAGAATGTCCGTTGAGGAACTGTCTGAGCGTGCCGCCGAGGAGGCGAGGTCAAGAGGCGTTGAACTGACAGCCCCTGCGCAGAATTCGGGAAGTGACACCGCAGCCGGAGCGGACGGCGTTGGAGGTTCCGTAGCAGGAAACGATAGGAAAGAGAATACAGCACAGATTGCGGGAGATTCTCCTCGCAGCCGTGACTACGCGATACTGGATATCGAGTACGGGAAAATCCGCCTGCATTTCTTCTCGAACGGAGCCTATGAGATTACGAGAAACCTGACATCCAGTGAGAAGCACATTTGCGAGATCATCGCGCAGGAAAAGGGCGTTGATGTTCACATTGCACAGCTGATGCTCGACGGCAACCAGAGCAACATCATGGGGGAAGAGTATGTTTCGGATCAGCTGCAGACATTGGCGACCGAGATCATGCGTGTCATGAACTTCTATAACTATAACAATCCCAAGAACAACATCGATAGCCTGTACTATTACGGCAGAGCAGCACATCCACAGCTGGCAGAGCACATTGAGTCTGCAGTGGAGCTGACCTTGCATCCTCTGACAGAGCTCTTGCCGGAAGGAGTGAGTGCAGCAGAAGATGACGATCAACTGATCATGATGCTGCAGGGATACGGTGCAGTAATGGAGTAGAGCGGGAGCATCGAGGTTTGCTATGGCTGATAAAAAGTCTGTCAAAACAAAAGAACGGAAAGCCGTCCAGAATGCGCGGATTCCTTCCAAGACGTCCATCAATCTGTTCATTGAAGAAAAGCATACCGGCAAGTATGTGGTGGAAATTCTGATTTTCCTTGTGTTCATGTGCGGCGTTGCGGTGTTCAGCAAGGTCTGCGTGCAGGGCAAGCTGGATGAGATGAACCGGCTGGAGAGCAATTACCATCAGCTGGAGAACGAGGTGGAAGAGGCGAAGGCATCTCTTGCAGATTACGAGGACATTCGGTCGGAATATTCTCATTACGGCAACGGGTATCTTAATTCGGATGAACTGGCACTGCAGGATCGCCTGGATATGCTGGCCCTCGTGGAAGAAAAGCTCTTGAATCAGGGGGCACTGGTTGAGATCAGTATATCCGGCAATGTGGCAACACTTACGATCAATTCAGCAAAGCTTGCCAGCGTATCTGATGTGGCAGAGGAGCTGGAGGAAAGCGATATCGTAACCTATGTGACCGTTTCCAACGCAGCAACAAAGGAACAGTCCCAGAGTCAGGCGGCAGAGGACGGCACCAGCGAAAACGTAGTGACTTCGATGACGATTTATTTTATCTCTCCGTCCGGTGAGCAGTCTGATGAGACCGAAGAAGAGGACGGCGGCTCGAACTTTCTGACGGAGGCAATGGAAAACGTGGCGGAAGGGACGGCATCGGACCTGGCACAGACCGATGTGACAGGAGGTGAACAGTGAGAAACCTGAAGAAGTCGGAAGAGATTGTTCTGCTGATCCTGACAGCGATCCTGATCGGCCTGTTTTACTATCAGTTCGTTTATAAGGGTGTTGTGAATGCGAGAACGCAGTATGACACCAGTATCCTCGAGATGGAGCTGCAGTCTTATGAGACCAAGGCGGCTACGATGAAGCAGATGGAGGAAGAGATCGCATCCGAAAAGGAAGCATCGGATGGTGTAGTGGCAACCTACAATAACCAGAAACAGGAAATCGTGGAGCTGAACAATATTTTCGCAGATGCAGATACCTTTGATCTGAGCTTTGCTAACCCGACGGCAACGTCCGGTGACAACACAGTGCGGCGCAGCATCACAGCAAACTTTTCTGCGAGCAGCTACGCGGAGGCGAAGGAGATGATCACGAGCCTCTACCACTGCAAATATCGCTGTCTGATTCAGGATATCAGCATCTCATCCTCCGGCAGCTCGAGCTCGGAAGAGAATCTGGCAAGCGGACCGGTGCAGGTCAGCCTGACAGTGACCTTCTACGAGACGCTGTACAATGCACCGTCTACGGACGGCATTGATTTCATTGAGAACGAGTCTGCACAAGAAGAGGAGTAAGATTGGACTTGATACCGGTTCAGCCATCGAGCGGGTCAGAAGGAACATCGGACAGGGCGCTGAATCGCTGTAAATAAGATGAGCGGATACACAGCATGCAGCTAAAAGATATCAGCAAACAGAAGATCAAATCAGAAAGCGGAGCATCCCTTGCGGCGGCTCTGCTCTTCTTCATTGTGTGCGCAGTGGTCGGATCGATTATTCTGGCTGCAGCACTGAGCTCGGCAGGTCGGATGAAGGGGATAACCTCGGCAGACAATCAGCGGTATGCGCTGACGGCAGCCAGGGAACTGATTGAGTCCCGTATAGTGACCGCAGAGGATGATACCAATACGGAGCATGCAGAGTATACCGTGACCGCGGCGATCGAAGATACGGTCCAGAGCATTAACACGGACGCAGGCAGTCTGACTGTCATGGCAACAACCATGGCGAATCATCTCTATGTGCTGTATTGGGATGAAAAAGAGGTACAGAACTCCTGGCCGCAGACTGACAGCCAGAGTGCAGGTACTGCAGAAAGTTTAAATGGAAACGGGAATAGAAAGGGGACCAAGAGCTCCACAGCTGACCGGGATGCTGTTAGCCAGCGGGTGGGTGAAACCGATACCGAGATGACATCAGCGTGGGTGCCGTCCCAGGATATTGATGAGGCGAATTGGCCGTCCTGCAAGAGTGTGATGAGTCTGGAGTATGCAGCGGGAGCCAGGGAAAAGGAGTGCCCCGAGGTGACGGCAGAGTTCGTGATGCATCCGGATTTCTCTATTTATGTAACATTAACAGAGGAGAACGGGCTGACGGATCAGTTCATAATCCACCCGGATATACAGGTGAGTTATGAATCCGTTGCCGCGAATGCGTTCAGTAATGGAAATTCTGCGGGGGATGAAGCAAGCGGAACTGGTTCTGGATCGGGGGCTGCGAATTCCGGAAGCGGAGCAGCCAGTGCAGCGTCGAATCGAAGACAGATCACCTTCACGGTGCGATGGGATTCCATATCAGATAATCCGACGAATTCGGTGTCAGATTGAGTCGATTCGCGTAATGGCAATGAAAGTAATGCATTAATGTCCGCAGCAGATAATCCGGCAGAGGAATATAGAAACGATGAAGATTCTGGAAAAGGAAATACACAGGCTCCGTTCGGAACGAGGGGAATCCATCAGTGAGGCCCTGGTGGCCATGCTTGTTGTTGCTATGGGAGCCATCATGCTGGTGAGCATGACCATTGCGGCAACGCACGTGGTGGAGCGCTCTGAAAAAGCTTATGCGGAATATCTGGACGAACGTAATGCGGTGGAGTCTATGGGGAACATGACGGTGAAGAACAGCACGGAGTCCCAAAGCTATGCGGTCACAACGGCACAAGGAAACGTAACACTGTCTTCAGAAGACGGAAAGATACGATTCACGGCTGCGGCAAAGGAAGAGAATGTGACGATACGACGTGTGCAGGATTCGTCGGGTAAGACAAAGCTGGTTACTTATACGGCAAAATAGATACGTGTATTTATTTTGGTCCATAGTTGGTGGGGCATGGCAAGATATATGCGGAGCAAAACGGGCAGGAAATTATATAAAACAGACGGTTTTACACTGTCGGAGATGCTGATGACGGTTGTTCTGATCGGCCTGATCACGGCTGCGATTGCTGGCGGTATTGTGACCGCACGGAATGTCTACCATAGGATCAGTCGGAAGGCAGATGCACAAACTCTCCTCGGAACAGCAGTGAGCGCACTTACGGAGGATCTGTCGAGTGCGACATCCTATGAAGTGGGCACCGGGACCGGCAGCAGCGGAAACGATACAAACCCAGAGAACGGGCAGGCAGCTGCGGCGACCGGGACGTTCTACAGTAAGAGCCGTGGATACAGGCTGTACTACACAAACGGGACGGCAAGGAACAGCGGCAAAAAGGGAATTCAGGTTGTGCCGTCAGGCAGCAGCGGAGGATCTGTTCCGCTTCTGCCGGATAAGGTGCAGACGGATAATTTATACGTATATTTGACGGATTTTGATGACGAAAATGCCGAGCCGGGGTCAAATGAGGACCACGGCTATTTTACGTTAGAGATTGAAGTGCGGGATGCCGGTGAGCAGGACGCAGGCGGGAATGATATCGTGATTGAGAAGGCGACGTTCTGCGTGAGCAATCAGATCCGGAATGAAGGCGAAGAATAAATGATGTTGGGTTCAAAAGGCTTTAAGAAACGATATCGGAAGAAATATAACAAGGGCTTTACACTGGCGGAGATGCTGATCACGGTGGCGATCATGCTGATCCTCTGCGGCTTTGGCTTTGTAGCGATCCTGATCCATCAGCGCAATCTCAAGCGTATGGAGATGGATGAAACGGCGCAGGAGATCTTCATTGCGGCGCAGAATCATCTGACAGCCGCACAGGCAAGCGGCCAGTGGGAACAGTTCCTCAAAGCAACTGCCAAGGAGAGCGCATCCGGCAACAGGGGAACAAAACTTGGCTATATACCGTCAGATTATACTGCCGATGAGGTTCAGGAGACGGAGCTTCATAAGGGTGAGCGTCACTTCACGGGAGCAGATGGCACCTTCTACTGCTTTACCGAAAACTATGGCACATCCTCAGCAGGCCAGGCAAATTCTGCCCAGGAGAGCATAGAAGAGAATGCTCAGTCAGAAACCCAAATCAGCTCTAAAGTAAGCACGATCGAAGAGATCCTTCTGCCGGAAGGTGCCATCGATGAGACATTGCGCGGGAATCATTACTATGTCGAATACGATGCCAACGGCACCGTCTATGGCGTATTTTATACCGATGCCGATCATGAAATTACGGCAGAGGATGTGCAAAGCGACAATCTCCGTACGGATGCAAAGGCCAGACGGGATTACAAAGATGCAAGCGGCAAACGTGTCATCATCGGCTACTACGGCGGTGCGCTGGGAGAACTGGAGAATGCAGGAGATCTGTATGCTCCTTCGGTTGCTGTGCGCAACGCAGAGTCTCTGGTTCTGTATGTGGTGGACAAGAACTATAATCGTCCGATTTCTGAAGAAGAGGACAAAACAGGCGGAAAGACCTTCCAGACAACTCTTACACTGGCCTTCGAAGGTAAGACCAGCGGAGAAAAGGTGGAGAAACGCATCAATGTAGATCCGACGACTGGAGATATTAAGTCGGTTGAGACGCGGAAGAGGGAACGCGCAGACTCCGGCAAGGAGACGTGGAGCGAGTGGACTGCGGATACGGAATTTGCAGATGCGGTTCTTCTGTCAGATAGTGAGAAGAGTTTCGATGTTGTTGTCCCGGATGTGTTGGATGGGGAAGAGACGACATCCGTAAAGGCCAAATACTACGCTATCGTTCTGGACAGTATTGTCCGGGAGAACGGACATTTTGCAGAACTCTTCCCGGAACTGACAGCCGGTGAGGACGTCAAGATCACAGCAACCTTATCCAGCGAGAACGGTGGAGAACCGGTATCCTCGACGGTGCGTGTGAACAGCCTGTTCAACTCCGTGCGGAAAGAGTCGGATAAGACCATCCTGGGCCTGCGTGTCAGTGGTAAATATGCAGTCACTGTGTCCAACGCAAGACATCTGCAGAATCTGTCTACGATCGTATCCGGCGTAGATTTCACGAAGATCAGAAAGAGCAATGGAACAAAAGGAAATTCTGTCGATGTTAATACCGTGGAGATCGTACGGGATATCTACTGGGATGACGACGAGGAGGCTCTGCAGAGACAGGAAACTGCCGCGGAGAAAGTGACCTCCTTTGTCTCGGATATCACGTCTGCAACCGGAATGACGAGTGAATATGGCTACAACGCAGCCGGTGCATCGGGAAAAACTGCTATTACAGAGGATACTCTGCAGATTTACGCATTGTCTGCAGGGACTTCTTCCGGGACCGAGAGTGCCCTGGAAAATCAGAAAATCGCTAAAGGAGCAGCGGGAACCGGCACAGGAAACGCGAGCAGTGAGCCGGCAGCCATCCCGATCGGCGCCTGCTATGGAATTGACAATGTCAACATTACAGCCATCGACGGTAACAATCACACACTGGCATCTTTCCGGTTTGCAGGAGAACAAAAGGCAGCGCTCATCAATTCGGCGGCAGCGGACCTGACGATTCAGAACCTGACGCTGGCAGACTGTACGGCAGTAACTACGGGAACGGCATCGCAGAGCACGTCGGAGAGTGACCAGGCAGCTGCCATTCTGATCGCCAACATATACAGCGGCACGCTGGAGAATGTGACCGTCTGCTGGTATTCGGACAGTCAGGTATTGGCTGCCAATGGCGCAGCTTCCCTCCTGATTGGCATTGTGGATGCAGATGCTGCTCCGGAGGATTCGCCGAACGGCGTGAATGCAAATGGCCTGGTGCTGCGCAATGTGAAGATCGAAAGCGGCGATTATGAGGAAGGGCAGGAGGTCGATCTGGCTGCAGAAGGCGAGACAGCGGCAGCCTTCATCGGCAGAATAAAGAGCGGCAAAGTGACCGTTAATCACAAGGAAGATAATACGGCCGAGAGCGATGAGGCAAAGAAATGCAGCATCAAGGTGAACGGTGATCTGACATTGACAGCCGATAAAGGCAGCGGGACCAATCAGGCAGCAGGTGTGTTCACCGGAGAACAGACGGGTGGCGAGTCAGACTGGGAATCCGTTCCTGTAGTCGCTGCTGTGATCAATATTGAAACGAGCACAGATGGACAGGGAGCAGCCGGCGGCCTTATTGGCAGAGTTACCGGCGGTAATGGCGTGACCCTGAAGGACATCAGTCTGTCCACCCATACTCTGGAGGTGACAGGCAGCAAGGCGGCCGGAGGAGCCATCGGATCTGCGACCAGCGGAACCATTCAATTGGAGCAGGTGACGATTGTCACGGATAAAGCCACCGCAGCACAGGGGACAACTGCCGCAGAGCTGAATTACGGAGAGGCAGGGCAGAACCCCGCTTCCGGAGACAAGGCATATGGCATCCGCATCACGGCGGCTAAGGGCTGTGCGGGCGGACTGATTGGTGCTGCCTCGAATACAGCAGCATTGACGGTTCAGGACACGGCAGTATCCGGCTCCGGAACGCAGGATCAGGTCGAGGCCGGCAGCTCAGCGGGAGGCCTCATCGGTGAGGCAAAGGGGTCTGGCACGAACATTACGAACAGTATGGCCTCACTCTATGTCCGCTCAGAGGGCAACGGCGGCAACGTGAACGGGACCAGCAGCACGGATGGCGCGGGGGGGCTCATCGGCAGTGCCTCCGGAACGGTACGGATCGAGAATAGTTATTCCGGCGGACGTACGTCAGGAACTGCGGACGAGACTTCTGCATCGGGATCCGGCAACACCGGGAGCAATACGAGCGGAAACGGAAATGAAACATCCGGCAACGATGCGTCTGGAAGCGGTGCAGCAGAAACCCCGACCTACAAGGACACGGCAGAGCCGAATGTACAGGGACGATACAATGTATATCTCGCCTCCGGCAGCGGTGCAGCCGGCGGCCTTGTGGGCCAACAGACAGATGGCACCCTGACTATCAGCAGCTCTTATTCCACCAGCTCGGTGGCGGTAAGCGGAGCTTCCGACGCAGCAGCGGGCGGCTTGGTCGGCGAAGCAGCCAATCTGACCGCGAATGATACCTACTGCACGGGACGTGTGTATACAGCAGGCCCCACAAATGCTGCGAACGCATCGAGCAGCTCGGGAACCAACGGATCCGGAAACAATGGAACGAGCAGCCAGACAACACCAAATTATGGGTATTATGCGGGGAAGCTTGGCAGCATCAGCGGCAGCAGGAACTATTATCTCAAGGGAATGGAAGGTGCTCCAAAGGGGGCGGTTGGAACGCTTGACGGCAATTCTTCCGGCATCACCATCGCAGAGACCACGCTTGCGGGAGCAGACTACTATAGTGAGAACTGTCCGATAAAGCAGGGGACTGTCACGCAGCAAATTTATTACTTTGATGCCTCCTGTGTGAATGAAGGGGCACATTATGCAAATGGCAGCACGTGCTATCCCTTCAAGACAGTAACTACTGCCTATGCGCGCAACCTCTATGATCCCGATACGGGAGCCCGAATTGAGTCGGCCGCCCAGAATGACAGCAAGTATGCCGAGATCGGCGACTGGGAAGTTCCGAAAAAGGAAAGCGTTAAGGGAGCCTACGGACTGATCTACTATGAAAAGGTCTGGAATGGCACGAAGAATGCAGCAGACACGACTTTCTATTACCATGGCTATCTCTTTGACGAGGGCGCGAGTGCAAAGGAAGCCACTTATACGGAGATTTACAGCACGGATAGTAAAGGAAATCGTGTCAATTTCGTCACAGGTTCGAATCAGTATGTAACAGAATCCGGATACCTTCTGCTCTTCAAGGAGGGGATGGAGCAGAATCTGTATGTCTGCCTTGGCTACCTGAACCAGGGAATTGATAACGCCGGATTTTATGGAAAAAAGGTCACCGAACTGCCCCAATACAATGGAAACGGAAGCCTGAGCGGTGTATCAGGGCTGAAGGATTATACAGCCTACAATGTGACCCTTTCTGTTTCTGAAATCAGCAATATCAGTTATTTGTTCTGGCCGACGAATAACCAGACCATGGGAGTTGTGCTGAATCTGCGGACGAGTCAGTGGGATGCATCAACATCAAAGGCAGCCTTCACCTACCTTCCGTTCTTCGCCGATGCCCTGCAGTCAGCAGACAAGGGGAAGGTGAAGTCGGTCTCTAAATATGAGCTGAACAAGAATAACGTTGAGCAGGGGCAGACTCCGGCCGGGGCGGTCATCCGCAGTGCCGGGCAGCTGAATTATTTTGCAGAATTCGAGAACTCAGCAACGTCTAATAATGGTTTCCTGTCCGGCAGCGCCGGATGCGTGGTCGAGCAGCAGCTGGATATCACCTACGATAAGAGCAAGGTGACGCTCACGGATGTAGAGAAGGATGCGAACGGAAATTATCAAACGCCTGCAGCAATCAAGATGATAAGTGCAGGCGAGGAGCTGCGCAGTGCGACGAGAGCAGATGCTGTTGGCTCCGGAACACAGATTAACGGCGCAGGAGTAAACGACAATTACTACGTACTCGATGGACTGCGAGCTCCTCTGGCAGAGAAGGTCAGCGGCAAGCTGGATCAGATGAAGGTGACGAACATTAAGGCGCCGCATTTCATTGGAAGCGTTGTCGGAAGCTCTGCGGTGGTGGAGAAGATTACCATCAATGGTGCGCAGTTCGGTGAAGGTACGGATTATACCGGAGCTACCGATGGCGGCTTTACCGGCACCGTGAAAGAGGGGGCGCAGGTAGAGGACTGTTATATCATCAATGCTTCCATCTATGGAAACGGCTTTGTAAAAGACAATGGGAACAACAGCGGAGGGACCATCAAAAACTGTGCCATTGTAAACGCAACCATCTGGAAAAATGGCTTTGTGGAAAATAACACAGGGACCATCGAGAACTGCGGCATCTATGCCGATTCGAGTCTGTATGAGGCGTACACAGGCAGCAATTACAGGAAAATGGACGAGGGTCACGGCAATTACGATCTGGTGTCCATCGGCATTGCGCCGGGCGGAACGCTGAATAGTGATAACACGGCAGGCTTTGTGCAGGAGAACACAGCTTATAACTGCAGGATTGCCGGATGCTATGTGGCCGGTGTTGTATATGGAGCAAGCGGCAAAACTGCTTCCGGCTTCATTGGTACGGCGGGCTGTAACGTGACGGTAGAGAACAGCTATGCAAATGTTGTCATTGCGGCAGATGGGAACGCGAGCGGTTTCGCCGGTGAGGTGAAGGATGGCAGCACGATCACCAAGTGCCATGCACTGGGCGTGATTGACAAAGCACAGGATGCGGCAGGCTTTGTGCGAAGCCTCAATAATGGAAAGGTGACGAGCAGTTATGAAGCCTTCTGGAATGTAAAGGCTTCCAAGTGGTATCCGTTCTATCAGAGCATTTCGACCACATCCGGAAGCGCCGGGAATGCGGAGAACTGCTATTACCTCTCTGACTGCAAGCTGAACGGAACCCGCGGCAGCGTGAAATATGACGATGAGAAGGTGAAGGATCGCACTTATGACGAGATGAAGGCGCTGAAGCCGTCCGATCTGGGAGGACAGACCGCCGCAGCCAAAGGGAAAACATCGACCTACGACCGGTATCTGATCAGCGGAGGGGAGAGCTATCCATTCCCGATGCCGTCGTCCGACATGATTGCCTATGGTGACTGGAATTACGAGGATCTGAATCAGTTTACGCTCCTGTACTACGAGAAACTGACGGGAGATGATACCTACTATATTCATGGATACACAACGGATGGAAACGGCAGCTACACCGAGGTGAAGACTGAGGTGACCGATTCCATGAAGAAAGAAGGCGTCAGCGAGGATGACGGCCTGATGCATGCTGCAGGTAAGACCGTCGAGGACGATGGCTATGTTCTGATCCTGAGGAAGAGTTCTAATGTAAATGCTGTATTCCAGGGCGTGAACGGAGGAACGAGCTCGGAGAGCAAGTCGGTTGACAGCCTATCCGGCTTCCTGAAGACAAGTGCATTGTCCACAGACGTAACGAAGGCATTGGAGAAGGCAGCAGGGGTATCGACGTCCAGTACGCTGTACCGATTTGACGAAGAAGCATATTTGAATTTCAAAACTGGCAGTGAGGAGAACCAGTTTGCTGGCTGGATGACTTATGCTGAGTCTGCAGGAGGAGTTGGAACAAAACTTACGTATAAGAATAAAGATAACAAATCGGTGGAGACCAAATTCTCTTTCCTGCCGATTTTTGCAGATACGGTAAGTAAACCCGATGGCAGTAGCTATGCTTCTGTGCGTGATGAAGGAGATTATAACTATCGCATCCGCAGCAAACGGCAGCTGAAGCTCCTGTCTGACTGGGATGGCGGTATGTGGAATGAAAAGAGAAATAAGGAGGAAAAAAACAGCATTTCAATTGCAGATTTGAGTTATACGAAAAGAGGAGAAAATAGAAACTGGAATCTGCAGAGTGTATTTGATTCCCCAAACACTAGGTACAGTTATCTGAGCTCATCCAAAACCTACACAGAGCATAGCAGTATTTTGCAGGAAATGGATGTATCAGCAGATGGAAGTTACATTAATTTTGTCAATATTGATGGATCCTATGTCGGCACGCAGTATTCAAATGAATCATCTAAGAATGCAGTGAAGCTTTCAAAGCTTACTTATGATTTTGCGGATACAGTCGGCGCAACAGGAATAATCAGTAGTTTGCTGATTGATCAGGCGGACTATTCCAATGAATCATCAGGCTATTATCGGGAGCAAGAGCCAGATACCGGAAGAGTGCATGGGAAGCGACAGGAATTCGTTGAATACAATTACGGTACGCTTTCAGGGATTACAGTACAGAATTCACGGCTTGGAAGTGCTGGATTGGTATATCAGAATGGTGATTTCCAGGACAATGCACAGATGGATAAATCTGTAACAACTGAAATCGATAAGAAGTGGAGCAAATCCTATTCATGGACAGGGACAAGGACAATACACAGATATAAGACAACGAAGGAAAGAACGTTCAGCAGTGAGAAAAAGACAGGAGTTATTCAGAATTGCCATGTAGATGGGAATGACACGAATGGAAATGCGGTCACAACAATCAATGGGGCTGGTTTGGTATGGAGAAACAATGCCGGAATAATTACTGACTCAACAGTAGAAAATTGTAAAAGAATTGGCGGATCAGGTCTGGTGGAGTACAACACAGCAGAAGAACTGACAGGAGCGCAATATATTTATGAATACAAATATTATTTTGAGGTGAAATTTCTGTGGTTTAGTTGGACAGTAGACATTTCCGACGAGGAGGCTAAAGAGATTGGCTTAGACTTAGAAGGAAGCGAGGGAACAATCAAAGCCGGTGCGGCAGCATTGATCAATAACTGTGCAGTGAAGAACATTGCTTTGTACGGGAATACTGAAAATGGCATTAGAGAAAACGGATTTGTAACAAAGAATTCCGTTGTATCCACAGAAACAGAGAATTCTATCAAGGCGGAAATTAATAACTGCAAGGTCATTAATGTGACAGCTGCAGAGAATGGTTTCGCCGGTGAGAATAGCGGAGGATCCGGAGCAGTAATTTCATACAGTCAGGTATATGGAGAGAGTAGTTACGACATGTCCAGTATGGGAACTGCAGCAAATATGCAGACGGGCGGCTTTGTAGGAGTAAACGGAGAAAATTCGATCATTAATGACTGCAGCTTCACCGGACAGGTGCAGGGCAAGCAGGTCGGTGGCTTTGCCTATATTAATAACGGGACAATTGAAAACAGCTATGCAAACCTGGATCAGATATGGAATAGCAATGCTGTGACGATCGGCGGCTTTGTCTATTCCAATTCAGGAACAATTCTGTATTGTCATTCACTGGGAATGCTGGAGGGCAGCAAAACGGAAAACTCTCAGAGCAGCACCGGAAAAATGGCGGGGTTTGTCTGGACGAATGAAAATGGAACCATTCGAAACTCCTACACTGCAGTCTGGTACGTTACACAGGCTTCGTCCTATGGATTGTTCGCAGGCAGTACGAACGGCACCTTTGAATCGTGTTATGCCATGAAGCCTGGCAGCGGCAGCTGGACGAGCAGCATCAGCGGAGTTCAGTATGTCAGCGGAAGCGATCTGAAAAATAAGACGAATGATCTTGGGAATGTTACGGGAGCACAGACGGTTGTGTACAGCCATGGCAGCAGTTATGGCTTCCCGGTACATACGCAGATTACTAATTACGGCGACTGGTATGACGAGTGGGACAGCAGCCACACACCTTCGTCAAGCGGAAGCGGACGATCTGCCTCGTTGACATTGGATGCCGGGGAAGGTGTTTTCACAGAGGCGGCAGTTGCGATGAGCAACGCTCTGTCAGCAGGTTCTGAGGCAGCAGATACGGAGAGTGCGATCAGCACTGCTTCGCTGGAAGATGCTGAACGGATCGGCGAAGAGCAGGCAGTGAATGGAAATGGTTCGAATGATACGGCGGTGAGCAGTACGAGCATCCTGCAGCTCCTGTTGGAGTTGGAGGCGAATGCAGTAAATTCGGCAGATGGAACAGATGCCGTGTCGGAAGACAGTGAACAAACGCAGGAGGAGACCATCGAACTCGATCTGTCGCAGCTGAAGCCGGTTCGCGAGGGCTGGGAGCTGGTTGGCTGGCTCATCACCGATCAGGGAACGATGGAAACGGTTCCTGAGAAGAAGACCTGGACCGGTGTCGTGACCATCGAAGAGAATCCGGAATGGAG
>CAYLUU010000023.1:0-12475 GCA_964386925.1 uncultured Sarcina sp. | reverse complement strand
GGAAGGACAGGACGGGAACGAGCAGACAGATAAGAGCACTGACGGGAAGAAAGAGCGTTATATCCTGACAGAGGGAACCAAGAATTATCACTATGGACCGGATGAGGTAATTACGATCACGGGTGATATGAAGCTGGCCGCTGTATGGAGACCAAGCGATGAATCCGTACAGAAGGCGCAGGAAGCCAATGCCGGCAGCACGACGGCAGACAGTGCAGACACTGCAAATGAAGCCGGCGCATCAGATGCTTCGGGAATTGCAGCGACAGCGAAGGACGGCCTGACCGATACCAAGCCAAATGCATCCGGCACTGCAACGACAGAGAAGCTGGATGTGGCTGGAACAGGAACATCGGATTCCGAAACGGAACCCGGTAAAGGAGATGATGACATAACGTCAACTACAGCTGATGAATCATCGGCGGCTGCCAATGGATCATCAGCCGCAGCGGGCAGCACCGAATCGCAGACAACGGAACCGGAGGGACAGCAGGATGCCCCTCCAACAGAGTAGGTAAATGGTGAGACAGAGACTGTAGAGAGCGGTAATTTGTAGCTGCGCTGCATAACGAATGAACACGGCCGAAGCCGAAACTGGCTTCTCGGTCGTGTTTTTTATTAAAATATATCCGAATCGGATAGGGCGTAATAAAAGGTGTCCGGTTCGGATACTGCGTGAAAAAATGTGTACGATTCGGATAGCGATGAGTTGTTGCGTAGGAATTCTGCTATACTGCAACTAATTCCGAATGCGAATCGGAATTAGTCAGATGTGCAGGGGAAAATAAGTGCAATAATCTGTGTGACAGGGACAAAGAGGCTTTGAACCCTGGCACCGCAATATTGAAAGGACGAAATCATGGCAGCGTTTAAGAGAATGTTGTACGGCGGCGATTACAATCCGAACCAGTGGCCGGAGGAGGTTTGGCAGGAGGACATGCAGATGTTTCGGGATGCGCACATCAACAGTGCGACCATCAATGTCTTCTCTTGGGCGAAGATCCAGCCGGCGGAGAATACCTATGATTTCTCCTGCCTCGACCGGATGGTAGAGATGCTGACCCGGGAGAATTACGACATCGTGATGGCAACCTCCACGGCAGCGCTGCCCGCCTGGATGGTGAAGGATTATCCGGAGGTCATGTTCACAGACTACGAGGGACGGCATCATGTATTCGGCGGACGCCATAATTTCTGCCCGAATTCCTCTGTTTATCGGAAATTCGCGGCAAGGCTGACGCGAAAGCTCGCCACCCGCTATGCAGACAACAAGAATATCACCTGCTGGCACATCGCCAACGAATACGGTGTACCCTGCTACTGCGACAATTGTCAGAAGGCCTTCCGTGTCTGGCTGCGGGATCGGTACAAGACCATCGAGGCATTGAACAAGGCCTGGAACATGGAGTTCTGGGGACATTCTGTCTACAGCTGGGATGAGATCGTGCTGCCGAGCGCGTTGGGCGATGGCATCGGCGAGGAGAAGACGGCCTTTGCCGGCATGTCCATCGATTACCGCCGGTTCATGTCTGACAGCATTCTGGAATGCTACAAAATGGAGCGCGACATTATCCGTGAGATCATCCCGGATGCATTGATCACGACCAATCTCATGGGGACGTTCAAGGGACTGGATTATTTCAAGTGGGCGAAGGAAATGGATATTGTCTCCTGGGACAACTATCCGTCCTACAACACGCCCTGGAGCATGACGGCGATGACCCACGATCTCATGCGCGGACTCAAAGACGCGCCCTTCATGCTGATGGAGCAGACGCCCAGCCAGCAGAACTGGCAGCCGTACAATTCACTGAAGCGCCCGGGCCAAATGCGGGCACAGAGCTACCAGACGGTGGCGCACGGCGCGGATACCATCCAGTTCTTTCAGCTGCGAAGGAGCGTTGGCGGCTGTGAGAAATTCCACGGAGCGGTCATCGCACATGCCGGAACGGAGAACACGAGAGTGTTCCGTGAGGTGGCACAGCTGGGCGGAGAGTTGGAAAAGCTCGGCACAGAGATTCTCGGAACACAGAAGCACAGTGAGGTCGGCATTATCTTCGATTGGGACAACTACTGGGCACTGGAATACACCAGCGGACCGTCGACGGATCTGCGCTATGTGGACCAGATTCACAGCTATTACCGGTATTTCTATGAGAGGAACATCTCGGTGGATATGATTCCGGTGGATGCGGATTTCTCACGCTACAAGGTCATCGCGGCTCCGGTCCTGTATATGCTGAAGGATGGCATGAAGGAGGCACTGGAGGAGTATGTGCGCAGCGGCGGCATCCTCATCACGACCTACATGAGCGGCATTGTCGGAGAATCTGACAACGTATATCTCGGCGGCTATCCGGGACCTCTGCGCGAGATGGCCGGCATCTGGGTGGAGGAAATCGACGCCCTGGCACCGGAACAGTACAACCATGCAGTCTTCACAGATGGAACTGCCTGCAGGTGCAACCTCCTGTGCGATCTGATTCACACAGAGGGCGCTGAGGTATTGGCTGGGTATCAGGATGATTTCTACGCCGGCATGCCTGCGGTGACTCGCAACGCATACGGTAAGGGAACCGTTTACTATGTTGGAAGCCAGCTGGAGGCAGAAGGCCTGGCAAAGGTTCTGACGATGGCCGCGGAGCAGGCGGAAGTGAAGAGCGTTGTTCCGAATGAGGCTTCGAATGCCATCTCAGAAGTGGGCGGATCCGACTCTCGAGAAGTGCAGAATGGTATTACGGACATGACTTCGGAAAGTGCAGAGCAGGGAACGAGTGGCTCAAAGGCAGCGGGGCTGGAGATCACCTGCCGCGAGGATGCAAAACATCGGCTCTATTTTGTCATGAACCTTTCTGATGGTGACAAGGCTCTGCCGGGTTCGCTGGCAGGGCTTCCGGATCTGCTTAGCGGAGAGACGGCAGTAGAGGGAGCTGTTCTGAAAAAGTGGGATGTGATGATCCTGAAGGAAGAACTGTAAGCAGAAAAGGGTTCTGAATCGTTACGTTGGGGGCTCTAAAGGCGATGGAAGCGCATAGACACAGCACCTGGAAACTCCCGGAGAATGTCCTGGATGCGGAAGGGTATATCATTGATCAGGGGCATATGGGAGAGATTCCATTTGGCTGGTTCTCCACGAGGGAGAAAGGCTGCGGCTGGATCGCGGCCTATAATCTCCTGAAGATGAATGGTCTCGAAGAACCGCCGGAGCAGGTGCTGCAGGAGGTGCAGCGGTTCGGCTTTCCGGGGAAGATGTTCGGTCAGGAGGTTGTCTGGCTCCTTGTCTATCTGCAGCATAAGGGGTTCCGCGTTCACCTCTCAAGGCCGGGGTACAGGGGCTGCGAGGACATACTGGATCGATATCCGACAGGGATTCTAATGTATCTGCACCGAAAAGGGGCACATTATGCGGCCTACCATGCTGTGGACGCGAAGACGGTACACCTGTACAACGCCATTTATCAGAAGAGAAATCATATCGTGCCGATCCGGACTTTTCTCGAGGATCATACCGTCCTGCACGGATGCATCATCATCGGCTGCAGGCCGCGGGTAGCGGTGCTGCCGCGAGGTGACCATTGAGGAGACTGAAATAAAAGGCATTGCCTATTTATGATACAATAATTTGCATTTGTTGAATCTTTTGGAACACAGAAACAGGAATTATCAAATATGGCATTTCATTCAAACAATACTGTCACAGCATCTGACGCATTTGGAAATACAGAGGACGAGCGTATTCGTGAGATCCACCGTTTTCTGTGGAGGGCTGAGAACAGCACCATTGATGACACGATCCGCGAGCTGGGAGTGTATTATCAGGCAGACCGCGCCTATGTCTTCGAGGATGACCTGGCGAAACGCATTACCCGCAACACTTATGAGTGGTGTGCTAAGGGAGTGATTCCGCAGATTGAGAATCTGCAGGCTGTTCCGCTGGAGGGTATGCAGGGGCTGGAGGAGGCCGCGAGCAAAGGAGAGCTGGTGATTCACTCCCTGAAGGAGGAATTGAATCCGGACGAGCTGCTGTATCAGATTCTGGAGCCGCAGCAGATCGAGAGCATGATCCTGATCCCGCTGATGATCGGAGGAGAGTCAGAGGGATACATCGGCGTGGACAATCCGAAGGCGAACATGGACCAGAGACTGCTGCTGACAGCGGTGTCGGCGGTGATTGCCTCCAAAGTTCTCTTCAAGAGGCGTCTTGCGGCAAACGATGAGTCCTTTCAGGTGTTGAGCAAGCTTCGGAAGCAGTACGTGACGCTCTATTATGCGAATTTCGCAATGGATTACATGCACACCTACCAGACCAGTGCTCTCTATGAGGAGAAATACGGGAATACCCTGCATTATTCTGAGTCCATGGGCGCCTATGTCCGCAATGACGTGGCCGAAAAGGATCGTGACCGCATGATCGCGATGACGGAAACGGAATATGTCATGGAGCGTCTGCGGAAGGAGGAATCCTTCGTCCTGGATTTCGAGGACATTTCAAGCGGCGAGACACGCTACTGCCAGCTGCGCTACATCCGGACCAGAGAGGATGGCACCGAGGCGGTCATCTGCGGCGTAGATAATACGAAGGAGCGGAAAGAAGAACTGCGCAAGGCTGCTGTG
This sequence comes from uncultured Sarcina sp., assembly GCA_964386925.1. Taxonomy (GTDB): domain Bacteria; phylum Bacillota; class Clostridia; order Lachnospirales; family Lachnospiraceae; genus CAG-791. The sequence goes on along the minus strand of CAYLUU010000023.1, from coordinate 7,861 downwards.
CTGGAGGAGATGCAGGACATCATTGCTGCATCCGATATGGGAACCTGGAGCATCGAACTCGTAGAGGGAAAAGAGCCGCGCATGAAGGCAGATCAGCGCATGCTCGATCTTCTGGGCCTTCGCGGGCAGGAGCTGACACCGGAGGAGGTGTATATCGCCTGGTACCGCAATATTAAGCCGGAAGCGGAGCAGTCCGTTCTCGACAGCGTGTCGAGGATGGAACAGGGCGGCAGGGACGAGAACACCTATCTCTGGATTCATCCGACGCTGGGCGAGCGTTATGTTCGCTGCGGCGGTACAGCGCGGCCGATCCCAGGCGGCTATGTGCTGCGCGGCTACCACTATGATGTCGATGAGATTGTTCGCGAGAAGGAGCAAAAGGACGCGCTTCTCAAGGACGCCCTGAATGCGGCAGAGCATGCCAACCGGGCGAAGACAACCTTCCTGAACAATGTGTCCCACGACATTCGGACACCGATGAATGCCATCATCGGCTATACGGCGCTCGCAGCATCTCACATTGACAACAAAGAGCAGGTGCGGGACTATCTGGGCAAAATAACGACCTCCAGCAGCCATCTGCTCTCTCTTATCAACGATGTTCTCGACATGAGCCGTATCGAGAGCGGCAGGGTCACCATCGATGAGAAGGAGGTTCACCTGCCGGATATTCTGCATGACATTCGTACGATCACGCAGGCGAACATCAATGCCAAGCAGCTGGACTTCTTCATCGATACCGTGGATGTCATTCATGAAGATATCGTCTGCGATAAGCTGCGCCTGAATCAGGTACTGCTGAATATCCTGAGCAACGCAACGAAGTTCACGGGCCCTGGCGGTTCCATCAGTGTGCGTGTGATTGAAAAGCCGAGTGCAAGAGCGGGCTACGCTCATTATGAGTTTCATGTCAAGGATACCGGAATCGGCATGAGTGAGGAATTCCAGCAGCACATCTTCGAACCCTTTAGCCGGGAGCAGTCCTCTACGGTCAGCGGGATTCAGGGGACAGGACTGGGCATGGCGATCTCCAAGAATATCGTGGACATGATGGGCGGAACGATTGAAGTTCGCAGCAAGGAAGGCGTCGGAACCGAGTTCATCGTTTGCGTGGAGTTTAGGACCAGTGCCAAGGTTATACGATATGAGAATGTGCCGGAGCTCCAGGGAATTCGCGCATTGGTAGCAGATGATGATTCCGATACGGCCATCAGCGTCAGCAATATGCTGAAATCCATCGGCCTTCGCAGTGATTGGACACTGTCCGGCAAGGAGGCCGTACTGCGTGCAAAGGTAGCAGCACAGGAGTCTGATGAATACGGCGTCTACGTCATCGATTGGATGATGCCGGATATGAACGGCATAGAGACGGTGCGTCAGATCCGCCGCCACATCAGTAAGGACGTGCCGATCATCATCCTGACCGCTTATGACTGGGCGGATATCGAGGAAGAGGCAAAGGATGCCGGCGTGACCGGCTTTGTATCCAAGCCGATCTTCCTGTCGGAGCTGAGAGATATTCTGTCGCAGCCCTTCCGGGAGTCACCGGAGGAGTTGGAGATAGCAAAGGTTTCTCCTGAAGATCTAAAGGGCAAGAAGATTCTGCTGGCAGAGGACAACAAGATCAACCAGGAGATTGCGGTGGAGATCCTGTCCCAGTACGGCATGAAGATCAGTGTCGTGAACGACGGCGATGAGGCGGTGGAGGCAATGTGCTGTGCGGAGAAAGGACAGTATGATCTGATCCTGATGGACATTCAGATGCCGCATATGAACGGCTATGAGGCAACGCGCGGAATCCGCGAATTGAACATTCCGGGAATCTCCGACATTCCGATTATTGCAATGACGGCCAATGCCTTCGATGAGGACCGGGATCTTGCACAGGAAGCCGGAATGAATGGATACATTACGAAGCCGATTGACATCGACAAGATGCTGGAATGCATTCGGAAGTTCGTCTGAAAGCGATAGAATACATGGATTGGAGGAAAATGCAGGGGGACGTGAAAAGTAAAGCGGAAAAGGAAGGACAAAGGGAACATGACACAGGCCTGGATGTGGTTCGCCTGGTGGCTTTCCTGACTGTTCCGGGGGTTCATTTCTTCCTGAACAGCGGCTTTTATAATGAGCCGGTTAAGAGTGCGGCGATGTACGGCATGACCTTGGTGCGAACTCTGTGCATGGTTTGTGTGCCGCTGTTCCTCCTGCTGACAGGTTATCTGGAAAGCCGGCGAGAGATTGCCATTACCGGACGCTCGTTGTGGAGGTTCTATCGCAAGCTGGTTGGTGTGTGGGTGATTTACGCATTGGCGGCAGCGGTGAAGATCATTTTCCGTTATATCTGGATGGAGCCGCTGGGAGTTCGTGGAAGCCTTTCGTATCTGCTGAGCTATCAGGATTATTCCTGGTATGTGGAGATGTATCTGTGGCTGGCACTGATGATTCCGTTCCTGAACCTCCTATGGAGGGCAATTCCTGACCGAAGAGGACGACAGCTTCTGCTGCTGGTACTGCTCGTCAGTGTATGCGTGCCGGGGATCGTGAACGGCTTCGGGACGAAGGTTCTGCCGGAATGGAGTGATAAGGTGTATCCCGTGCTCTACTACTACCTGGGGGCATATCTGCGGGAGACGGAAGGCCACAGCCCGTTACCTTTATGCCATGACAGCTGCAATAAGTATTTTCTCTTTTTCCTTGGCGTTGTCTTGCTCAACGGAATCTGCGTGATCGTAACGAGCTGCGGCAGCGCAGTGTCGATGGATGCCTATGGGAGTGAGTGGTACAGCCTGCTGAATGTGGCGATGGCGGTATTCGCTTTTCGCTGGCTGCATTCGGTGGATTATTCAGGCTTATCGGAACGCTGGAAGAGTATTTTGAAGTATCTTGCTTCACTGACCTATGCAGCTTACCTGCTGTCATGGATTCCGGACAATCTGATCTACCCATGGTTGACAGCACGAACAGAAGACATGGAGAAACGGTTCCTCTGGTACCTTCCTGCTGTGCTGAGTGTGTCTGCCTTGTCTGTGCTGTTGTCAGCAGTGATCACACCGATCGGACACTGGTTGGCGGAGAAGGTTTGCGGCCGGATTGAACAGAAATGGGGACAGAACGGATAACAGGAAAAGCCCTGCCTGCACGATTGTGTGCAGGCAGGGCTTTTGCATGAAGATAATCGGTGAATGTCAATGTCAAATTCAGGCTTTGAACAGATGTAGATCCGGAAGTTATGCCTTGGCCTGATCGGCTCCCTTGCTCTTACGGCTTAGATACAGATAGAAGCCTACATTCAGTACGATGCCGACCGTGGTGGAAACGGGGGCGGACAGACCGATCTTGGTCAGGTTTGCATCCGGCAGGTTGCTCATGTAGTAGGCAAGCGGCAGGCGCACCAGGAGCGTCTGGATGAGTCCCTGAATCATAACCCAGAGCGTCTTCTCATTACCGTTGAAATAGCCGACCATACTGAACAGGACGGCTGTAACGATGGCCTCCGGAGCAAAGCCCTTCAGATAATCAAAGCCGTTCTGGATGACGGCAGGATCCGTGGTGAAGATGCCGGCCAGCAGGTCACCCTTGAGCAGAACGAGGGTGAAGACGAGACAGCCGACCACAAGGCCGACACCGATGCCGGTGAACATGGCCTTTTTCGCACGCTTCGGATTGCCGGCGCCGATGTTCTGAGAGACAAAGGATGCCATGGACTGCATCAGGGAGCTCGGAATCAGCATGGCGAAATTCACGACCTTGCAGGCCACGCCGTAGCCGGAGGAGGCCTCCAGACCCAGACGGTTGACGAAGGCACACAGCGCAAGGAAGGAAACCTGGGTCAGGAATTCCTGGAGTGCCAACGGCAGGCCGATGGACAGGAAGCGTGGGCACTGCTCGTTCAGACGGAAATCTGATTTGTGGAAGGCGAAGGGCAGATCTTTTTTGAACAGCATGACAATGGCACAGACCACGCTGACTGCCTGGGCGAAAACGGTGGCAAGTGCTGCACCTGATGCATCCATATGGAAGCCGGCCACCAGCAGCAGATCTCCGAAAATATTGCAGATGCAGGCAACCAGTACGAACAGGAGCGGGGATTTGCTGTCGCCGAGACCGCGGAAGATGGCGGACAGCAGATTGTAGGCAACGATGAAGAAGATGCCGCTGCCGCAGATCCGTACATAGCTGGCCGTGAGCGTGACGGCCTCCTCCGGTGCCTGCATGAGAACGGAGATGGGCCTTGCGAAGAACACCATCACCACGAACAGGATGACCGAAATAATGAGGAAAACAACGGTCGCCCCACCAATGACGGCACCGATGAGGTGCGGGCGCTTCTCACCCAGATACCGGGCGATGAGAACCGTGATACCCATAGCGGTCTGCGTGACAACGAAGGTGACGAGATTCAGAATCTGGCTGCCGGTGGAAACGGCAGACAGACCGGAGGTCGAACCGAAACGTCCGACGACGAGAAGGTCTACGGCACCATAGGCGGCCTGCAGGGCAAGAGCCCCCAGAACGGGCAGCATGAAATAGATCAGCTTCTGCAGAATGCTGCCCTGCGTGAAGTCTGCTTTGTCATTGACAGGTTTGGTCTTTGTTTGTGATTGGTTCATTTTTTATGCCTCCTGTTTATTGTGCGAAATAGATACATTTCTTATTGCTCACGGACAAAGTACATCCGCCGCTCTGTCATGATGCGGTGGAGAACTTCGATCGTCCGAACCATGCATTCTGCATCTTCCTCGGAGATTTCTTCCATGTAGGGGACAAGGTCGCCGAAGAACTGTACATCATACAGATTGGAAAGATTCCGGCCATCCTCGGTGAGGGAAAGGTAGGTGATGCGGCCATCCTCAGAGGAAACGGTCTTTTTTACATACCCTTTCGTCTCCATATCCTTGATCGTTCGAGTGACGCCGGGTCTTGGAATTCCCAGGGCGTCGCTGATGTCGGACACCTTGGCGGGCTGCCCTTTGCGTTCCATAGAGGAAATGACATCCAGATATTGAATATAGGAAGAGGTGACTCCCTTCGGAAGCGGAGGCAGCTGATCTCTGGCACGCTTGGCCAGGTAGCAGGCATCCATCATTTGCTTGATAAGTTCAACAGTCATACGGAAACCTTTCGAAATTCTGAGAGAAAGCTCATGAGGGAACATGATGATTATCAAAGATAATTACCGGAGATAATTATAAATAAAAATTGAAAAGAAGCAAATGGTTTTTAGTACTTGCTCAGAAACGGGAAAATTCGTAACGATTCAGAGCCCATTCACAAAAATGGGCTCGTTAATGTGCGAATAGGGTTATTACATACGGATGTTCCCTCGGATACATAATTTTTTTCTCTTTCGTACACAATTTGAACACAAATGTTCAATATACTCAGAATTATCCGAAGGAAGGAAATCGGAAGTGATCATCAGGACGTTAACAAGACGGAATGGACAACTGTCCAGATCTGCTGTAATAAATAAGAAGGAGGAAATGGACTATGTCAGAAGAATATAACAATGACAGTATGAATAATCAGAACATGAACAGTGAAGGCACGAACTCCGGTACAACCGGTCAGACCGGTAACGGCAACTACAGCTACGGCGGAGACAGCAGCTATCACAGCTCCTATTCGACAGGGTATCAGTCGAACGGAGGCAGTTACTCCGGCAGCACCGGGAACAACGGAAACCATAACGGCGGCAAAAAGGGCGGCAGCGGCAAAGCGGTTCTGGCCATTATCGTTGCAGCTGCAGTCGGTGTAGCAGGAGGCTTCGGAGTCAGCCAGTCACTTGGCTCGGGCAGCAAATCCAGCGAGACGAGTGCCAGTGCAGAGACGATTGAGAATGAGGAAGAAATCGCACAGGAATCTGCAGAGGAGTCCACGGAGAGCAGTGACGAGAGCAGCTCTTCCCTGCAGACAACGAAGACCGCTGCGGTGGTAACGGATGTGACGGAAGTCGTTGAGAACGTGATGCCGTCGGTGGTATCGGTGTACAACACATCCACATCCACCACGCAGAACTACTTTGGACAGACATATTCGCAGGAGTCCACCTCCACCGGTACAGGATTCATTATCTCGCAGGATGACGACAACGACGAGCTGCTGATCGCAACCAACAATCATGTGGTGGCAGATGCAGACAGCCTGGAGGTTCAGTTCATCGACGAGAGTACAGCAGAGGCGAACATCAAGGGAACAGATTCCAGCAACGACCTGGCCGTGATCGCCGTGAAGCTCAGTGATATTGATTCGGATACCCTGAGTCAGATTAAAGTGGCAACGCTTGGTGATTCGGATGAGCTGAAGATCGGCGAACCGGTTGTTGCCATCGGCAACGCATTGGGGTATGGCCAGTCGGTTACGACCGGCGTGGTCAGTGCTCTGAATCGTGAGCTTCAGGTTGAAGATGTAACCGGTACATTTATTCAGACAGATGCAGCCATCAACCCCGGTAACTCCGGTGGACCACTGGTTGACTTAAACGGCAATGTTATCGGTATCAACTCCAGTAAGATCGGTGGTGATACGGTTGACAGCATGGGCTTTGCAATCCCGATCTCCCGTGCTGTTCCGATCATCCAGGATCTGATGAATCAGAAGACGAAGACGACCGTAGATGAGGACAAGAGAGGATACCTCGGCATCAGCGGTGTGAGCGTAACCAGTCAGGTGGCCAGTGCATACAGCATGCCGCAGGGTGTCTATGTGGCACAGATTATCGAGGGCGGCGCTGCAGAGGATTCGGAGCTGCAGAAGGGCGATATCATCACGGCTATCGAGGGTACAACGGTATCTGATATGGAAGCCCTGCAGAAGCAGCTGACCTACTACGAGTCCGGCGAGACGGTTACGTTGACGGTACAGCGTCAGGACGGCTCCGGTGAGTATTCCGAGCAGAGTGTTGAGATAACCTTGGGTGACAAGTCTGCAATCACGAGCTATGAGGACAGCCAGGAGGAGAACCAGAAGAACAGCCAGCACAGCTACGGCTACAACAACGGCGGCTCCGGCAGTACGGAAGAGGAAGGATCCTCTTCGGAAAGTCAGCAGCAGGAGCAGAGCGGATCGGAAAAAGAATCCGGCGAAGAGTCTGGTGAAGACAGTTCAGAGAGCGAGTACTATTCCTTCCCTTTCGGTGATCTGTTCGGAAAGAACTGATGGAAACGGGCTCTGATATTTGAATGAGAACGGATGCAGACATATGAAGCCATGCAATAGTGGATGGCAATGATATCAAGAAGGGCAGGCAGGTCGCTAGATCTGTCTGCCCTTTGCAGTTGAGGTTTAAATTTCCTTACTCCGGCGCAGAAGAGGTTGGGAGGAGATGTATTTTAGCCTGACGTGTGGTAAAACAATCGTGTTGCTTTGATTTGATCTATTCTAATCTGCTCTGATTTGTTCCGACTATGAGGGCAATGGAGGGGACGGAGATCTCGAACTCGCTACGGCCACGAGACAATGGAACTGCAGAACAGGATCCGTAAATGGGAGTGAAGTATATCGGATGATCACAACAAAAGATGAGCTGAAAAGAGTTCTGGACAGGGAGGCTAAGGTGTATGAATACAAATGGTATTATCGCCTGCCGGTTCGCTTGACAGAGAACCAGATCCTGTACCGGCATGCCAGGTTTCTGCGGTTGGCAGAATATGCCATGAATACACATCGATGGAACCGTCATTACTACCTGTTCCGGCTGCTGCGGATTCAGACCAGGTATGCATTGTCCATTCCGCTGAATGTGATGGGGGAGGGCTTTTCCATTTCGCATCTGGGGCCGGTGATTATCAATGCCGGCAGTACGATTGGGGAGAATGCCCGTATCCATCCGGGAGTCTGCGTAGGTGCCAACGGCGGG
>CAYLUU010000022.1:12343-27707 GCA_964386925.1 uncultured Sarcina sp. | reverse complement strand
GCATTCCGGTTCTTCTCCGCAGACAGGATTTTAATCATGCCAATCTCACCGGTTCTCGCTACATGCGGCGCGCAGCAGGCGCAGACGTCCACGCCGTCAATCGTCACGATCCGGATAGGACCATCAATCGCTTTCTTGCTCCGATAATCCATGGCTTCGAGTTCCTCACGCGCCGGATACTCGCAGCGGATCACTGCATTTCGCCAAACCGCCTCATTCGCCTTCTGTTCGAGGAAGAGCACCTCCTCCGGTGTCAGCATTCCGCCGGTATCCAGCGTCACCGTGTTCTCGCTCAGGCGGAATCCTACGTTCTCATATCCCCATATCGAATGCAGCAGTCCGGACAAAATGTGCTCGCCCGAATGATTCTGCATATTGGAATATCGATGCTGCCAGTCCAGCGTCCCGTGAACGCCCTGCCCGGGTGCGAGAACGGTAGAAATCGCCGTCCTGATTTCTTCCTGCAGCGCATTCTGCGTCACGGAGTCTCCCGTTGTGAGAACGTCCTCCGCCGATGTGCGCGCCGCCGCGCCTTCCTCTGCGTCCGGCAGCAGCGCTTGCTCCTGCCGCACATCTACAAGGTGTACAATCACACGACAGGCATCTCCCGATTCCTTCAAGGCCTTTGCATCCTCCGGTGCATGGGCCGCTTCCTCTGTGCCTTCGCTCCGACCAGCCAAAACCGTTTCAAGCTGCACATCCACTACAGGGAATCCAGCCAGCACGCCGCGATCCGGCGTCTGTCCGCCCTCCTCCGGGAAAAACAACGTGGCATCCAGCGCCACGCGTACCGTCCCCGGCTCTTTCCCCGGCTCTGCGAATACAACCGTTGCATCGAACTCTCTGGCATAGGGCTGCGCATCGTACAGCTTTACGGTATCTCTCATTGCATTTTCCACTGCCATTCCCATCGTATTCTTCCTTTCCTTGCAGCATCCTCTGCCATATGTCTATCCGCGTATTCAACTACTTGCTATGCAAATTTGCATAGTCAAATCAGTTATTTCACCAGATTCACATGCCGTCCGTTTACTTCAACAGAATGAATGTTGCGATTCAAATAGACGGAGAAGCGCGTGACACCGCTCTTGCGGATGGTCGCATCCAGGTTCGGATTCATGTCCTCCAGTTCTTCCTTGAGGACGCTCAGCATCAGATCATCCGCCTTGTGGCGATGGAAGATCGCAAGGATCTGTTTTTCAATCTCCGAATCCGCCGTAATCTTCTGGGAAATCCACACGCCGCTGTCTCTGGTCACGACGCTCAGGGAAGGAAGGTCCTTGAGGAATGCCGACAGCTTGCTGTAGTGATAGTTGCGGATGTCGAAATCCGGGAAGATCTTCACGAGCCGCGAGCCGATCTCTCCCAGCCCGGTCTCCTTGCCGTCTGCCGCATTGTCAGTGATCATCTTGACAATGGCTGCCTCGATCTCTGCCTTGTCGGTAAAATCCGGCTCCTCAGCACTGTTCTCTCCCGAAAGGAATTCTTCGAAATTCTCAGCCGGCTTTGCAGGTTCTGCTGCAGCGGTTCCCGCGCGTTTACGGCTGCCGCCGTTCCCGGCCGGGGCGGCATTTGCGGAAGCGGTTTTGGAGGCGGTGTTCCCGTTATTTTTGCCGGAGGATTTCTTCTTATCCTTGCCTTTGGAGCGAGAAGAGCTGCTCTCCTCCTCATCGGTATCGGCATTGCCGCTGATCACATCCAGGAAAATAAAGCGCTCACAGGACACGCGGAAGGATTCCGGTGTCTTCTTCTCACCCATTCCGATAACCACCTTGCCGGATTCCCGAAGTCGTGTGGCCAGCTTGTTGAAGTCGCCGTCGCTCGAGACGATGCAGAAGCCCTGCACGGAGTTGGCATACAGGGTATCCATGGCATCGATGATGAGACCGATATCAGAAGCGTTCTTGCCCGGCGTGTTGTTCGGCTGCATGACAGGTGTCAGCGAATAGCCGGCCGAGCAGTTCATCCAGGAGCGAAGGCGCTCCTGCGACCAGTCACCGTACATGCGGCGGATGGTGATCTTTCCATATTTAGACAGCTCGCTGAGAATCACGGAAATGTATTTGGAGCTGATATTGTCCGCATCGATGAGCAATGCGATGTTGATGTCTTCCATGGGTATCCTTTCTATCCGGCCTATATCTGTGCAGCTATGCTGTATTACTGCTGCAGCAAGAAAAAAATGGCACAACGCGGTTACAGCACGTATAATGAGAAGCGCAGCCGGAACACCGACTGCGTAGTTTTCATTTAATCAAGGTGATTATATAGGATCGGAGTCGGCAATGCACGGATTTCCCATGCATTCCGATTCCGCACATTGCGGCAGTGCCGCAGGAGGAGTACGAAATGGTTAAGAACGATCTGAAGGATTATGTACGCACAATTCCGGATTTCCCGCAGGAAGGCATCATGTTCCGTGACATCACGACGGTTGCACAGGATGCAGACGGTCTGCACCTGGCAATCGATACCATGCAGGATCTGGTAAAGGATGTTGATTTTGATGTTGTCGTCGGCGCAGAGTCGAGAGGATTTATTTTCGGTACTCCTCTTGCCTACAACCTGCATAAGCCCATGGTTCTCATCCGCAAGAAGGGCAAGCTTCCGTGGAAGACCGTTTCTGTTGATTACGCACTTGAGTACGGCACTGCAACTCTGGAGATGCACGAGGATTCCATTCAGCCCGGTCAGAAGGTTCTCATCGTGGATGATCTGATGGCTACCGGCGGCACTGCAAAGGCAATGATTCAGCTGGTTGAGAAGCTCGGCGGCGAAGTTGCCGGCATTCTGGTTCTCATGGAGCTCGAGGGTCTCAACGGACGTGCTGCTCTGGAGCCGTACCCGGTATATTCTGCCATCAAGTACGAGGGCAAGTAATTGTCAGCGGCATCTGGTTCTAAAAAGTTCATTTCCTGGAACGTCAACGGGCTTCGCGCCTGTGTCGGAAAGGACACCTTTTACGAGTTCCTCCGCCGTGAGGATCCCGATGCCCTTTGCCTCCAGGAAACCAAGCTCCAGGCCGGGCAGATCGAAATGGATCTGCCCGGATATCACGAGTACTGGAACTATGCGGAGAAAAAGGGCTACTCCGGCACTGCCATCTTTGTCAAAGAGGAGCCTCTTTCCGTCCGTTACGGTCTCGGCATTGAAGAGCACGACCACGAGGGGCGGGTCATCACGCTGGAATACCCGCAATACTATCTCATTACGGTATATGTCCCCAACTCCAAGCAGCAGCTGGAGCGCCTGGATTACCGCATGGTCTGGGAGGATGCTTTTCTCTCCTATATCAAAGGGCTGGAACAGGAGAAGCCGGTTATCTTCTGCGGCGATCTGAACGTCGCGCACGAGGAAATCGATCTCAAAAATCCCGCCTCCAACCATCACAATGCCGGCTTTACCGATGAGGAGCGAGGCAAAATGTCCGTCGTTCTCTCCAGCGGCTTTACGGATACCTGGCGGCACTTTCACCCGGATACGAAAGACATCTATTCCTGGTGGTCCTATCGCTTCCATGCAAGAGAGAAGAACGCCGGCTGGCGTATCGACTATTTCATCGTCTCGGACTGTCTCGTTCCGCAGCTGCAGGACGCCATGATCTATACGGACGTGCTCGGATCGGATCATTGCCCGGTGGGGCTGCAGATTCAGCTGTAGCTGTCTGTACAAAACCGCGACGGGTCCTGTCGCGGTTAAGCGAAGGATGATCCCATCATCTGAATCTGAAAGGGAAGATATCTATGTCAGAAGAGAAGAAAACAACAGACGGCAGAATTCCCATGCCGGTTCCTAATTTCAAGGTGGATGGCAATCCCGGCAGTCACGTCCGCAAAATGATCGGCGTGGTCAGCGGAAAGGGCGGTGTCGGCAAATCCTCCGTCACCGGGCTCTGTGCTCTGTGGGCACTCCGTCACGGGTACCGCACAGCCATCATGGACTGCGACATTACCGGTCCCAGCATCCCGCGTATGTTCGGCGTCACCGGCGCAGACATTGACGTAGAGGGCGTCCAGCCCGACGGACAGGGCGGCACACTGGTTCCTGCACAGTCCTCCTGCGGCGTCAAAATCATGTCCATGAACCTTCTCATGGACAACGAGGAACAGCCTGTTATCTGGAGAGGCCCGGTGATCGCCGGCGTTGTAAAGCAGTTCTGGACGGACGTTCGCTGGGGCGATGTGGATTATATGTTCGTGGATATGCCTCCCGGAACAGGAGATGTCCCGCTGACGGTGTTCCAGTCCCTTCCGATTGACGGGATCATCATCGTCACCACACCGCAGGATCTGGTCTCCATGATCGTAAAGAAGGCCGTCAACATGGCCAGAGAAATGAAAATTCCGATTCTCGGACTCGTAGAGAATATGAGCTATGTTCCCTGTCCTCACTGTGGTGAGCCGGTGTACCTCTTCGGAGAGAGCCAGGCCCGGAAAGTCGCAGAGGCTGAGGAAACGGTTCTCATCGATTCGCTTCCCATCGATCCCAAGCTGACTCAGGCTATGGACAGCGGCTCCATCGAATATTACGAAACCGAGGCTCTGGAGAAGCTCAGCGAGGTACTGCCTGCGCTTTCGTAAGTACCTGGTACATCAAATAGCCACCATTGCTGCACAGCCGCATAACGTATAAGAACAAAAACAGCTGCGAGAGTGTCTCAGACACTTCGCAGCTGTTTTTTACACATAATTATTAATGTTCGCGTATTTATCCAACGTCCATTCGCAGAATCGCCCCCGCAGATTTCGCCTATTCTACACTGACACTCTGTGGCAGCTAACGAGATGCTCTTCTTCCCCCTTTGCCGCTACATTCACGGCATGCGGACACTCCAGGCATTTCCCATCTGCCTGCGGACAGCGGTGGTAAAAACAGCACGCCCCCGGTACCTCTTCCCGCGCCGTTTCCAGCTTCTCGCAAGCTTCTTCCACCTCCGCCAGTGACCTGGTTCCATCGTCCTCGATCCGGGAATTCCAGTCCGGCACGGAAGAGAGTAAAAGGCGCGTATATGGGTGCTGCGGATTCTGATAGATCTCCTCTGCCGTCCCCAGCTCCACAATCCTTCCCTTGTACATCACCGCGATACGGTCGCACAGGTAATGCACAACACTCATGTTGTGAGAAATGAACAGCATGGAGAAATCACGCTGTTCATCAATCTCCTGGAACAGATTCAGAATCTGTGCCCCTACCGATACATCCAGTGCAGACACCGCTTCATCAGCAATCACCAGATCCGGCTGCAGCATCAGCGCTGCGCCGATGCAGACGCGCTGCCGCTGGCCGCCGGACAGCTCCTTCGGATATCGGTCAGCATAGGAAGCGTCCAGTCCGATCTTCTCCAGCATCTGATTCGCCGCCGCCCGGCGTTCTTCCCGGTTCCCGATTCCATGGGCCCGCAGCGGCTCCTGCAAGGTGGCTCCGATGGTTCGCCGTGGATTCAGTGCACTCATGGGATCCTGGAAAACCGCCTGCACCTTCGCCGTCCGCTCCAGGCGCGTCATTTCCTTCGTTTCCTGCCCGCCGAGTCGGATCGAACCCTCAAAAGGAATCAGATTAAGAATGGCGTTCCCCAGCGTGGACTTCCCACAGCCCGATTCTCCCACCAGTCCGAAGAATTCATCCCGGTGAATGGTAAAAGAAATGTCCTGCAGCACCTGCTTGCGCTCCAGCTTTCGGACAATCCCAAGTCCGCCGTTATCGTAATAGTTATTTACATGAGAGACCTCCAGGATCTCTCCTTTTTCATCCATGTTCATGTCTTTATCTTTTCAGCACCTGATCATTTCAGCGTGAATCGGCCGTTTACGAACGTACTCATGATTGAAATTGACAGAGCCACAAGAGGCGTAGCCTTTCTGGTCAGCCACATCGAGGTTTCACAGCACATGGCAATATGCCACATGTCCCTGTCCCAGTTCCTTCCGCGGAGCCGGTTCCTTCCGGCAGATATCCTGTGCCTTGCCGCAGCGATCGGCAAATGGGCACGGAGTATGATACATTTCTACCGCCGGAACCCGTCCCGGAATGGTCGGCAGCATGCTGCCCTTTGAAGAAATCTGCGGAATGGATCGGATCAACCCCTTGGTATATTCATGTGCCGGTTCGTGAAGGATGGTCTCCACTGCTCCCTCTTCCACAATTTTCCCCGCATACATCACAGCTACGCGGTCGCAGAGCTGACGCACCACTGCCAGATCATGCGAAATAAAAACGATCGACATCCCATACTTGCGATTGATGTGCTTCAAAAGCCGCAGCACCCTTGCCTGTACCGTCACATCCAGTGCCGTGGTCGGTTCGTCTGCAATCAGCAGCTTCGGACGGCAGATTACTGCCATTGCAATGCAGACTCTCTGCCGCATGCCGCCGGATAACTGATGCGGATAGCATTTTACCAGCTTCTCCGGCTCCTGCAGTCCCACCTCCGTCATCGCCTGCAGTACACGCTTTCTGCGTTCTTCCTTCGACAGCTCCGGATGATGAATCCGCAGCGGTTCCTCAATCTGGCTTCCAATCCGCATCAATGGGTTCAGGCTGGTCAGCGGCTCCTGATAGATCATTGCCAGCGTATTCCCGGCCAACGCGCTTCGCTGCTCCTCATTCATGGCCGTCAGCTCTTCCCCGTCATACCATATGCTGCCGGAGGTGACCGATATTTCATCTGCCAGCAGATTCATCACGGCCAGATTGGTAATCGTCTTGCCGCAACCGGACTCTCCCACAATTCCGAGGATTTCACCTCGTCGAACCTCGTAGGAGATACCATCCACAGCGGTATAATCCTGCGTTCCCTTGTGTATGGTCAGAACCAGGTCCTGCACGCGCAGGATCGACTCCCTCGCTGACGTTCCAGGCTCCTTTTCTTCCATTGCCTTTTTCCCCGTCGGCAGCTCCGTTTGCAGGCTTTCTTTGAAGGCGTCTTCCCGAAGCGGTGTTCGCTTCATTTCTTCCTGCGTCATCCTAGGTACCTCTTTTTCAATCCGGAGCCAATACAGTTGAAAGCCACAATGGTGATCACAATCATGAATCCCGGCGCAAGCGCACACCATGGCGCCTGGAACAGAATGCTCTGCGCTTCATACAGCATCCTCCCCCAGCTCGGCGTCGGAGGCTGGATTCCGAGTCCCAGATAGCTCATTCCGGACTCCGCCAGAATGGCATTGGACAGACCGACAACCACCGTAGACAGCAGCATCGGAACCACATTCGGAAAGATATGCACCAGCAAAAGGCGCAGATCCGAATCTCCGAACACACGATTGCAGCGGACAAATTCAGCATTTTTGTACTGCAGGGTTCCTGTACGTACTATGCGGGTAAAGCTCGGAACGAACATCACGCACAGCGCCAGCACAATCGTGTAATTTCCGTAGCTCATAACCGTTACGAAGATCAGGGCGATCAGAATTCCCGGAAAGGAATTGATCGCATCCATGATGCGCATGATAATCACATCTACCGCTCCGCCGACATAGCCTGATACCAGTCCCAGGATTGTACTGACCACCGTGCACGATGCCACCGTGCAGACCGCAACCAGAAGTGTGAACCGTCCGCCCACAATCGCACGAGAGAAAACATCCCGTCCCATGTTGTCGGTTCCCATCAGGTGCCGCAGGGAAGGTGCCGCCAGCTTCGCCGTCTTATCCATTTCATTGATTCCGTAGGGTGTCCAGAAGATGGACAGGACTGCCAGTGCAATGACAATGCCGGCCAGTACCAGTCCAATCCGAAGTTCCCATTTTCCGTTTTTCATAATTCAGTTACCCATGTCAAAATATGTCTAGGCTTTGATGAAGTTGCAGTTCACTTGCCCGACCGGAGTGACCGAAGGTCACTCGGTGCTGACGAAGTCAGCTCGCATCCGCAAAGCGGACATCTCCGCTGGTTGCTCTAGGGAAACGCTGATTAAAGCGTTTCCCTCGCCGGATTTGCGCTGCGAAGCAGCATTTTCCCTTGCAAATCCGTGCGATCCACCGGAGGTTGCTAAGGAAATGCTGATTTAATCAGCGTTTCCTTAGCAGGCATCTGTACCATAAACTGATGAGAACCTGCTCCAATCGTTCACATTACGACAGCCGAATGCGGGGATCCACCACCTGCACCAGCAAATCCACGATGAAGTTCGTCACGACGATAATGGCCGCAATGTACATTACCAGCGTCTGCGTCAGCGGAAAATCGCGTCCCGATACTGACGAGATCAACAGTCTTCCGATCCCCGGAACTGAGAACACCTGCTCCACAATGATGCTCCCTGAGAACACATTGGCTATCATCATTCCGATCAGGGGCAGAATGCCGACAATCGCATTCCGCAGGATGTGGCCGTAGAAAATTCTCCCGCGGCGTGCCCCCTTGCCCCTCGCGGTTCGGACGTAATCGTTTTTCAGCTCCTCCTGCACCGCAGTCTGTACATAACGCGTCAGAATGGCTGTCTGCGGAATAGCAACCGCCAGCGCCGGGAAGAACATGTACTGCAGAAATCCAGCCACATCCTTCTCATAACTCACATACGCGCCGGGCGTGAACAGATGCAGCACCAGACCGAAAATCCACATCAGCAAAATGCTGAGAAAAAACTCCGGGAACGACAATCCCAGAATATTCAGTCCCGTCAGGCCAACCTGCACAGCCGGCTTTCGCTTTCCTGCCATGAAAATCCCCAGCGGAATCGATACCACCAGCGTCATTCCGATCGCCATAAGTCCCAGCAGCAGCGTCACCTGCAGATGTCCTGCCATGAGATCCTTCACCGGCATGGAATACCGAATGGACGTCCCGAAATCGCCGTGTACAAAGCCTTTGATCCAGTTGACGTACTGCTGCCACAGAGGCAGATTCGTTCCCAGCTGGGTGCGCAGCGCTTCTAATTTTTCTGCTGATGCGGAGGTCCCCAGAATGAGCTGTGCCGGATCACCCGGAATAATGTGAAAGGCGCCGAAGGTCAACAGGGAGATCAGCACCATCGTCACGAGCAAAATGAAAATTTTCCTGATTACGTATTTCATAGATTTCTAAAAAAAACTGCAGCCGACACGTACCCTTCGATACCCGCCGGCCGCAGCCGCATGAAACTTTACTGAACCTGATAGATTGCTGAGAAATCCACAGCATACAGCGGATAGCTTGCAAACCCGTCAAACGACTTGTTAAGGATCATGATGCTCGCCACATCCTGAATATATACGCTGGCTGCATCCGCCGTCAGAGTCTGTTCACAGGCCTTGAACTCCTCTTTGCGCGTGTTCTCATCGGTTGCTGCCACAGCAGCCGCATAATGTGCATCGAACTCCTCGGAGCTGTAATTCACGAAGTTGTTGGAGGCATCTGAACAATATCGTGACAGGAACGCTGTCGGAGAGGCAATGGCACCGTCTACCGACACAATTGTTGCCTCATAATCGCGGTTGGTATAGGTATTCTCCAGCCAGGTTGCCCAATCCACCTGATTGATGTTCATGGTAATGCCAACCTCTGCCAGCTGGTTCACCAGAACCTGTGCTGAATCCACATGGATCTGATATACAGACGGAACCGTCACCGTAAAGGTGAATCCGTCCGCATAACCGGCCTCTGTCAGAAGCTCCTTCGCCTTCTGTGTATCGTAGGCATAGGTCTCTGTCAGCGAATCATCATAATACGCCGACAGATTCGGGATCATTGCCGTTCCGACAACGGTACCGTAGCCATAGGATACTGTATCAATGATATCCTGAGGATCCACCGCATAGCACAGGGCCTGCCGAACTCTGACATCGTCAAAGGGCGCTGCATCATTGTTCAGGTACAAAGCCTGGACTGCATTGGAATTCGCGACATAGGTATTGATCGCAGAAGCATCCAGCTGCTGCATGGAGGATGCGTTTCCGGTAAAGCCGTCAATGGCTCCGGACTGAAAATCGATCACGGCCTGGGAGGAATCCGACAGGAATCGCACCGTCACCTCGTCCAGATGTGCCGCCGTTCCCCAATAGTCGTCAAACCGGGTCAGTGTAAGATGATCCTGCACAGAATATTCCGTCAGCATGAACGGACCGGTTCCGATCGGTGCCGTTGCCATCTCACCGTTATTATCGGAATCCTTCGGGATGATGGCCTGCGATGCCATGGCAAGGAAATCGGTGTCGCTCTGCTTCAGATGAACAACGATCGTCTTATCATCCGTCGCTTCGATGGACTCCACATTGTCAAACCCGTTGATCTGGCTGTCGATCGCCAGCTGAAGGGAATACAGCACGTCATCGGTCGTAACGTCTTCCCCGTTATGGAATTTCACACCGTCACGCAGTGTAAATGTATAAGTGGCTGCGTCATCACTGATCTCGTAATCCGAGGCAACTGCACCCGTGTACGTTCCGTCCGACTGTACCTTAACGAGTCCCTCGTAGATGTTGAAATAAATGCTCTTGGCATCCGCCGTGGTTGACGTAAAGGGATCCAGATTGTTGACTTCAGTCGAAAGGCCGAACACAAAGCTGCCGCCTTCGGCTGCTGTTGTTTCCGTGCTGCTTTCTGTTGTCTGTTCGGAAGACTCCGTAGAGGCTGCAGACGAAGTGTCTGCGGTGGACGTGCTCTGACCGCACGCTGACAAAGCCAGCACGGCCGCAAGGGCACAAGTGACGAGAATCGATCTTTTCTTCATGATATTTTCCTTCCTGCTGCTGTTCCGCATCCGTGCGGATATAGCGCAGGGTCAGTATGGCATCTATCCCGTCATTTGACAAGCCTGTTAGCCGTGACTATTCGGTGTGCTGCGTTGTGAATGGGCTCTGAATCGTTGCCAATTTTCTCAGCTCTTCACCGCAAGGCTCACATGAATTTCGAAGCTGGCCCCTTCTCCGGCCTTGCTGCGCACCTGAATGGAGCCGCCCATTGTCGACATCACCTTCCGTGCGATAGCCAGCTCGCTCTCCGGCTGATCGAACAGTACCGGCAGCTTGTCCTCCGAAATCCCCTGCCCGTTATCCGTGATGCAGAAATGATAGTATGCACTGCCCCGCACCGGCTGATCCGCCGATGCCGCCAGTGTAATCTTCCCGCCGCTAGCCGTATTCTCGATTGCGTTCTCCAGAATGCACAGGAATGCCAGCTCCAGTCCGGTCTTGCCGCCTGTCACCTGATCCGGCATGCCCTCCGTCATCTCCACGGAGAAAACAATCCCCTTCTGCCTGCACTGCGGCCAGATTACGAGCCGCACTAGGTCCAGGCAGGACCGCACGGAGAAGGAGCTCTCCGACAATGGCGATCTCTCGTTGGGATTCAGCCCGGAAATAGCCGCGAGATCCCGCATGTACTCCGGCATAGAAGCGGCCGCCTCTGCAATCTTGTCAACCTGCCGGTGCAGCTGCTCCGGACGTTTTTCCTCCTTCGCTGCTCTCGCTGCACTCTGAATGCTGCCCATCTGTCCCTGCAGGAGGCTCTGCATCCGCAGGATGGATTTGTCCTTCTCCTTCGCCAGAATCTGCTGCTCCGTTTCCTTCTGCTGCAGCGCCGTTTCCTGCCGGGACAGCTCCTTTTGCTGGCGCAGAACCACTCCCTCCAGCTCTGCCTTACGGTCACGCTCCGCCTGCAGCAGCTGATCCTTTTCCTTCTCCAGCTGCGTTTTCTCTTCCTTCGCCTTCTGCTGCGCCGCCAGGAGAGCATCCTCTTTGTCCTTCGTCAGAGTCTTCTCCAGCTCTTCCCGATCCGCATCTGCCTTCTTCTGCGTTCCGGACACTTCCCACTGCAGTTTCAGAATGCGGTCCTGATATTCCTTCTCTGCCTTCTCCTTCTGCGCCTGCAGCTCCTCGAATTCCTTCTGCAGCTTCTCCAGATCGCTCTTGTACTTTCCGGCCTCTTCCCGGGCGGTATCGCGTTCTGCCTGCAGTGTGTCACGTTCCTCGGCGTGTTTCTTTTTTTCCTGCTTCCAGCTGTCTGTAAACTGCTTTGTTACCTGCTGTCTGGCCTCTTCTACCGCCTTTTTCTGATCCTTCGCTGCCTGCTCCAGCTTTGTCTGGATCAGCTTCATCGCCGCGCTGGATTCCTCCTCGGCAATGCGTTTGGTCTCTGCGACCTCTTCCTCAGCCTTTTTGCGGATCTCTTCGGCCTTCTGAAGACCGTTCTCTTCCCGAAGTGTCTCGATTTGCTTTTCCAGGTCCTTCCGGGCCTTCTCTGCCTTACGCTTGTCCCGCTCTCTCTCATGCACCAGATCGCCGATCTCATCGAAGAGCAGATACAGGATGGTCCGGCTGCCGTCCTTGTAGGCAGCACCAATGGACATGTGGCACGGATATTTGGTCTTCCGGTCATCATGCTGCAGTGTCACCTCCATGCCAAGAGGCTTCGGCCGCTTCAGAGTTCCCATCTCACTGACCAGCGTAACCATGCGCTTCTGGTCCTCTTCCGCCAGCATGAAGAACGGATTCTGGTCCATCCTTTCATAGCAGATGGCCTCGTCCAGTCCCAGATGCTCATAGAACCAGCCGCTCGCATACATTACGCGGATGTCACTTCCCAGAACCGACAGCGTCATGATGCCGGCCGGCAATGCATCCGAAAAGCCGCGGATCTGTTCCACATCCGTGCGCAGAAACTTTCTCGACATTCCGACATAGGCAATGACATAGCCGGTGCCCTGCTGCCGCAATGCCAGTGTCACGCGCATGTTCACCGAGGATTCCTCGTGTTTGGGAATCAGGTTGACATCGAATACCGTGACGGTGATCGGCTCCAGTCCCGGTGCCGAATGCAGCGCCGCAATGTCCACGGTGTAAGCCTTCGGATCCTCCTGCAGCGACTCGCGCAGGAATTCCCGGATGGAGCGGACATTTTTCAGATGGCGGATCTCATTGGGCGTGATCCAGATGATGTCGTCCGAGAGGAAGGCGCTGGTGGCGTCTGCATCTTTTTTTGTGAAATATTGTGTCAGGAAATTCTTTCCAAAATCAATTGCACTCTGCATAGCTTACTCTTTACTCCAAAAACGGCAGCTGCTCGTCCAGAATTCTCACCCGTATATGCTCTGACTGCCTGGTCACCTCGCCATCCGTGTGAACCCACATCGGCTCCGAGGTTCGAATCTCTATCGTACTGCCCTTTACCTCGTGAATGTACGGCAGCTGCAGGTGTCTGCCGGAGGATACCAGCGGAAACGCCTGATAAAATGCCTTGTTCTCCCTGGGATCTGCGATCAGCAGATTCAGGATTCCGTCATCGGCCTGCGCATCCGGTGTGAAGCGAAACCCGCCGCCTTCATATTGGTGGTTCATCACTGCGAGCAAGAGAAGATGCTCATACCGCAGCTCCTGCCGGCCCTCCGGCCCGTCCACAATCAGTTCTGCGCGGCCGCTTTTCTGATGACGAATTACAGAAAAGGCCGAATGAATGTAGATGAGACTCCCCAATCCGATCCGGTTCAGCATAGTTTTATAAGGAGAGCGGCCTGCCCTCTCACAGACTCCGGCATCAAAGCCAATGCCGCAGCTGACCGCAAACCGCCTTGTCTCACCGGTATCTGCATACTCCAGCTCGCCGATATCCAGCTTTCGCCGAATCGTCCCCTCCAGAATTCGCCGCGCGATCTTCTCCGGGCTATGCGGAAGGTTCATATCCCGCACCAGATCATTGCCGGAGCCCGCCGGGATGTGGGCAAGGCGTACCCTTCCGGGATGCTGCAGCCCGTTAATGGCCTCGTTTACCGAACCATCCCCGCCGACGGTTATAAGACAGCAATCCTCCTCGCACTCCTCCAGCTCACGACAGATCGCCCCGATGCGCCGCTCCATCGTAGAATAGTGTACCTCATATGCTCTGCCGCTGCTCCGGAAAATCGGTTCCAGCTTCTCCCAAACCTTACCGGTTCGGCCGGATGCCCCTCCGGGGTTCACAATCACATGATATTTCACTTTCCTGATCCCCCATTTCCATATCCACTTGCCAGATGCTCGCCCTCGACAGGGTGGCGGCAGAATGTCCGCGGTCGGGGCCTTGCGAGGCCTCGGTGCTTGTGAGCGTCTTTGGCGAACTTAGCACCGCTAGGTCCGAGGACGGAGGCGAGAGCCGTCCCCGGCCGGGACATCTCCGCCAGGACCCGTCGTGGGCAAGCATCTGGCGGCAGTGCCGTGCCCGCAGCTCTCCGTGATCTTCTGCACCCTCCGGTCGAACGTCAGAATTCCGTTGATCTCCTCCTCCACGTCAGATACCTGCGTATAGACATAGCCGCAGAAACCATGTTCCTCCAGCTCGTCTGCCCAGAGCATGATCTCGCGGAATTTGCGATTCAGATCTTCGACGTCCCTCGTCTTCCCGTAGCCGTATACCTTCCGGCCGGCCATATGTCCTTCGATTCCGAGCGGCAGTCCGCCGAATTCCGACAGCACACGAATGCGCGTATCCCTCCGCCGATAGACCATCCGCATGTAGTAATGATGCACGCTCTGAAAATCGCCGCATCCCTGATCAAACCAGCCGCTTGCCGAATCAATCAAATGCTCCGGATCCGACTCCCGCAAGAGCTCTGTCAGCCGCTTCGTCTCGAACTGGCCCCAGCCCTCATTGAAAATAACCCATGTACAAATGCACGGGTGTGAATGCAGCAGCCGCGCCGTCTCCAGCATTTCCTGCTCGAACTCCCGGCGTCCCGCTTCCTCTCTTCGGGCGAACAGAAGGCGATGCGTGTCTCGTATTCGCAGCGGGAACTGCTGCACCAGCGTCGCCATATAGGTCACGAACCAGGACCGATAGGCCCCGCCTCCGCACACCATATCCTGCCACACTGCCATTCCCAGACGGTCGCAGTGGTAATACCAGCGTT
This sequence comes from uncultured Sarcina sp., assembly GCA_964386925.1. GTDB lineage: Bacteria > Bacillota > Clostridia > Lachnospirales > Lachnospiraceae > CAG-791. The sequence goes on along the minus strand of CAYLUU010000022.1, from coordinate 12,910 downwards.
CCGGCTCGATCTTGATATGCTTGCGCAGCATATTAAAGTCCAGCTCCTTCATGCGCTGAATGTCATAAATCAGGGCCTCGTCCGAAGGTGCCGTATACAGACCGTCTGACCAGTACCCCTGATCCAGAACGCCCCGCTGCCTTTGCAGTTCTCCGTTCAGGAACAGACCTCGCAGTCCCTTCGTGGGACCGCTCCTCTTCCTCCACCATGCCGCGATGCGCTCCCTGCGCGCTGCCATCGTCCGACTCCCCGCCAGATGAATCCAGTCCCATTTGCCGTTTCCATCTGTTCTGTCCTCTGTGCCTTCCATTGGCTCGGACGAGAATCTCCGCAAGGCAAAATAAGACTCAGCCTCATCCAGTCCCATGGTCACCGTCAGTCCGTACAGCCACGGCGTATCCTGTGTCCACAGCTGCGGCTCCGGCACGCTGATCTTCGTCCAGGTATCCGCAGGTACATCCATTTCCAGCAGCGGATCCTGCCGCAGATAAAGAGCATCCTCTGCCGTCTTTATATAATCTTCTGTGTACTGCATCGGACGCCGCACCGTCAGATGCACATAGTTTC
>CAYLUU010000022.1:0-12243 GCA_964386925.1 uncultured Sarcina sp. | reverse complement strand
ATATAATCTTCTGTGTACTGCATCGGACGCCGCACCGTCAGATGCACATAGTTTCTGCTCACCGGTTCCGACAATCCGCTGCTGTTCACCCGAATCCAGATTGTCTCCGCATTTACGCTTGTCTGATCCGTAGATATCTGCAGTCCCTTCTCTTCCGGTTTCTCGGCCGTTGTTCCCACCGGCTGCACAGCTGAAGTTTCCACGGATCGGATATAGCTCTTCGGCACTGTTTCCAGCCAGATGGTCTGCCAGATGCCGCTCGTAGCCGTATAGAACATCCCGCCGCGCTCTAGCTTCTGCTTGCCCCTCGCATGATAGGAGGTGTCAGAATCGTCCTCGACTGCAACGATGATCTCGTTCTCTCCGGAACGCAACAGTTCTCCGATCGGCAGCGTGAACGGCAGATATCCACCCTCATGCTCTCCGGCATAGCTGCCGTTGATCCAGACTCTGGCTCTCTGATCCGCCGCTCCGATATGCAGCAGCACCTCCTGCTCCGGTTCAACCTCTCGATAGACAAACGTCCGGCGATACCACAGCGTCTCCCCCGGCTGCAGCTGCCGCTGCACGCCCGACAGAATACACTCCGGCGAGAACGGCACGCGAATCCTGCCATCCGAAGATCCGAAGGCGTTTATCGGCCCGGTTTCTTCCCGGATTCCAGCCTCCTTACTACTGCGGATGGCATACTCCCATTCCCCGTTCAGGCACAGCCAGTTCTGCCGCACCAATGAAGGCCGCGGATATTCCGGCAGTGGAATCCTCTCCCTATGAACTTGCAGCTCCTCTCCCCACGGAGTCAGCAGCGGACGCAGCGAAGGCTGCGCAGATGATGTTGTCATGGTCTTCTCCCCGTTAAACTCTAATCATATCACAATCGCAGTCGTTACGAGTCCCGCTCTACATTCCTCTTGACCAATCTCCGCTCCTGCTCCATGATAGTCCGGTACAGGGTTCAGAATTCCTCTGAATCAGTCTGTGTTCATGCCGCTGTCAGGATTCGTTCTGACCGGTACATTCCGGCAAGATCGGTGTACCAGCTGCCTGAAGGCTCCTTCGAGCGTCCGACAGCAAGTCCGCTCGGCAGAAGGAGGTTATCGAAATGAGTTCCGCGAATACTCGTCCGGCAGATTCTGCCGGCACTAAGACCTGCAATGATCCGCAGAAGGTCACCACCTATTTCCGTATGGAATGGAAGGCCCTTCTCATCGTGACCGTTACAGGTCTTATTTATAATCTCGGCATTCTGGCCGGACCCTTTTTTGAGGGTCTCATGGCGCAGTGCCTGGTTGACCTTGCCGCCGGACACTCCACCTTTCTGCACATGCTGCAGCTGGTGCTCGCCTACCTGCTCTCCATCGCGGCGGTCCAGAGCGCCCGCTATCTCAAGCGCCTGTACGTCCGCCACTTTGCCAACAACATCGGACGCAGCATGAAGGAGAATCTCTACGCCAATCTGATCCACCGCTCCCGAAAGGAGCTCGGACAGGACAACGCAGGCTCTCTCCTGACCAAAGCCATTTCTGACGTAGAGGCCTGCGCCGAAGGCATGCGCAAGTTCACCACGGAGATCTTCGACACCGGTGTAGCTCTTCTCTCCTACGCTTTCATGCTGCTCCATTATGATGTTCGACTGGCGCTCCTGTGCCTTATTTTCCCACCCATCTCCTATGCGATCGCAGAGAAAATGAAAACCGTCGTCCAGCGCACCGGGCAAGCCTCCCGCGAGAGTGCCGGCCGCCTGAATGCAGCGACGATGGACCGCATCTCCAACGCTCTGACCTATCGCGTCCTAGGCTGCGATGCCCAGCGGGATCAGGATTATGAAACCTATCTGGCCGATTATGAAAAGCGCGCTGTCTGGGCCAACATCTGGGTGCAGGTTATGCCGCCGATCTACCAGATGATCTCCATGATCAGCATTCTCTTCATCCTCTGGTTCGGTTCCCGAAATGTGCTCGGAACCGGGTGGAGCACCTGGAACATTGCAGCCTTCACCACGTTCCTCTCCTGCTACACCAAGCTCTGCGTCAAGTCCTCGCATGCCGCAAAGCTCTTCAATGCAATTCATAAGGCGCAGGTTTCCTGGAAACGCATCCAGCCGCTTCTGTCTGCCCTCCCGGAGGATCCTGACCTTCCGAAGATGGCCCCCGGCACACTCACGCTGACGGATCCTGTTCTGCAGGCTGCGCCCGGCGAGATCATCGGTATCACCGGTCCTGTTGCCTGCGGCAAATCCACCTTCGGCCGGCGCTTTCTGGGTGAATCCGACTATCCCGGCAGCATCCGCTTTGACGGCAAAGAGCTTCGGGAGCTCTCTCCTTCCCTGCAGCGCAGCATCATCGGCTACCTCGGGCACGATCCGGAGCTCCAGAGCGATACCATCCGGAATAACATTCTCATGGGCGATTCCATAAACCTTCAGCCCTATCTGCAGGCCGTCTGCCTGGAGCCGGATCTGGCTTCGATGCCGGATGGTCTGGAAACCCGCATCGGCGACGGCGGCGTCCGTCTCTCCGGCGGACAGCAAAAGCGCGTAGCACTGGCCCGTACGCTGGCGCATCCCCGCCCGGTCCTCATCCTCGACGATCCCTTTTCCGCACTGGACAAAGCCACTGAGGAGGAGATCTTCCGCAATCTGCAGCAGATGGCCAAAGCGCAGGGCTTTATCGTCCTGCTCATTTCCCATCGTCTCACGCTGTTCCCCCGGATGGATCAGCTGATCTGGATGGAGGACGGCAATTTTACCGTTTCTACGCATTCCGAGCTGATGCAGAGCTGTCCCCACTATGCGGAGCTCTACTGTCTGCAGTCCATGGAAGGAGGTGACGAGCAGTGAAATCCAACAGCCGCACAATCATTCTGCAGGTTATCCGGGGGCACCGGTTCCTATCCTGCAGCATTCTCGTATTAATTCTCGGCGCGGTCATCTGCTCTCTCCTGCCTCCCCTCGTACTGGCGGAGATTGTCAACCGGCTGGCCGCGCAAGCTGGCATTTCGCTCCCGCTGGCTCTTCTCTATCTCCTGCTCCTGGGAACCGCATCCCTGTGCAGTGCGGTTCGCGACGGCATGCTGACCGTCTTCGGTCAGAAGATCATTCGAAGCCTTCGCCACGAGCTCTGCAGCAAAATATCCCGCCTGCCTGCCAGCGTTCTCCAGGGCCAGGAGGCCGGTTCAATCGCAGCGCGCTTTGTTGGTGATGCCGACACCGTAGAGAGCCTCTTCACCGACGGCATTGCCAGCATGTTCGCCGATGCCTGCACCATGCTCGGCATTTTCATTATGATCCTCGGCAACAGCCGTGGTCTCGCACTCCTGTTGGTGCTGACGGTTCCTGTTATTTTCCGCTTCACCCGCGTTGTTCAGAAAAGGATGCTCCGCGCCCAGATTGACAACCGCGCCGCCGTCGCCAAGGCTTCCGGCATCGTCCCGGAAACACTGCAGTGCATTCGCACGATCCACTGCCTCGGCAAAGAATCCTACATGCAGGAGCGCTATGACGAAGCCATCGAAGAGAGCTTTGCCGCCATCGGACGAACGAATTTCTACGATGCCATTTATTCCCCGATCATTCTGATCCTGCAGGCTGTTCTGACCGGTCTTGTGATGCTCCTGGCTGCCTCCGGCAGTACCGCCGTGCAGACCCTGTTCGGCATGTCCGCAGGAACTGCCGTCGCAATGATCGCCTACATCGGGCAGATTTTCTCCCCCATTGAGAGCATCGGCATGGAGATCCAGACGATCCAGTCCGCCGCAGCCGGCGTTCACCGCATTGACGAATTCCTGCAGCTCGAGGAGCGCACCATTCCGGCTCCGCCCTCCTCCGCTTCCGAGTTGTCTGACGCAGATAAGCCGGTCCGCCCAGAAGAGAATCCCGCTGCCAACGCATCATCCCATGCGACAAATTCTTCTTCCTGCGCAGCCTCTTATGATAAGCAAATCAAAAGCGGAACGGGCCGCTCTGGCATACCTGCACTCTCTCTGCAGAACGTGTCCTTTGGCTACGAGGAAGGCCAGATGGTACTCCGCAATCTCTCCTTCACAATTCAGACAGGAGAGCAGGTCACCCTCACCGGCCGAACCGGTGCCGGCAAGAGTACGCTCTTCAAGCTCCTCCTCGGTCTCTATTCCCCGCAGGAGGGCCGAGTCCTCATCGAAGGAAGAGACGCTTCTGCCATCTGCGATGAAGAGAAGCGCACTCTGTTCGGCTACGTGGAGCAGAGCTTCCATCCGGTTCCCGGCACCATTCTGGATCAGATCACGCTCTTCGATCCGCGCATCACGGCAGACATGGCAAAGGCCGCCGCAGACTGTGTGGGTCTTACGACGGCCATTCAGGCATTGCCGCAGGGCTATGATACGCACTGCAGCGACGATATTTTCTCGCAGGGGCAATGGCAGCTCCTGTCCATCGCAAGAGCCATTGCTGCGAATCCTCGCATTCTTCTGCTCGACGAAATCACGGCGAACCTGGATGCAGACACCGAGCAGCAAGTTCTCTTCGCGCTTCAGAAGGCCTCCTGCTCCCGCACGGTCGTGTCCATCTCCCATCGCCTGTACGAGCGCTTAGGAGGAAGAGAGATCAGCATCTGAGCCTGCTCGGCCAAATCCTCCCCGAAAAAGCGAACATACCCTTCCAATGAGGACGCTTTTTCCCGGAGGGTTGCGGCCTTCTCCCAGATGAGAATATGGCCTTCTCCTTTTCCGTTTTTGGCCTCCTGGATCAGATTTTCCGCAGCCGCATTTCCGTCAAATGCTACGACAAGTGACGTGCGCCGCTCGAAGATCTCATAGTTAAAGCTCTTATAGATGCCCATGCTGACGCCTTCCGTCGACACACGAATCCGGACGGGGGCGTTCTCCAGCTGCCGCAGCTGATTCTGTGTCAGCCTTGATGGCACAAAACAGTAAATCCGAAATGGTGTCTTCCCCGCTGCAAGACGCTTCTCATTCTGCTCCAACACCAGTCTCTCATATCCCTGCAGGCTATGTCCCAAAGCGAAGAACACCTGCTCCGGTGAAAGGGCCTCCATCAGCTGCGTAAGGAGCTTACTTCCTTCCTCCGTTACCTCTGTCTGCCGGCCTATTGTATTGAAGCTGCCGCCTGCAATCACCACCGGCATGCTCTCACGCGGCAGATCCTCCACCTGCTCCTCGAGTTCCGTATAGGCATCCGCTGCCGGTGCGGCCGACAGAGACATCTCCTGTCCGATACGGCCTTCCGACTCCTGCATTCTCTCCGCCAGATATTCGGTAAAGGGGCGATCACCTACCGCAGCCCGGAACTCCAGCGTCTTGCGCTGGAACGCATCCATACTCTCTTCCAGAATGATCCGCTCGGTTTCCTCCATAGAACGCAGCTCATCCAGAGACAGATTCAGGAACTTCTCCAGCGACAGCTGCTCATCCATCGCATTCGTTCCATACAGCGCTCCGCCATCGGTTCCCTGCACGCAGTGAATGCCGGCCTTCAGATATTGATGCAGCGGGTGCGCGTCGAGACTGATCAGATTATTCAGCCGTACGTTGGAAGTCAGCTGGAACTCCAGCACCACATGATTGTCACGAATAAGGCGCAGCAGCTCCTCGCCCTCCTCCGAATCCAGACGGCATGTGTACAGACCGTGTCCGATCCGCATCTGCGGCATCTGCTGTCCAGGCTCCAGGGCCTCCTTCACACAGAGGATACTGTTCGCCACATTATCCCGCAGGCTGCTGTTCTCACCGGCGTGCACCCGGATGACAAAGTCCGGATCCCGCCTTGCAATCTTTACGATCTCCCGGAAGACCGGGGCCAGCTCCCGAATATCATTGATCTCTTCGCCGACGAAGTCGCACCCGGCCACATACGGATCCTCTGCCACAGCATGCAGGGCCGTCAGATTCTGTGCCAGATAGTTCTCCGGCGTCTTCTGGCTCTTCACAATGGTCAAAGGAATCCGCCGCATCGCAGCCAGGAACCGAATCAGAACACCGGTCTCCTGCAGCACCTTCGGCAGGATCTCGTGGACCTGTGCCAGCATCTGGAGGGACTCCTTTTGTTTCACCAGCGTAGTGTCACTGATCTCTACATAGCGAATTCCCTGCCGCTGGTATTCCCGTCCAATCCACAGGAGCTTATCCTGCAGAAGAGTGTTGTCCCTGTAGCGTTCATCCTGATCATCTGCGAGCATCTGCTCCAGAGCAGCCCGCACATCCTCATCCGGAATGCGATCCACATCGTGAAGGCAGATCGGCTCCTCACTAGCCTTCCCCTTGGTGAAGACATAGCGATACAGATAGACCTTCTCCAGGTTCGTGAACACCGCCTGCCCGTCCTTTAATACCACCAGCGAGGCCCGGATCTTCACAATGTTCTGCTCCGCATTCTCCGGATTGTTCAGAATCAGATCGGCAAAATTAATAAAGGTATTGTCGTCAATCTGCCGCGTCCGGTATTTGCCGGTCAGTCCCAGGTCCGGCATTCCGGCTTCCACCTTCGCCCGCTGCTCCATTACCCGATCCGTCTGTTCCTGCGTCAGCTCCAGTCCGAGCTTCTTCACGTAATACAGCGGATACCGGATCTGGTGCGCGATTCCCAGAGCGATCAGCGTGTCCGGAGACAGGTTGCCGTTCATATGCGTATGCAAATCGCTGCGGAATTTCACATCCCGCCGCACGTAGGTCTTGAAGATCGTCTTCGAGACATCCAGGCGATAGTCCTTCGTCTGACTCATAAGAGTCTTTGCAATCGCCGGCACAGCCGCCTTTTGTTCAATATGTCCGCTCGAATCAATCGTCGCAACCTCTACATCCGCCAGGCGGAAAATATAGATCTCCCGATTCCCGCCATCGATGTAGCAGGGAATTTCACCCCGGATGATGAGCATTCCTGCCGGGTTCACAGACAACGGAAGCCGGCACAAACGGGCAAAATTCCGAATCAGGTTGCCGGAATGGTGGTTCGGGGTCTCCAGCTCGTAATAGAGCCGATTCCCCTCCCGGAACAGATTGACAATCATGTCCTTTTCGTTATCCAGAAAAAAATAGGTCCAGTATTCTTTCATAAATCGATCACTCGTTAAAATTTCTTTACATCTTCGATTTCCCGTGTCCCTTATGTTACGATAGTACCATTCCGGAAACAATGAGTTTCTGATGAATCGTGTGCTTTTAGATATGGTAGATTACGATGAATGAAAAACTGAAGGAAAAAACAAACGAATCTCTTTCCAGCGTTCTCCCGATCACAATGATCGTGCTACTCCTGAGCGTTACACTGGTTCCCATGGAGGTTGGAACCATCCTGCTGTTCCTCGTGGGTGCGGTTCTGCTCATCATCGGAATGGGCTTTTTCCAGCTGGGCGCTGAGGTTGCGATGACGCCTCTTGGACAGGGAATCGGCGGCCGAATCGTCCGGAGTAAGAGCAAGCTGGCAGCCATTCTGATTTGTTTTGCCGTTGGTGCCATCATTACCATTGCAGAGCCGGATCTGCAGGTTCTGGCCAATCAGGTTGCGGCCATTCCCAATTCCGTTCTGATCTGGACGGTTGCGGCAGGCGTTGGCGTCTTCACCTCCATCGCAGTGCTGCGTATCCTGTTCCATATTCCGCTGACACGGATGCTGCCTGTGTTCTATCTGCTCCTGTTCGTCGTATCCTTGTTCGTTCCGCAGGATTTCCTGGCGGTTGCCTTTGATGCCGGCGGTGTAACGACAGGCCCCATGACGGTTCCGTTCATCATGGCACTGGGCGTTGGCTTCTCCACCTTCCGCGGACGCAAGGACGGCGCCGATGACAGCTTCGGTCTCATCGCGCTGTGCAGCATCGGTCCCATCCTCATGGTCATGCTCCTCGGAATCTTCTATCATCCGACCGACGCCTCTTACACCACCGTGCAGCTGCCCACTGTCGTCACTGCGCAGGACGTTGTGCTCCAATTCCTGCAGGCTCTTCCTGAATACATGATGGAGGTTCTCCAGAGCACGCTGCCCATCATCGGCGTTCTGCTCCTGTTCCAGCTTCTGACCCGCCAGTATCAGGTCCGTCAGCTCCTGCGTATGTTCATCGGCTTTGTCTACACCATCGATGGACTCATTCTGTTCCTCACCGGTGTCAACGTCGGCTTCGCTCCTGTCGGAAATCTCCTCGGCAGCGGTCTTGGCAAAAGCTCTCTTTCCTGGCTCCTCATCCCCATCGGCATGCTGATCGGCTATTACATTGTCAAAGCCGAGCCCGCCGTACAGGTCCTGAACGAGCAGGTAGAGAACATCACCGGCGGCATGATCTCCCGCAATACCATGAATCGAACCCTGCAGGCCGGCGTTGCCTGCGCCGTGGGGCTCTCCATGCTCCGCGTGCTCACAGGGCTGAACATCTACTGGATTCTCATTCCCGGCTATGCCGCAGCCCTCATCATGACCCGCTTTGTTCCGAAGGTCTTCGTCGGCATCGCCTTTGACTCCGGCGGCGTGGCCAGCGGTCCTATGACATCGACCTTCCTGCTGCCCCTCGCCATGGGAGCCTGCAGCGCTGTCGGCGGCAACATCGTCACGGATGCCTTCGGCGTCGTGGCCCTCGTCGCACTGGCTCCGCTCATCGCCATTCAGCTGATGGGCATGATTTACCAGCATAAGACCATGCGGCATGCAGCAGTTCCGCAATATTACGATGACAGCATTGTGGAACTGGACTGGTGACAGTTGGCGATACATATACATCGTGGCATCCACTTGTGGTTTGAGAATTTGTCCACAGCAGTATACATTTCATCTGTGTAATGTTCAGCGCCTCATCTCAAATGCTTCGCATTATCGATGAAGTTGGCCAGAGCCCCTCCGGGGCTTGGCCACAGAACGATTTCATTCGAGAACATGCCCGTAAACGGTCAGTTCTCTCTGAAAATCGCTCTGTGCTGAACATATACATATTTCGAGGTAGTTATGAAACCTGAGCAAAATTTCACCCCCCACCCAGCACCGTCCTCCGACGGTCTGCGCATTCTCCTCTCCATTACCAATGAGGAAGACCGCAGGCAGGTCGTGGAAACCTTCCGCAGGCAGCAGGTCCCGCTCCTGTGTGAACTCCGAGCCAAGGGAACCGCTCCCACCGAATTCCTGGATATTCTGGGCCTCGGCGGATCCACGCGCATTCTGACACTGGGTTATGTTAGCAAATCTCAGGTGCGGGATGTGTTCCGTGCGATCAATCAGTCTCTCTCCTATCACCGCAGAGGAACCGGCATTGCCGTCACCCTTCCGCTGAATGGCGCACAAGGGGCTCTGGTTCGTCTCCTGCAGGGAGATGCCGAAGATCCCCAGACAGACGATGCTGCTACCGGAAAGCTCTCTGCCGTAAAGGCATTCGGAACAGAGCTCACTGCCGCATATACAGAGGAGAATGAAACTCCCTCCGAAGCCACCATAGAAACCAACATGGAACATCGAAGTCCGAACACAGATCGGAACACCGCGCAGACAATGAATCCAGAAATGAATGCTGAAATGAATACAGAAAAAAAGGTTACAACACAGACCACCATGCCAGGATATCAGGGCTCTTCCTCTACGGCTTACGCATTGATTCTCGTCAATGTGGAAACCGGCTACAGCGACGCCGTCGTAAACGCCGCCAGAGCCGTCGGCGCCCGCGGCGGAACCGTGCTCCACGGACGCAGAATCGCTCAGAATGCCATGCAGGATCTCGGGCTCGACGGACAGGAGGAGCAGGACAGCGTCATGATCGTTGTGCCTGCCGAAAAGAAGTCCGTTGTCATGCAGGCCATCACTGCCAGCTGCGGCCTCAATACGCCCGCGCACGGCGTGGTAGTATCCCTGCCGGTAGATGATGTGATGGGGCTGGTATAGGGCAGGCAAGCGAACAGCGAGTCATGCGACAGGACCCGTCGTGTGACTCGCGAATTTCCGGCTGCGTGCGAAACCTCCGGCGTCGTGGTATCATTTATCTGTTTAGCACCTGGCGATTTCAACGTGAATCGGCCACTTGTGGACGAATTCACGATTGAAATTGACAGGTGGCCAAGGCCCGAAGGGCCTCTGGCCAACCACATCGAGGTTTTCCGAATGCGAGGAGAAATCCGCGAAGGCGGTTTCTCCGCAGCACGGAGTGACGAAGTCACTCCAAGATAGGAGAAGATGCCATCGGGCATCTTCGAGTATCAAAACCGAGATGCGGGTGCTGAATAGATTCGTTTCTGCACACAAAGGAGATCTTCGATTATGAATATAACGGTTTATCTGGGCTCTATGGAGGGCAACACGCCGGATCTGAGAGAGGCGGTCTGTGAACTGGGAACATGGATTGGCAAGAGCGGGAATTCTCTGGTTTACGGCGGCTCCAAGAGCGGTCTGATGGGCGCAATTGCCGACAGTGTACTGGCCGCCGGCGGCAAGGTTTACGGCATTGAGCCGCAGTTTCTGATCGATGCCGTTGTCCAGCACGAGGGACTTACGGAACTGACCGTAACGAAGAATATGTCGGAGCGCAAGGCACTTCTAATCGAGCGCGGAGATGCCTTCATTGCCTTCCCCGGCGGAACCGGAACCCTCGAAGAAATTTCCGAGGTCATGTCCATGGTATCCATGAAGCAGACCGATAAGCCTTGCATTCTCTACAATCTGAATGGCTACTATGATGATCTGCGCCGTCTCCTGGATCACATGGTCGAGGCCGGTCTCTCCTCCGAGGATCGGCTGGAGGGAATCCATTTTGCCAGAGATCTTCAGGAGATTCAGGCAATCCTCGCCGAAAAGTTATCTTAAAATCGAAACGACCGTCGTTATAATCTTTGTTGGAGATCTAACGGCGGTCGTTTTTGTGTGCATCCTTAATTCTGAATGTATTGTCAAAAAAGTTCCATCCTGCTGATTCAGGATGGAACTTTTTTAAAATCTGATGTAATTCTGCAGCTTGTTTATTTCTTCTTCGTAATCATCTGCCCAGCGATGTAGCATACCGCAGCTACTGCCATGCCGTTGATAGAGGCAACGCCCCAGTTCAGAACATTCGCCACAATGGCACCGAGTACAACACCGATAACCGCCCACCAGTTGACTGTCTGCAGCTCGGGCTTATCTGTCTCATAATCACTCTTGTTCATGAAATAGCTCAGAACCAGAATGATGCCGACCGGCGGCAGTGTGCAGTTCAGGATATTCAGCCAGTTGCAGAAGTTGTAATACAGCCACACGGCTGCGATGGTTCCGATGATACCGGAGATCAGTACCATAGGCTTTTTCTTCTGATGGAAGATATTCGCAAGTCCAAGGCCTGCAGAGTACAGCGCATTGTCATTCGTGGTCCAGATGTTCAGACCCAGAACCAGTACGGCCAGATAGAACAGATTCAGACGGATCATAACTTCGAAGATATCATTTCCGCCGACGAAGATCGAAGACACTGCACCAAAGAAGAACATCAGCGAGTTGCCGATAAAGAATGCAATAACGGTTGTTACCACACCGGATTTTGCACTCTTTGCAAAACGAGCAAAGTTCGGAGTTGCCGTTCCGCCGGATACAAAGGAGCCGACAACCAGTCCTGCTCCGCCGATCACGGTCAGCGTTCCGCTGGAGGCTGCAAACTGATCAATGATCGTGCCGTCGCCCTGATTCACCGCCATCACCATTGCAACCGTTCCGAGAATAGCTACAAGAGGTACGGCAATGTAGCTGACAACCGTCAGTGAATTGATGCCAAAATAAGCCGATCCCGTCATGCAGACACCGGCCAGAATGACCAGTCCCCACATCGCGATGTTACTGCCGCCCAGAAGTTCCTTGGATACCGGAATCGCGAACATCGCAAGACCTACGCCGAACCATCCGATCTGTGTGAAGCTGATCATAGCTGACGGAAGGTATGATCCCTTAATCCCGAAGGCGCGCTGTGACAAAAGATCCAGGGAAAGTCCCGTCTTTGCTCCGACATATCCCAGCAAGCCGGTATAAACGCCCAGAATGACGCCTCCCAGGAGCAGGGACTGCAAAAATCCCCAGAAATCCAGGCCCTCTGCCAGTTCCTGACCAACCCACATGCTCGCCGAAAAGAACGTAAAGCCCAGCATGATCATAAACATGGTCAGCATACCCTTCCGGCTCTCTGCCGGAACCGCCTGTTCGGCGAAATCCACATCCTTGTTCTGTACTTCCTTACTCATTTTCATAACCTCCTCATGGTTTCGTTATTCCATCGTAACTATTCAGAGCCAAGCAAATTTGCATAAAATGTGCGAGTAATGCTTGCA
>CAYLUU010000021.1:0-28013 GCA_964386925.1 uncultured Sarcina sp. | reverse complement strand
AAGGGCGATGAGAAGCGGAGAATTCACGGCAATCTCCGTTTCCGTACCGAGCCGCGCTCCTATTTTCATACTTTCGTACTCACGAATCGCAAATGTTTGTACAACACCAAAAAAGGCCGGGTTTCCCCGGCCTGAAAGTAACATTTCTTCTATATTTTTTCCATCCGTAACCATTCAGCACCTGACGCTTTCGACGTGAATCGGTCGTCCTAAGGACATATTCACGCTTGAAATTGACAGGCGGGTGCTGAATCGATACCTCACTTATTTTTTCCGTGGCACTTCTTGTACTTCTTGCCGGATCCGCACGGGCAGGGATCATTGGGGTAGATCTTCTTGTCCTTTACAACCGTGCCGGACTTCTTCTGCTCCAGATACAGTTCCTTCTGCTTCTCCTCAGAATAGATGTCGTTCCATTCCGGAAGTCCGTACAGCCAGTCTGCCTCTGCAGCGACCATGTTCTTGTACAGCTTCTCCTTATCAAATCCAAGGCTGACCACAGTATCCTCTTCCATGGTCTCGATGGGATTTGCTTCCTTCAGGGAATCATTGATGCCGTCCAGGAATCCAACCATGTACTCTACGGAAATTCCGTACTTCTCAGCCAGTTCCTTAACCGTTCCCTTAACTTCCTCATCCGGGTTCTTCAAGAGCTGAGCATAGATATCCTTCTCCTTGGAAAAATAATCCGACCACAGTCTCTGCAGATCGCCCTGGTTTGCCTTCTCGTTATACGCCTTTGCGCGCCATTCCTTCAGTAATGCCATGAACTGCTTCCTCCAAACATACTTGTGTTTAATAAAACCTGCTGCTTGTACAGGCACCACAACAAATAAAATCGTTGTAACTGTTTAGCACCTGCATCTCGATGTGGCCACCAAAAATTTCATTCGAGAACATGCTCGTAAACGGTCAGTCCTCACCGAAAATAGTTCCGTGCTGAACACATACGCGCATTATAACCCCTTGATCCGCTCCATGGCAATTCTGGAGTTCTCCACAGTGCCGAAGCTCGTCAGACGGAAGAAATGCTCGCCGGACGGTCCGAAGCCTGATCCGGGTGTTCCGATCACGTTTGCCTTATCCAGAAGATAGTCAAAGAATTCCCAGCTGGTCATGTTGTTCGGGGTCTTCAGCCAGATATACGGGGAATTCACACCGCCGTAGGCCGTGTAGCCCATCGACTGCAGACTCTCCTTGATGAACTTTGCGTTGCTCATGTAACGGTCAACCATTCCCTTTACCTGTGCCTTGCCGGCTTCGGAATAGATTGCCTCACCTGCACGCTGTACGATATAGGGAGCACCGTTGTATTTGGTTCCGTGACGGCGTGCCCACAGGCTGTACAGGGCAGTTCCGTTGTGATCCTTCAGATCCTTCGGGATCACCGTTGCGCCCAGACGAAGTCCGGTAAAGCCTGCATTCTTAGAGAAGGAACGAATCTCAATGGCGCAGGTTCTGGCACCCTCGCACTCATAAATGCTGTGCGGAACATTCTCCTCTGTAATGTATGCCTCGTAGGCAGAGTCGAAAATAATGACTGCGCCGTTCTCATTCGCATAATCCACCCACTTCTGCAGCTGATCCTTGGTCAGTGCAGCACCGGTCGGATTGTTCGGCGAGCAGATATAGATGAGATCCGGCTTGCGGTCTCCGGAAACCTCTTTGGTTAGCCCTGTTCCCGGCAGATCCGGAGCAAATCCGTTCTCCTCCGTGCAGGGCATATAGATTACCTTGCTCCAGCGGCCGGTTTCCGCATCATACTCTCCGGTACGTCCTGCCATGACATTGCTGTCCACATAAACCGGATAAACCGGGTCGCAGACGGCCAGAACGTTGCTCTTTTCAAAGATTTCCTGAATGTTGCCGGAATCCGACTTTGCTCCATCCGAGACAAAGATCTCATCATCCGCAATATCACAGCCGCGGGAACGATAATCATTCTCAGCGATTGCCTTGCGCAGGAAATCATATCCCAGATCCGGTGCATATCCGCGGAAGCTCTCGCCGCTTGCCTGCTCATCCACAGCCTTGTGCAATGCCTCAATGACAGCCTGCGGCAGCGGCTGCGTAACATCGCCGATACCCATGCGGATCAGCTGCGCATCGGGATTTGCTTCCTGGTAGGCTCTGGTCTTTTTGGCAACCGTGCTGAACAGATAGCTGCCCGGCAATTTTAAGTTATCGCTGTTGGCTTCGAACATTTTCATTCCTCCTTATTCATAAAATCCAGTATATCGATTTTATAGGCAGATTATAAAAAGACGTCTATTGTTCCGTCAAATACCGTTTTCGCAGGGCCGGTCATATAGATTTCGCCGGTATCCTCCCTCCATTCAATGCGAAGTGTTCCTCCCAGGAGCCTCACCTCCACGGTGCGGTCTGTCCGGTCATTCAGCACGCAGGCCACCGCCGTCGCGCAGCATCCGGTTCCGCAGGCGAGCGTCTCACCGCTTCCCCGCTCCCAGACGCGCATATTGACATGGCCGCGGTCCACTACCTGCACGAACTCCGTGTTCGTCCTCTCCGGAAATCTTTCGTGATGCTCGAACTGCGGACCGATGTGCTCCAAATCCAGGTTCCGAATGTCTCCGTCCGGAATTGCCTGGCCGTTTTCATCCGCTTGCCCGGAGGCTCTCAGAAGGTCCGTCTCGCTCTCATCCAGGAAAACAACATCATGCGGATTTCCCATAGACACGCAGGTCATGTGCCACTGCCGCCCAGCCGCCTCGATCGGTTCATTGATCACAGCCTCCGCCGGGTGCTCCGACACCACCGGGATCTGTTCTGCCTCCAGAATCGGACGTCCCATATTCACACGTGCCATCGTGGCCTTTCCATCCTCGCAGGTCAGTTCCAGCACCTTCACGTCGCCGAAGCTCTCCACGGTGAAGGTGGTTTTACCATCTGTCATGCCGTGATCATAGACATATTTCCCGACGCAGCGAATGCCGTTCCCGCACATCCTCCCGCGCGAGCCATCCTTGTTATACATTTCCATCTCGAAGTCAGCCTTTTCCGACGGATTGATGAAAATCACGCCGTCACCGCCGATTCCGAAATGCTCCCGGGACAACTCCCGGACGAGCTGTTCTTTTTTCTCCTGCGGAACCTTTTCTGTGAAACCGTTGATGTAGATGTAATCGTTCCCGCAGCCTTCCATCTTGGTAAAATGCAGCAGCATATTCTGTTCCTTCTTTGCAATTCTATGTCTTGGTACCGAAACTGTACCAGAATCGTAATGATTCAGCATCTGTCAATTTCAATCATAGATTCATCCGCAGAAAAGCTCAGTTCACGTTAAAATCACCAGATTCTGAACAGACGGACACAAGGTCTACTCCAACTCCTCGAGATCATCTCTCCACAACGCCGCGCAGGCATCGCTCGGCATCCGCAGATCTCCGCGGGGCGATACCGCAACGGAGCCGACCTTCGGACCATCCGGCAGGCAGGAGCGCTTGAACTGCTGCGAGAAGAAGCGGCGAACGAAATTCTTCTCCCACTTGAGAATGGTCTCTTTGTCATATACCCCGGCAAAGGACTGCCTGGCCAGCCGGAATATTTTCCGCGGGCGATAGCCGCACCGCAAGAGATAATACAGGAAATAATCGTGAAGCTCGTACGGCCCCACCAGATCCTCCGTCCTCTGAGAAATCTTCCCGTCCTCGGTCGGGGGGAGGAGCTCCGGGCTTACCGGCGTATCCAGCACATCCCGAAGGCATGCTGACAGCTCCGGCTCACTCTCTTCCACCGTATCTGCGTAATAGCGAACCAGATGCGACACCAGCGTCTTCGGAACGCCCGCATTAACGCCGTACATAGACATATGGTCTCCATTGTAGGTTGCCCAGCCAAGGGCCAGCTCCGACAGATCGCCGGTTCCGATGACAATGCCGCCCTTCTGGTTAGCAAGGTCCATCAGCACCTGGGTCCGTTCTCTCGCCTGACCATTCTCATAAGTCACATCGTGAACCTCCGGATCCTGTCCGATGTCCTTGAAATGCTGCGAGACTGCATCGCCGATCCGAACCTCCTGCAGCGTCAGGCGCAGCGTTCTGGCAAGGGTCAATGCATTGTTGTAGGTGCGGTCCGTTGTTCCATAGCAAGGCATCGTCACCGCCAGCAAATTCTCTCTCGGAATTCCTACCAGGTCAAAGGCTCTCGCCGCCACCAGGAGGGCCAACGTTGAATCAAGACCTCCGGACACACCCACCACCGCACTCCGACAGCCAATGTGAGACAGACGCCTTGCCAGGCCTCTTGACTGAATGTTCAGGATTTCTTCGCAGCGCTGGGATCTTCCCTCTGCATCTGCCGGAACAAACGGATGCGGATCGAATACCCGCGTCAGCTCCGTTTCCACCGGTTCCATATGCACCGGAAGGTACAGGTAGTCATTGTCCCGCGAGATCACAAAGGAAGTCATTCTCCTCCGTTCATAATTCATGCGCTGTATATCCAGCTCCGCGCAGCACAGCTTCGCCTCTCCGTAGGTGTTGTCGAAAATCTTCCGCTCTGCCAGCATCGATCCGTTCTCCAGGATCATCACCCGGCCGCCGAACACGAGATCCTGCGTGGACTCACCGTCACCGGAGCTCACATAAATGTAATCTGACAAGGTACGGGCTGATATCGAAGAGAACAGCCCTCGCCGATAGGAATCTTTCCCGACGGTTTCATTGGAAGCTGATAAGTTCACCAGCAGATTCGCACCGGCCATGGCATGTCCGATGTGCGGCGCGTTCACCACCCAGGCATCCTCACAGATTTCACAGCCGATGACAAGATCCCGAACGGCATCCACCTCGAACAGGATGTGGCTGCCAAAGGGAATTTCCTCACCTTCATAGACAATGATTTCTGCCCTCTCCGGCCCCGGTGTGAACTGCCTCGGCTCATAGAATTCCGCATAGTTCGGAAGGAACCGCTTCGGAATAAACGCCAGCAGCTGCCCGTCCTGCAGCACCGCCGCCGTGTTGTACAGCTTCCCCTGATATTCTAAAGGGAAACCAACAAAAATAAGGGCATCGCTGCCCTCAGTTGCCTTCCGGATTTTCGCAAGAGCCGTCTCCGCTCCGCGCAGCAGCATGTCCTGCAGGAACAGATCATGATCTGCATAGCCTGTAATCGACAGCTCCGGGAACACAATGACCTTTGCTCCCGCAGTGGCAGCCTCCTGCATGCAGGCAATGATGGCATCCGCATTTCCCTTGGTATCTGCTGCTGACATAGGCGGCACAACTGCCGCCACTTTTATGAATCCATCCTTCACGCGCTCTCACCTCGTCCTTCTCATGGTGATAACTATTCCGTGCAATCCTCATCCAATCGCAGTCGTCACACCCGAAGCCACCAGGAAACTCAGCACTGCCATGATCACACCGGCCAGAGCGACACCGCCCAGAACCGAAAGGACACTCTTCTTGAAATCCATATCCAGGAAGGAAGCCGCCAGTGTTCCGGTCCAGGCACCGGTTCCCGGAAGCGGAATTCCAACGAACAGGAGCAGAGCCCAGTACAGACCCTTCCCGGCCGTTGCCTTCAGCTTCTCACCACCCTTGTGTCCCTTCTCCAGACACCAGGTGAAGAATTTGCCGATCACCGGCTTGTCTGCGCCCCACTCCAGCACACGTCTGGCAAAAAAGAAAATAAACGGCACCGGTATCATGTTGCCGATCGCAATCAGAACATACGCAATGAGCATATTAAACTCCGGATTGGCTACATGAAACGCCTGCGCAATCGGAATGGCTCCGCGCAGCTCGATGATGGGTACCATCGCAATGAAGAAGCAGTACAGATAATTTTTGAGCATGGTAATGTAATCCTTTCTGGTATTCTTGTCTGACCCTCGTCAGCGACGGGTTATGTCGCCGACTGACTCCTCATAGCAGGAAGATTCCTATGCCAGGATTTCCTCCAGTGCCTTCACCACCGCCTGCATCTGCTCATCCGTTCCGATGGTGATGCGCAGGTATTCTCCGATCAGCGGCTTATTCCAATGGCGAACGAATATATTCCGTGCCCGCAGCGCATCGAAGAGTTCCTGTCCGGAATGCTTCGGATGTCTTGCAAATACGAAGTTTGTTTTCGACTCCGGGTAAACAAAGCCCAGCCTTGTCAGCTCCTTTGAAAACCACTCTCTGGTATTCACAATTCTGGATGTCAGACTCTGGAAATATTCCTCATCCTTCACGGCAGCTGTTCCCATCCGTATGGTCTGCAGATTCATCGTGTAGGAATTAAAGGAGAATTTCACATCCATCAGATATTTGATCAGCTTCTCATTACCGATGGCAAACCCAATGCGGGCACCGGCCATGGCCCGCGACTTCGAGAAGGTCTGTACCACCAGCAGGTTCTCATATCGCTCCAGCAGCGGAACGGCAGATACCGCACCGAAATCTACATAGGCTTCATCCACGATGACGACCTTATCCGGGTTGGCTGCCACGATCCTCTCAATGTCTGCCAGCGGCAGCTCTACGCCCGTCGGTGCATTCGGATTCGGGAAAATAATTCCTCCGCCCGGCTCACTGTCTCCCTTCCAGGAACCACTGCCCGGAATGTAATCCTCCGGACAAATTGTAAAGTCCTCCTGCAAAGGAACCATCGTATACGGAATGTGATACAGCTCTGCCCACACATCGTAGAAGGAATACGTGATGTTCGGGAACAGGAGCTTTTTCCCTGATGTGAAGAATGTCAGGAACGACATTGCCAGCACGTCATCTGAGCCAACACCTACGAAAACCTGCTCCGGCTTCACCTGATACCGCTCTGCCAGAGCATTGACCAATTCGGTCGCATTCATATCCGGATACAACCGGAGCCTGTCATAATCTGCCGCCAGACCTCTTGCCGCCTCTGCGACTCCGGGAGCCGGCGGATAGGGGCATTCGTTGGTATTCAGCTTGATTACGTTCGGATTCTGCGGCTGCTCCCCAGCCACATACGGCTCCACGCGCCGCACATTCTCTTCCCAGTTCATCTCTACTATTCCTCCATCAGGCGCTGCAGATTCACAGGCGATCTTTTCTCATGAAATCAGCTTGCCTTCGAGTTTTGGTTCTTTGCTCCTGCTGTCACTGCAAAACCTTCGACAGGAAATCCTGCAGCCTTGGATTCTGCGGATGGGCAAAAAACTCTTCCGGTGTGTTCTCTTCCTTGATAACACCTTCATCAATGAAGATCACCTTAGAGGCCACCTGTCTTGCAAAGGCCATCTCATGCGTAACCACAACCATGGTCATTCCGGTTTCTGCGAGCTCTGTCATAACCTGCAGAACCTCACCTACCATCTCCGGATCCAGTGCAGATGTCGGCTCATCGAAGAGCATCACCTCAGGATTCATGGCAAGAGCCCGGCAGATGGCGATACGCTGCTGCTGACCACCGGACAGAGATCGCGGGTATGCCTCTGCCTTGTCTTCCAGATTCACGCGGCGCAGCAGCTCCAGCGCCTTTTCTCTGGCTTCTTCCTTGTTCATCAGTCCCAGCTTCACAGGCGCCAACGTAATGTTGTCCATGATGGTCAGATTGTTGAACAGATTGAAATGCTGGAACACCATTCCCATTTTCTGCCGAACTTTATTGATGTCTGTGTGCGGATCATTTACCTGCACATCACCGAGCCAGACCTCACCCTCGGTGGGTACCTCGAGCAGGTTCATGCAGCGCAGGAATGTAGATTTGCCGCAGCCGGATGGTCCAATCAGAACAATCTTCTCACCCTTTTTGATTTCATAATCGATTCCGCGCAGAACATGATTGTCCTCGAAGCTCTTCTTCAATCCCTTAACGCGGATAATTGCCTTTTCTTCAGCCATTGATGTGTCCGTCCTTCCTATTGCGTACCTGATTCAGCGCTCATCACCGTCTGTCGCTTCGCTTCATCTTCTGCTCCAGCATTCCGAACAGAATGGACAGAACCTTTACAACGACAAAATACATAACCGCCGCTCCCAGAAGAGGCATCATGTACTGATACGTTGCCGCAGAAACCTGTTCCGACGCATGTGTCAGCTCAGCCAGACCCACTGCCGCCGCAATCGAGGTCTCCTTCAGAAGGGTAATGAATTCATTCAGAAGAGAAGGAAAGCAGTTCTTGAAGGCCTGCGGCATAACAATATAGGTCATGGTCTGCAGACGGGAAAGGCCAACCGAACGTCCGGCCTCCATCTGTCCTTTATCTACAGACTGAATGCCTCCGCGGAGAATCTCCGCTACGTAGGCACCGGAGTTGATTCCGAAGGCAATGGTGGCAACGAGAATCTTATTTTTCGACGCTGCCATAATGACATTCCACATGATCAGCAGCTGAATCATCGTAGGAGTACCGCGGATGATGTCGATATACACGAATGCGATCTTCGACTGGATGCTCCGCTTCCCATCCTTCCTGCGGCTGACATTCAGAACGCAGGCGATGGTTCCCAGAATCAGACCAACGATTGCAGCAAATATCGTCACCTCGATGGTGTTGCCAAGGCCCTTGACATACAGGAGCCACCGATCGCTTTTAATAAACGCCTTATAAAATTGATTTCCTAAATCAGCCATTTTTCTCCTTCACTCTCCTTGCACATCACCGATTATTTACACCAGGGATCGGCCTGCCTTTTCAATAAGTTAGGTCCACGATCCTTGAATTATACGTACTCCTTGGAGCAATCGCTCCAGGGCACACTCGTTTCCTATTGTATCCTCTCCGGCATGGATTTGAAAAGAGGGTGAGGAGCAACTCTCCTCACCCTCTTCGGTCTCATTGTTATTCGTGAATGGTTCTGCGCAGCCAGGAAGCTTACTCTGCCTCGTAGTTGTTGATGTACTCCTCAACCAGAGCATCGTAGGTGCCGTCTTCCTTCATTTCAGCCAGCGCATTGTTAATGGCATTCAGCATAACCTCATCATCCTTAGGCATTGCGATACCATACTGCTCTACATCGAAATCAAACTCAGAACCGTCAACCAGCTTCAGCTGATCCGAATACTGTGCAACGAATGCTTCGCCGGGAACCTGATCGATGACAACAGCCTCATCCTTGCCGTTTACCAGATCCAGAACGGCCTGGTTAAAGCTCTTTACCGATACAACCGCTGCATCGTTGATCTCACGTGCAACCGTCTCACCGGTTGTGCCGGCCTGTACGCCGATGGCGCTGGCAGCTGCCAGATCATCAGCTGTTGCAATCGTAGAATCTGCAGGAAGCAGAACTGCCTGTGTTGCATTGTAGTAAGGATCGGAGAAGTTAACAGCCTCCTGTCTCTCCTCAGTAATGGTCATGCCGGTTGCAGCGCAGTCAATCTTGGTTCCGATTGCTGCTACGATGCCGTCAAAATCCATATCTTCGATCACAACCTCAACGCCGAGGCGAGAGCCGATCTCATTCATCATGGCAACATCGAAGCCAGTCGGATTCTGATCATCGCCGACGTACTCGAAAGGCGGGAAGGTTGCGTTCAGTCCAACGGTCAGAACGCCGTCAGAGAGATACTTAGACTCAGAAAGATCAACAGCCTCAGTATCAGCCTCTTCCTCAGTCGTTGCCTCCTCAGCTGCCTCTGTGGTTGCTGTCTCATCTGCTGCTTCTGTGGTGGTCTCTGCTGCAGCCTCGGTCGTTGCTGCAGTCTCACTGGTGGAGCTGCCGCATGCAGCCAGACTAAATACCATAGAACCTGCCAGTACTGCTACAAGTGCCTTTTTCATAATAGTGTCCTCCTCTAATAACTTCTTATGCATCCAACTATGCACCGCAGGACATCTTTTCGTTCCGGTTTCCCAGCATTTTCTGAGGTGTCCTGCATAAACGTTTTGTATCATACGCATTTTTATGCAGTTTTGCAACCATATACCTATACACTGGTAATGTGTAAGCCCTCAATCAGGAACAGCCATGCCATCCCGTAGTACGTCACGACGCCAACCATATCCGTGATGGTCGTGATCAGCGGGCCGGAGGCTACGGCCGGATCTACGCCGACCTGCTTGAAGAACATCGGGATTACAGTTCCTACAAGGGAAGAAATCAACATAGCAAGGATCAATGCAATTCCGATGCAGCCGGAAATGGCGAAGGCGATATGCGGTGTCAGGTGCTTGATCGCCATCAGGTAGATGCCAATGCCGCCAAGGGCCAGAATTCCCAGGAGTACGCCGTTCAGGAAGCCGATTCTGGATTCCTTGAAGACCAGATGACGTTTCTGCTTGCCGGTCAGATGCTCGTCCATAAGGACACGGATCGTGACAGCCAGAGACTGCGTTCCCACGTTACCGGACATATCCAGGATCAAGGACTGGAAGATCATGACGATCGTCAGCTGCGCCACAACTGCCTCGAACAGGCTCACCACACTCGAAACGAGCATTCCGAGTACCAGGAGCAGTGCCAGCCACGGGAGACGTTTGCGGATGCTCTGCTTTACCGGCTCATTCAGATCTTCTTCATCAGTAAGACCTGCCAGCTTTGCATAATCCTCTCCCATTTCCTCATCAACAACCTCTACAATATCCTGTGAGGTGATGACGCCCAGAATGTGATTGTCTTCGGACAACACCGGAATGGATTCCTCGGAATATTCCTTCAGCGTTTCCAGACAGTCATCGATTTTCTCATCCGCATAGACATACGGATAGGCTGTTACGATGACATCCTCCAGTGATGTTCCCTGTCTGGCTATAATCAGATCCTTGAGGTCGATTTCTCCATAATAAATGCCCTTCTCATCCAGTACATAAATAGAAGAAATGTTGTCATGCTCGGCAGCCTGCTCGATGATGGAATTCATCGCATCCTTGATCGACAGGTTCGACGTCAGCGTGACATAATTCGTCGTCATGCGGGAGCCGATCGTCTCCTCCGAGTACGATGCAAGACTTCGCAGCGAATTCCTGGCCTCCTCGCTCATCAGCTCCAGCCATGCCTTCTTAGCCGGGGAATCCGTGTTTTTCAGAAGGTCGACGGCATCGTCGCGTTCCATCTTCTCCAGAACCTCGGCGGCTTTTCTGGGATCCATCTCCTGCAGATAGACCGGTGCCTCGTCCTCTTCCAGATATTCCGTGACATCTGCCAGAAAATCGCTGCTAAGCAAGCGGAACAGATTCTCACGTTCTTTGCCCGAAAGCATTGGAAGAATCGATGCAATATCATTTTCATGGTAATCCTCCAGCTTGTACTGGATCACGCGCGGCGAATCCTTGCTGCGAATGATCTGCAGGATCTCTTCCTCATTTTCACGCTGGGTGTTCAGCTCTTTTGTACTCATCATGCACCTCCTTTCGGAACAACCGGCTGCAGCGCCATCTCACACCATGTATCTATTCAGCACCTGACGGTTTCAACGTGAATCGACCGCATGAAGGTGCTAAACAGGTACCCTATCGTATCCATAGAATCGATCTGATGTAAAACACATCCGAAAATGCAAAACGGCAGCAGCCTTCTACAAAGCCACTGCCATACTAACCACCAAAAAGTCAGGAGTCAATTCTATGTTTTGTAAAATTTATATGTCTGTAAGCAATTCCCCAGAAACAATTTGCCAGCACCCAGCCGATTCCGGTAGCAAGTGCTACGGCACGAAGTCCCATCATAGGAAACAAAAGCCATGACAGCACAACGCGGATCAGAATATGTCCGGTGGCACCGATAAACGGCATGAGCACCCTTCCGATCCCGTTATAATAACCGGTAAAGGTATTCCCGGTATAGCAGAACACATAGAACCCGGCCACCAGACGCAAATACCGGATTCCTTCCTCATAGGATGTACCGCTGCTGTTCCCCAGCATGAGAGACACTGTCTGCGGCGCAAACACGAACATGAACAGAGCTGCCGCTAAACCGGTTCCGGCCATCCAGCAAAGGCTGCAGCGGAACGTTCTGCGCACGCGCTTCTCCTTCCTCGCCCCATAGTTTTGTGCAGTAAGGATGGAAGTGGATGAGGAACCGCTGCTGCCGATGGAATTGGCAAAACCTTCAATGCGGGTTGCTGCGGTGTATGCTGCGATGACATCGGTACCACCCGTATTCACCGTTCCCTGAACCAGCAGTTTTCCCAGGTACAAACTGCTCTGATGAAGGCTGGTGATCAGACCTATTTTCAAGGGCTTCAGAATATCCTGATAGGAGCCTTTGCAGTCTTGCCTGTTCAGAACCATTTCTCGATGCGTTTTCCGCAGATAGAGATAACACAACACAGCAGACAAAAACTGCGTGACCGCAGTTGCAATGGCAGCACCTTCAATTCCTTTCTGATATTCTGCAACCAGAATGACATCCAGTACCAGATTGATCATGACGGACGCCATTAAAACGAGGAGTGACGCTCTGGTATCTCCCGATGCCCGCAGGAGTGAAGCGAACAGATTATAGAAGAAAACCGCCGGAAGACTGATAAAAATCCAGAAGAGGTACGAAGCAACATACTCCTGCAATGCGTTCGGCGTCTGTAAGAGAATCAGCAGTGGTCTCATGCAGGAAAGCCCCAACACCATGAGCAGCAGCGTGCAGCCCATCCCGGCAATCATGGAGCTGAAATGCTGTTTGCGCAGCTCAGCCATATTCTTCTTCCCGCAGGCCTGAGCAAAGAGAATGGAAAATCCATTACAGCAGCCAACTAAGGCAAACATGAAAAGATTCATGGCTGTTCCCGCAATTCCGATTGCTGCAAATTCTTCTTTCCCGGCAAAATGTCCGACAACAAACGCATCGATTGTGTTATAAAACTCCTGCAGTATATTCCCTGCAATCAATGGCGCCGCGAGGCTCACAAGGTAAGCAGATATATTTCCATTTGTAAAATCTCTGTCCTTGTTTCTATCCTGATTTCCAACCTTGTTCACTTCAGGATCCTCCAGCTTTTAAAATTTCCGATTATACACAACAGAGAACACTCCGTCACCGGCTCCAATGGCGAAGTGTTCACACTTGCTGCCTCTATTTCTCTGCCTAATTGTCGCGATAATTCTTTATTGTGGCTACAATATATCGCCCCCTAATCGCTTGTAAAACAAATATATTCAATATAAAATATTCGTGTTTTCGATATTTATATAAGGAGCGAAGCCATGACTTACGAACAGATTGAGACCTTCCTGACCACAATCAGCTACAGCAGCATTTCTGCTGCCGCAAAATATCTGTATGTCTCCCAGTCCACCGTCTCCTCGCGAATCCAGCAGCTCGAGTCAGAACTAGGCGTTCCGCTTTTGATTCGTCAAAAAGGCCACCGGAGTATTGAGCTCACCAACTACGGCCATGCGTTTATTCCCATTGCAAGTCAATGGGCATCTCTTTGGAAGGATACACAGAATTTAAAGAGCACAGGCAACATACCGACACTCACCATTGCCAGCATTGACGCTGTTAACAACTATACGCTTGTATCCTTTTTTTCAAAGTACTGTGTAAAGAACACGGATATTCGATTAAATATCCGAACACACCACTCCAATGAAATTTATTCACTGGTTGAGAGCCGCGTCGCAGATATTGGATTGGTTTTCTCGAGGATCAACTACCCCGATGTTGTCAGCAATCCGATTTACCGAGAATTGATGTATTTAATTTGTGATAAAGGAAGTTCTTATTGTGACCAGATTTCGTGCTCTGAATTGAATGCCGAAAATGAGATTTTCCTGAATTGGGGTTTAGATTATCAGAGCTGGCATGACAGTCACTTTGGTCCGGCATCTCAGCCGGTATTGACAGTCAACACCGGTTCTATGCTGCAGCGTTACCTCTGCGGAGAACTATGGGCCATTGCCCCTATGTCTGTCATTAGGGGCGCAATGCAAGCAAACCCAAATCTGACTTTTTACAAACTGAAGACTCCGCCTCCGCCCAGAATCTGCTATGCGATCCAGAATCGCTACCCTAATGTGAATCATCGTGAGGTCATCCAACAATTCGAGCAGCAGCTTGAAAACTTTATTTCTGCAGATGAAAACATCTGCTCCTTTGAAAGCTGGATGCTCGATCCGCCCTCGTATCACGAGACTACCCGATCTTAATCTCCCAGCAGCTGGTTGTAGTCATATTCCAGATAATACTGCAGTTCCTTTTCATAGTAGGAATCTACCCGGTCCAAGGTGATCCGCCCCTCCCCATCTGCAATCCAGGTGAGGATCTGCGAATTCACCGCTGCGCTGTAATGGCCGGTGTCCTTGTAATTGTTAAGGTCAAAGATCACATCCGTCTTGTCAACATTAAAGGAATAAACCTGAATATTGTCCGTCTCCTCGAGCATCATCTGGGTCGCGATCTTCTCGGCCTGCACCTGACGCGCGAGCGTGCCGTCGGATTTGAGACACCCCCACCAAGCCGCTGAATACGGCGGGAAGAAATACAGGAACGTCGTCTCCGGGTGCGCCTTTGCCAAGGAGATCACGTTCTGTTCCATATTCTCCCGAATCTCCTGAATTTCCTCATCGGTCAGTTCAGCCTGCGACTCCGCAGCGGAAAAGGAATCAATTCCTTCCAGTGCTTTCTCCTTTGAACACTCATCCCCTGCACTGCTCCCATAGTCATCAAAGGATGTAATACCGCCCGCCTCGCCGCGGAGCTTTTTCTGCAGCATGGGCAACAGATAATAGAGGAGAACATCTTTGTTGCACAGGTACTTCACGTCGTTCAGAATATTGCTGTCGTACAGGTACTCCGGGTACTCACCCATGTCCTCCCGCATTGCATCCTTATTCTCCGTGATGTGCGTATAATCCAACGCACGCAGAACATACTGAATACTGTCATGAGTTTCAAAAGCGACTTCAAGGTTGTCGTTGATTTCCTTAAAGGTTGCCCCGGGGTAGGGGAGCTTTACCGAATTCGTGCCGAAGAGTCCATCGAACTCTGAAGTCTTGAAGTTCTCGGTCATGCTGGTGCCGGTAATGATGGCATCATAGGTAAAATGGCGGGTGATCCCGTCATTTTGACTGCGTTGGTCACCGAGTTCGTAGTACCAGCCGGACACCGGCGCATGGTAATGAAAGAACGGATCCAGCCAGATCACCAGACCGCCGACTGCCGCAAGGAACGCCACTATGTAGATAAGAAAAGCTTTGAGCCACGTTTTGGGTTTCATAGATTTCTCGTTTTCCTCAGCCCCCATCTCAAAATGCTACGCATTTCTCGATTTGGGCGGCCAGGGTTCCTTCGGATCCTGGCCGCATGACAAGCTCATTCGTGAATTTGCCTGCGAGCAGTCAATTCACGCTGCGCTTGTCATGTGCTGAGCTTTTTAAAAGTCGTTATAAATAAATGACGACACTCCGCTCATCGACAGCAGGCAGATGATGAGCATTCCTAAGGTCACCAGGAGCGATCCTGCGCTCACGCGATATTTTCGCTTCTGGTTGTTTGGAAGGAGCAGGCATACGGCCATACAGCCTCCAAGGAAAATTGCCGTGCATACCCAGCCAACCGCCGCATCCCCGCACGGCAGATGCAGCATGGACAGCGCAGCCCGCACTCCCGTGATGTGAAAACACTTTGCAAGATCACTGGAATAATATCCGGACTTGTCTACTGTCAAATGCCAGCGGAATCGCTGAAACTCCGCATAGGAGTCGCTCTGGAACAGCATCCACAGCATGCTCGTGACATAGAAAGTGATCGCCCAGCGAATCGGCAGCCATACCTTCTGATACAGCTTTCCCAGGAACCGCTCGATCACCTGCGCAAGGCCGTGAAGCACTCCCCACAGAATGAAGGTCCAGTTCGCACCGTGCCAGATGCCGCTGACGAGGAACACAACCATAATGTTCACATAAGTTCGAAGCTTCCCCTTCCGGCTCCCGCCGAGCGGGAAATAGACATACTCCCTCAGGAACGTCGACAAACTGATGTGCCACCGTCTCCAGAAGTCCGTAACGGAGCCTGCGCGATACGGCGAATTGAAGTTGGCCGGCAGCTCAAATCCCAGCATCCTGGCAACGCCAAGTGCCATGTCGGAATAACCCGAGAAATCCATGTAAATCTGGAAGGTATAAGCCAGCATCACGATCAGGCTGTCCACGTTGGAGCGATAAGAAAAGTTCGAATAGTACGTGGTCACCACCGTTCCAAGAGGATCCGCGAGGACCAGCTTTTTGAACAGTCCGCAGGTGAACATCTGAATGCCGATCACCATTCCGCTGCTGTCAAGGCTTCCTCTTTTCTCCGAACGCAGCTGCGGCAGAAAGTCCCGCATTGTTGTAATCGGCCCCTGCGTAATCTTCGGAAAGAACACCGAATACAGTGCATACTCCCGGAACGAAACCGGCTGCTCCAGACTGCCGCGATAACAGTCCACAATCCAGGAAATCTGCGAGAAAATGATAAAGCTGATGCCGAGCGGCAGGAACAGATTCACCATCGCAAGATCAGTCTTCAGCAAGGCATTCAAATTCTCCAGGAAGAAATTCGTGTACTTGAACACGCCCAGGACACCGACATTGAAAACAACGCCCAGAACCATCCAGCGCTTTCTCAACCGGTCGCTGTTCTTTATATTCTCCGTTTCCCCTGCGCTGTGATCCTCTTCCAATTCTCCTTCTGTACCGGAAGTTGGCAAGGGCGTTGGCCTCTGACTGCCTGCAGGTGATGCCTTCCTTGCAATGAACCAGTTCACGAGAATCAGCACTGCCAGCATCACCGGGTACCAGACATTGGCCACCCCATAGAACACCAGTGAGGCAATGATCAGAAACCAGTCGGCACGCAAAAAAGAGGACCCATTGCCAGTCCCGCAGAGATGCTCCGCACCACCGCGCTCACGGACCTTCCGTCCCAACAGATAATATCCTGCCAGAGTAACCGGCAGGAAGAAGATTAAGAAATAGAGTGAATTAAACTGCATGCCTACATGAATACCTTTATCAGCCACTACCTCGAGTGGAAGACAGACTCGGATCCGGCTGTGGGGTACTTGCTTTGCCTCGGTACTTGCGAGCGTACCTTGCGAGCTTAGTACCGCTAGGCAAAGGACGTAGCGAGAGCGGACCCCACGCGGATCGAGTCTGCCTCCCCGAGGGATATACAAATGCGCCTATATCAATCCTGCGAGGTACTCCTCCCACCTGCGATTCACTGCCTCGAGATTGTAGGTTTCCTGTACCCGGGAGGCTTCCATACCCATCTGCCTTGCATCCTCCGGATGCTCCATCAGCTGCAGGAGCGCTGCGGTCATAGCCGGTACGTCGTCTACCGGCACCAGCAGCCCGTTCCTGCCATGTGTAATCAGCTCCCTTGGACCGCCGCAGGGGCAGTCCGTCGAAACGCAGGCAAGTCCTGCACTCATCGCTTCCAGCAGAGCATTCGGCATTCCTTCCTCTTTCGATGACAGGACATAGATTCTGCTCCGCTCAATTCTGGTTCGGACCTGATCCACTACACCTTCGAACACCACACAGTCCGTCATTCCCAGCTCCTGTGTGAGTGCCTCCAGCGATTTTCTTGCCGGACCGTCGCCATACAGACGCAGCACATATTCCGGATGCTGCTCCCTGGTGCCCGCAAAGGCCCGCAGCAACAGAGCCTCATTTTTGTTCTCATCCAGACGGCCGACACTGACCACTTCGCAGGTTCGCTCGCCCTCATACACAGGACGAATGAAATCCGGGTTCAGCGCATTCGGCAGGATGCAGGCTTTTCTCTGAATCGCTTCCGGGAAGAATCGTTTCGCTTCTTCCGTCTGCAGGATCACGCCGGCTGCCTGACGAAAGAGTGCCATCGCAGGAATCCGAAGCTTCCTTGAAGCGTATTCTCTGGACGGATTCGAACGCACACTGACCGCCACCGGAATGCCAAGCCCCCGGCTTGTCAGCAGGGCGAAGATGTTGTTGTACCCGATAAAGGACAGGATGATGTCGGGCTTTTCCTGCTCCCAAATGCTCCGCAAGGTCCGGTAACGCGTCCGGAAGCCGTGCAGCCTCCCCTTTTCCAGTTCCTCCTGAGGCGGATCCGAATAAAT
Source organism: uncultured Sarcina sp. (assembly GCA_964386925.1). GTDB lineage: Bacteria > Bacillota > Clostridia > Lachnospirales > Lachnospiraceae > CAG-791. The sequence goes on along the minus strand of CAYLUU010000021.1, from coordinate 10,058 downwards.
TCGCCGAATGCCGGCCGGCTGTATCTGGGCCGAGCGCTGTCTTCCCCAGGAGACCGTCTCGCACTCTTCTCCATAGGGCTCACCTGTGGATGCATCCCACAATCCGTGCGGCAATGCATATTCCGGTGGGCGAAAATAGGTTGTCACCATCGTCACCTGCCAGCCCTGGACATACAGATGCTCAGCCAGATTCGTCATGACGCGCTCGGCACCGCCCTTCTGCAGGGATCCGATGTACAGGAAAATATGCGGTTTTGACCTCTGCAGTTTTTGTTCCTCTGCGTTATTCATTTCGATACCATCAATTCTGCCGATGCAGCTTTCTCTTTGCATTCGGAAAACCTCGATGTGGCTGGTCAGAGAGGCTACGACTCTTCGATCACGCTCTCCATGTACTCTTTCCACTGTTCATAGATGGTTTCCGTGCTGGCAATCTCGCGGATCTTCCGTGCTTCCTGCCCCATACGGACACGCAGCTTCGGATCATCCATGAGCTTTGTCAGAGCTGCCGCCATGGCATCCTCATCTCCGACCGGGATCAGCAGGCCGTTAACACCATCCTGAATGAGAATCCGCGGCGCGCCGGACGGGCAATCGGTGGAGATGCACGGCATTCCCATCGCCATGGCTTCCATCAATGCATTGGGCATCCCTTCGTAATTCGAGGGCAGTGTATAGATCGACGCCTTCGGAATCAGCTGCTCCAGCTGATCCGTTCCGCCCATGAGCTGCATCCAGCTCTCTGCGTGATTGTCCTTAATAATCTGTTCCAGCTGCTCCTTCGTTCCATCCTCGGCATCCGGTCCGTAGATTCGAAGGGACCAGTCCGGATGGCTGCGGTGAACTCTTGCAAAGGCCCGCAGCAGCATCGCCTGATTTTTGAATCCAACCAGGCGTGAGCTCTGAACTACCACCTTCTCCTGATGCTCATAGTCCGGGTCGGGCAGCTGAATGTATTTGTCATTGACTGGATTCATGATGACCCTGGATTTTTCCTGCAGATAGGGCTTGAAATACTCCCTCTGCTCGGCCGTCTGATAGACACAGCCGTTCGCCCGCGGGAAGAGAAGTTTAATCTGAAGCTTATCTGTCCAGTGCCCATAGAAGGGCTCCGGATTGTTCCGAATGGAGATGATCACCGGCGTCTTCAGTCCCAGTGCCGCCGTCAGTGCCCGGAAGTTCGGCCTGTGCATATAGGCACACAGGACATCCGGCTGTACCTCCTTCAGGAAGTCCCTTAGATATTTGATCCGCAGATAGAACTTTGTCCAGCGGCCCTTCTGTTCGTCCTCCGGCTTCAGTCCGACATTCACGTGATGTACGCGGGGATCCAGTTTGAATTCATCCTGATCAATCCATTCCACTGTGACATATACGTCATAGCCTTCCTCAGCAAATTTGTTGGCCAGGTTGGATACCACGCGCTCACAGCCGCCATGGACCAGACAATTCAAGTGAAAAGCGATCTTCTGCATCTGTTTAATACCTACCCACTTCAATGTAAGTGATGTTGGAGTCAAACGGTCTTTTGCTCCATGAAACCCGAACGGCTCTGCACTTCGCGTACGAAGCTATACTTCTGCGTCTCCGATCGCCTTCTCGATTTCTTCCAGGTAGGCTGCAGCCACCTTTTCCCGATCGAATTCTTCTTCCATCTTCTGTCTGCCGGCCCGTCCCATAGCCGCTCTCTGATTGCGGTCCAGCGTCAGGAAATGCTTCAGCGTACGGATCAGTTCATTTGCCGAGTGCGGTGCAAAGCCGTAACCGGTAACACCATCCTCATAGATCTCGCGGCATCCAGAAATGTTCGATGCAATGACCGGCCGCGCACAGGCAGAAGCCTCCATCAGAACATTCGACATTCCCTCATGCCAGGTCGGCATTACGACAGCAGAGCAATCACGATAATACTCATGCATATCCGGATGGAAACCGAGCTGAATGATCTCGCCGCGGGAGCTTCTCGCATCCAGCTCCTCCTGATAATCCTCATCGCAATAGCCGCAGATTGCAAAGGTCACCTTCTCGGAATGCAGCACCTCCGCTGCCCGCAGGAACTCTTCAATTCCTTTTTCCTTCATGACACGGCCGACATAGAGGAACTTCGTACCACTGTTCTCCGGATAGGGCATCGGCTGCCACACCTTCAAACTGACGCCCGAACCCGGTACCAGCCGATCTCTTCCGCTGATCAATCCCGAGCGGCGGAAAATCTGGCGGTTCTCCTCGTTCTGGAAGAACACACAGGCCGCCTTTTTCATTCCTTCATGATACATGCGCTCCACCAGCATGAGGAGCGGGCCGCTCTTCTGGAAGGTGCTGCCAAGTCCTGTAATCGTCGGCAGATACGGAACACCAGCCTTCCGACAGGCATAGCCGCCGTAGACATTGGGCTTAATCGTGTAGGTAAGAACCAATGCCGGCTGGTATTTGCGAATCAGCTTTTTATATGCACTCAGAAGCTGCAGATCCTGCATGGGATTCATGCCACGGCGATTGATCTTCGTCATCTCCACGATGACACCTTCCTGCTCCAGGAGGTCCGTCTTCACCGTATCCGGCAGGCTCGCAACCACCCGGTATTTTTCCAGGAGCTTTTGCACCAGCTCATTACGGAAATCGTACAATCCGCCGGAAGAATTGGCCAATATCAGAATTGTTTTCTTGTCGCTCATGATTTTTCCTCTATCCAACAGGCAACGGGTCCTGGCGGAGATGTCCTGTCGCTTGCAGGTACGCAGTTCTCCTCAGACTATACGAGTTCCGCCTCCCGGCGAATCGCGATCTCATTGTATTTCATCATGCAGATGCCGCTCTCGTATTCGCCGATGGTTACCGGATTCTCCAGTCCCTCCAGATTTCGCACCATCTGCGCCGGGAAATCCACCCCGCAGGCATAGGCGTGAGGATATCCTCCTCCGAATCTGGGATTTACCTCGGAGAGATACCACTCGCCCTCCGGAACCTCGCTGGTCTCGTTCTCTTTGCCGTGCTCGTCGTGGAACAGATCGATGTCAATCATTCCCCGGAAGCCGCAGCTCTCGGCAAAGGCCGCAAGCTTTTCGAACAGCTCCGGTGCCTGCACGGACACGGATTTATCCGTCTCGCCGGCACGCATTCGGATTTTCTTTTTCAGGAACAGCGACGTGCATTTGCCGGAGATCAGATCCACATACAGATCACAGCCATACTCCTGCCCGGTCATCAGTTCCTGTACCATAAGGTCATCATAGTTGTCGAACAGCGTCTGAACCGTCTCATCATTGTTCACCAGGTTGATGTTCAGACTGGCGCTGCCGCACTGCGGTTTAACAAAAACAGGAAACGCAGCTTCCCCGTTCTCCCGCGCCTTCTGAAAATCCTCCCGGGTCGTCCAGCACCTGGCTGTCTGAATTCCCTTCTCCTGCAGCAGCTGATACATCCTGTATTTGTCCAGACAGGTCTCGCAGAGCTCGTAAGGAGAAACCACCGGGGTCACACCAATTGCCTCAAAGCGTGCTCGTTCTCTTGCAAGCAAGGAAAGCTCCGGGTCGATCAACGAGAATACGCCCGTGATCTTCTCCTTCCGGCAGATCTCCAGAATCTGATCCAGATAATCCGGTGCCGTAATGCGCGGAACCACATAGGCCTTGTCCGCATCATACAGAGCCGGTGCAAGATTGGAGGCATCCGTTGCCACAACCTTTCCCCTTCCTTCCAGTGTCCGGCGAAATGCCTGCACCACCTTATTGCGGGTCCCCGCACTCAGAATCAATATATTAATGGAATCGGTATTCATGTGTGTTCCTCATAACTTAGTGCATGATTACTCAAATATTCGTAACCAGTACAGCGTTTGCAAAATAACTAGCCAGATAACGCAGAATGATTTTCGGAGAGTGCGCATCAAAAAACGTAGGCGTAGCGGGCTACGCTGAGGATTTTTGTTGCGGGCTATCCGGAAATCAGGCAAGTTAATATGGCTAGTTATTTAAAAATCGCTGTACTAGCCACAAATGGTATCTATTCCGTACCTGCCTTCGCGAATTGCTCCTCGCGTTGCAAATCCTCGATGTGTTGACCGGATTGGTCACGTGGTCAATCCTTGCAAAGATACACCTCACAACCTATCGAAGAACAGCGGTGCCCCTCCGGTATGCAGGAACAGCACCTTCTCGCCGCGGATGTTATTGTCCCGCAGGTACTGCAGCATTCCGCAGAAAGCCTTGCCCACATAAGTCGTGTCCATCGGTATGCCGTCCTGCAGCATTACCTTCTCGAGGCACTCCTCTTCCTCCGGCGTGAACTTGCCGTAGCCGCCCTGCCGGTAGGCATCCGTGAAAATCAAATCCTCTTCCCGAAAGAGCGATGTCAGGTCTGCACCGCCGACCACCGGTTGTCCTTCCGACTGCTGCCGCACATCCCTGTAATAATCCAGAATGCTCTCCTTCACCACATCCCGTCCCCTTGGACAGGTTCTGGCGATGCTGATACCGACAATCGTATTCTCCGCTCCTGTCAGCTCTTTGCCGCAGACAAGACCTGCCTGTGTCGAGCCTGTCCCGCTCGCATGGAAGATATAAGGGAAGGTCATCCCCATCTCCTGCTCCTGCTGACGAATTTCCCGGAATGCATCCACATAGCTCTGGGTCCCGGCATTCCCATGTCCGCCGCCCTGAATGAAATACGGCTTTTTCCCGGCATCCCGGCAGGCCTGCAGCCTGTTCTCGATGGTGTCGTGAACCTCTTCCACCGGAACCGTCTCCACGGTCGCACCGAACTGCTGCACCAGCACGCGGTTGAAGAGCTGCCGTCCGTCCCGGCCGCGCTCCTCCTCTCCTGCCGAGATGATATGGCAGGGGAGTCCCAATGCTGCCGCAAGATTTGCAATGATCCGGCAGTGATTCGAGGAATTCGAGCCGTAGGTCATAATGATGTCCGGCTGTTCATCCTGCATTTCCCGGTAGAAATACGCAGCCTTCCGCGCCTTGTTCCCGCCGAATGAAAAGGGAATCAGGTCCTCTCTCTTGACGTAGATTTCGTTGCCAAGCTCCCCATCATAACGGCCTGACAGCTTTACGATTGGGGTCGAAGCCAATGGATGCTCGAACAGCTCCAGTTTGTTCATGCTCATGCGCGGCGCTCCTTCCCCTTCCGGTAGTCATCCAGGTCCGGAATGGTCTGATCGGCCCCGGACTGTACACCGGAATGGTGCAGCACCTTTCCCACCGTCTGCAGGACAATCGACATGTCCATCGCAAAGCTGCAGTGCTCCACATACTCCAGATCATAACGGAACCGGTCCTCCCAGTTCAGCGCATTGCGGCCATGAATCTGGGCAAGTCCCGTCAGGCCCGGGCGGACGTCATGTCGATGCATCTCCTCTTCCGTATAGTATGGCAGGTAGCGAACGAGAAGGGGTCTTGGTCCCACGAAGGACATGTCCCCTTTCAGAATATTCAGAAACTCCGGCAGCTCGTCCAGGCTGGTCGCCCGAAGGATCTTTCCGAAATGCGTCAGGCGCTTGTCATCCGGCAGAAGATTTCCTTCCGCATCCCGCTCATCTGTCATGGAGCGGAATTTCAGAAGGCCGAAGACCTTCCCATCCTTCCCGGGCCGGTCCTGATGGAAGAACACCGGCGAGCCCAGCTTCACCCGGATCAGCAGCACCAGAATCAGAAAGACCGGACTCAGAATTATGAGTCCGATCAATGCCAGTATAATGTCCAGAATTCGTTTGATTCCCTTGCGATACATCGGCAGCTCCTACAGCAATATGTGAATCGCTCTGATTCGTCACGCGAACAATCCGCGAATGATACCCACGATCCGCTCCATGTCCTCTTCGGTGTTCTTGTTGTCCGACGGCAGGCACAGACCTCTCTCGTAGACATCCATGCATACGGAGCCGCTCGGCTTGTCCGCTCCCTCCGGGTCTGCAATGAAATCACATTCCGCATACACCGGCTGATTGTTCATCGGATTCCAGATGGGGCGGGAATCGATATTTTCCTTCTGCAGTGCTGTGAAAATATCCATCGGCTTCACGTTGCAGCCTTCCTTCAGTGTCAGACAGGACAGCCAGTTGTTGCAGACCGCATCACTGCCGCCCAGCGGATTCATTTCAATGGCATCGATGTCTGCGAAGGCCTTTTTGTAATATTGATAAATCGCACGCTTCTGCGCGATGTGCTCCTCCAGATGGAGCATCTGGCCCCGGCCGACACCGGCCAGCAGATTGCTCATACGGTAATTGTAACCAATCTCCTTGTGCAGATAATAGGGCACGGGCTCTCTTGCCTGGGTTGCCAGGAACTTCGCATGGCGGATGGCCTCTTCGTCCTCCGATACCAGCATACCGCCGCCGGAGGTCGTGATGATCTTGTTGCCGTTGAAGGACAGGATGCCGAACTTACCGTAGGAGCCGCACATCTTCCCCTTCCAGCTGCTGCCGAGCGCCTCCGCGGCATCCTCGATGAGCGGCGTATCGTGCTCTGCGCAGATGGCTGCGATCTCATCGAGCTTCGCCGGCGTACCGTAGAGGTCCGCACAGATGACTGCCTTTACCTTTGGATACTTCTCAAACGCCTTCCGCAGTGCTGCAGGAGACATGTTCCAGGTGTCGCTCTCTGAATCGATGAATACCAGCTGTCCTTTTTCATAAGCTACCGGATTGCAGGTCGCAGCGAACGTCATCGAGGTGCAGAACACCACATCGCCTGGCTGAATATTTAGAAGACGCACGGCCAGATGAATGGCCGCCGTTCCGGCCGACAGTGCTGCCGCATGCGGCACGCCAACGTAAGAAGAAAGCTCCTCTTCAAAGGCATCCACATTCGGTCCAAGAGGTGCCACCCAGTTAGTTGCAAAGGCTTCCTCAACGAAACGCTGCTCGTCACCATGCATGGTAGGACTGGACAGGTATATTTTCTTATTCACGACTATTCCTCCTATGCGCCGCATTCAACATGTACTGCACGGTTCATCACCTGGCGATCTCAACGTGAACTGTGCGCCCCGCGAACGGATTCTCAATTAAAATTACCGTTCGGTGCGGATCATCTCCGTTTCATGCTCGGTGTCTGCTGTGCCTTCGTTCATGCGCTTCTGCTGCTTCTCGAGCTCCTCATGGATTCGCTCCTCATTCACCTCCGTGTTCTTACGGTAGGTCGGAACGATTTCCCGCACCAGCTCACGAATGGCCGGCGATTCCTCATACGCAGCCTCCTTCAGACGCTGCAGCTGTACAAAGAAGCGATCCTCGTCAATCTCCAATGGCTTTCCGATGTGAATCTGCCGGTTCGCCGTATCCTTCATGCCCTCTTCGTTCATGAGCATCTCTTCATACAGCTTCTCGCCGGGTCGAAGTCCGGTAAATACAATCTTGATGTCCTCTCCCACCTTGTAGCCGGAGAGCTTGATCAGGTTCTCTGCCAGGTCCAGAATGCGGACCGGCTCCCCCATATCCAGAATGAAGATCTCGCCGCCCTTTGCGTAGGCTCCTGCCTGCAGCACCAGCGACACAGCCTCCGGAATGGTCATAAAGTACCGAATGATGTTGGGATCCGTCACCGTTACCGGGCCGCCGGCTGCAATCTGCTTTTTGAACAGCGGGATAACGCTGCCGTTGGAGCCCAGTACGTTTCCGAAGCGAACCGCTACGTAGTTGCAGTCATAATGGCGGTTGAACACCTGGATGATCATCTCACAGATTCGCTTGGATGCTCCCATGATGTTCGTCGGATTCACGGCCTTGTCGGTAGAGATCATAACAAAGCGTTCGGTTCCGTAGGTCGCCGCCGCCATTGCGGTGTTGAAGGTACCGTAGACGTTGTTCTTAATCGCCTCGCAGGGACTGGTCTCCATGAGCGGAACGTGCTTGTGCGCCGCTGCATGATATACGATGTCCGGACGATATTTTTCAAAGATCCAGTTCATGCGCTGGACGTTGCGGACAGAGGCAATGAGCACGACCATGTCCAGCTCGGGATATCGGCGCTTCAGCTCCTGCTGCACGTCATACGCACTGTTCTCATAGATATCAATGATGATCAGCTGCTTCGGACGATGTCCTGCAATCTGCCGGCACAGCTCCGATCCGATGGAGCCGCCGCCGCCTGTTACGCAGACAACCTTGCCCTGTACATAGCCGATGATGGAATCGATGTCGACCCGCACCGGATCGCGCCCCAGCAGATCCTCGACCTCCACGTCGTGGAGCTTGGATACGCTGACCTCACCGTTCACCAGCTGGTAGATGCCGGGAAGCGTGCGCATCTTGCACTTGGTTTCCTTGCAGATGTCCAGGATTCCCTTCATCTCAGCGCGTGACAGTGACGGGATGGCCACAATGATCTCGTCAATGCCGTACTGCTCCACAGCTTCCGGAATCTGTTCCCGGCCGCCAACGACCTTGATGCCCTGGATGTACTTGCCCCATTTGTCCTGCGAGTCATCAATGAGACATTTCAGGCTCATCGTAGAATAATGCGAGTTCAGAATCTCCCGCACAATGATATTGCCTGCCTCGCCGGCACCGACCACCATCACGTTGGTCGCGTTGCTCCGATTGGCATTCTTGTGCTTAAGCCCGCGCAGGAACCGGTACGAGAACCGGCTGATGAAGGTCAGGGTGATCATCAGGAACATGTACAGGAAGTAATAGCTCTTCGGCACTGCCTGAATCTCCTGCCGGTTCAAATGCAGGATTCCCACATTCACCATCGCCGCCACACCATTGGCGAACACCAGGTTCTGCAGCTCTGTCTCTCCGGCAAAAGCCCACAGCGAATCATACAGCCGGAACAGATAGAACAACAGTAAGGTAACTGCAATTGTCAGCGGAAGCGCCTCCATCACCGGCAGATAGAAATAATCCGGAATCTCGGAGGGCTGGAACTCGTAGCGCATCAAAAGCGACAGATAGCTTGCCAGCACCACGCTCAGAATGTCATATACAATCAGAGCCACACGCCGCCAGAACTTCACATAATTGAACTTCCGTTCCTCCGGCTGCGCAGCTTTATTCTCTTGGTTGGACATATATACCTCAGGCAGCCGGAACAATACAGGCTGCAAGCTTATGTTTTATCTGTTTAGCACCTGACGATTTCAACATGCATTGGACGCTTGCGGACATATGCATGATTGAAATTGACAGGTGGCCAAGGCTCAAAGAGCCTCTGGCCAGCCACATCGAGGTTTTCCGAAGGAAAATCGAGATGCGGGTGCTAAATAGATACTATTTTTATATCTATTCAAGCAGGCATCAGCCGCTATACATTCACCTGCTCGGAAACGCCGACAGCGTCCGATACAATGGATGGTATTCCAATCCATAAGTATACAACATAGCGTGGTAATGTGCACGGACCCAGAAGAACCGTCAGCCACACCAGCCCCAGCGGCATCCAGGCCAGCATTATTCTCCGCTGCCTCTTGCGCAGCAGCGTCAGCAGACAGAAGAGATACACGAAGGCCATCGCCCCCGGTGACAGAATCCAGCGCAGCACCGGAATCTCCTGTGCCCGCACATCCAGGGACAAAAAAAGGTACCACCCATCCAGTACCGGCAGCAGACTCCTGCGTTCTCCCGGCAGCTCTGTCTCGTAGCCAAAATACGAGCTGTCCCCATAGGTGAAGGTATACACCGTATTCCCGCGGTAGCAGTTCACCACGGCATTCGGTGCCCAGAAGCCATAGCTCGTCATCAGCCAGGCGTTGAGATATCCGGCCGGATGCTGCAGTCCCTGCCGCAGCCACATCCGCCAGAACGCGCCGCGATTCGATCGATACACATCGCTGCGAAAGCGCAGCTTTACCTGATCGGACAGAACCGGATTGTAATATCCCCATCCAAGCGTTTCCGTACCCGTATCCGAATCAGCCGCTGATTCGGAATCAGTCGATTCGGAATCAACCGTTTGCTCCTCCGACGCCATCAGCTCATACATCAGTGCCTTCTCCTCTTTCGAGAAGGAATCCGGCTCTGCATTCCACACCCGGGCCAGCTGCATGATCGGAACAGTGAGAATCTCCTGACTCTCCGAAGAATCCGCATGCGTTGCCGCAGCCAGTCC
>CAYLUU010000020.1:22893-28076 GCA_964386925.1 uncultured Sarcina sp. | reverse complement strand
AAGCATTACTCGCACATTTTATGCAAATTTGCTTGGCTCTGAATAGTTACCAAATACAATGAATTCGCTTACGCATGATTGCTGATCTTCTGTGCATAGAGCTGCCGGAAGGCGGTTGGAGTCATGCCACGATTGGCAACATACGCACGTTCAAAGGTATGATAGCTGGAATATCCGACCCGGAATGCGATGTCGGAGACCGGAATCATGGAATCCATGAGCAGGAAATCTGCCCGTTTCAGTTTTTGATTCAGAATATATTGCTTCAGGCTAACACCTGTGTAACGTTTGAACAGCCTGGACAGGTGTTTTTCATTGTAATCAAAGTTGGCGGCGATGTCAGAGACTTTGAGAGGCTGGTCAATCTCGTGCTCAATGTAGCCGGCGATGTCATGAAAGAGCTGGCGGGAGCCGTTTTTCTCTGTTTGCAACTGTCCCTGATAGCGGAGAAGGTGCTGGTTGGCGATCTCGCTGAGGATCAGGGTGGCGAGCAGATTCAGGTAGTTGGAGTCATAGCCGGAGAGGATGCCGTCCTGGAGCTGCACCATCATGACGAGGGCTCTTTCGGGAACGGAGAGCTTGTCGTGAATGGGAACCAGGATGTTGCTGTTGCCGTCAATGATGTGATCCACGTACAGGTTATTGCGGGCGGTCACGTTCGAGCAGTAGAAGTGCATCCAGTAGAAGCTGCACTTCGAGGGTCGAAACCCTTTGCGGATCACGTCTCTTGCCGGCATACGGCCGCTGGATCCGTTCTCTTGCTGCGCCGGTGCGAGGAGGAGATACTCTCCCTTCTGAACGGTATACCGGGTGTCGATGTACTGCAGATAGAGGACACCGTCGGTCACAATGATGAGCTCGAAATCCTCGAGCTGTGAGGCAATGTGGCTCCAGTCGTCGGACGGGGCTTCGAATTTCCCGGCGCGATTGAGCACGACGGGGTAGGCGATATTAAAGGAGTGGGCAAGTGGTTTCTGCATGAGACGTCACCTGGCGAATAGGTACCTCCTGAAAAAAATGAAATGCGAGGCACCTTTTGGTATGAAAAGTTACATTTTGGAATATCGAACAGATACAGAATAGTATAGAAACGCTGCGGCGGCAAGTGAATTGGAGAGGAAATAACATGGAAGTATCGGGACAATATGCGTTCTCTGAGCTTGAAATTGGAAGATGAGTCGAATGATTACAAAAGTCACTTTATGAAATACTATGTCTGCTTTGTGACTATGAGAAGCACGGAATATGTGCCACAATGATAGGGTATCGGAGGGATAATTAGATTCCTGCGAATCAGGAGGGACACCATGAAACAGACAGAGATTGATATTAAGAAATTTGCCATTAAGGACAGCTTCTGGTCACCCAGACAGGAGCTGGTATCGAAGGTTGTTATTCCGTACCAGGAGAAGGTGTTGAATGATGAGCTTCCGGGGGTGGAGAAGAGCCACGCTATCGCGAACTTCCGGATTGCGGCAGGACTGGAAGAGGGCGAGTTCTACGGGATGGTCTTCCAGGACAGCGACCTTGCGAAGTGGTTGGAGGGTGTAGCCTATTCGCTGGCGATTTCGCCGGATCCGGAGCTGGAGACGAGGGCTGATGCAGCCATTGACCTGATCGAGAAGGCGCAGCAGCCGGACGGATATCTGGACACGTATTTCATCGTGAAGGAGCCGGATCGGAAGTTCCAGAATCTGCAGGAGTGTCATGAACTTTATTGCGCAGGGCACATGATGGAAGCGGCTGTGGCCTACTACGAGGCAACCGGCAAGGACAAGCTCCTGCAGGTGATGCAGCGCGAGGCAGACTGCATTGACCGTCACATCGGACCGGAGGAAGGCAAGATCCACGGCGTGCCGGGGCATGAGGAGGTCGAGATCGGACTGATTCGGATGTACCGTGCAACCGGCAATGAGAGAGATCTGGCGCTGGCGGAATATTTCCTGAATGAGAGAGGGCAGAACCCGAATTATTTCCAGGAGGAGAAGGATAAGCGCGGCTGGGTGCAGTGGGGCAATGATCCCGCGGACACGAATTACACGCAGACCTTTGCACCCGTTCGGGAGCAGAAGGAGGCGAGAGGCCACAGCGTGCGCGCAATGTACCTCTATACGGCGATGGCAGATTATGCCGGCATCAAGGGCGACGAATCGATGGCGGAGGCCTGCCGGCGGCTGTGGAAGAATGCCACCGAGCGGCAGATGTACGTGACGGGTGGCCTCGGACAGGCGGCAAAATGGGAGGGCTTTACCCATGATTACGATCTTCCGAATGACACCGCCTATGCCGAGACCTGCGCGTCCATCGGCCTTGTGATGTTCGCAAGGAAGATGCTGGGCCTCGAGAAGGATTCCAAATACGCGGATGTCATGGAACGGGCTCTGTATAACGGCGTGCTGTCCGGCATGCAGCTGGACGGGAAACGCTTTTTCTACGTCAATCCGCTGGAGGTGGTGCCGGGTGTCTCCGGAAAGCTCCCGGGGTATGAGCATGTATTGCCGCAGCGGCCGGAGTGGTTCCCCTGCGCATGCTGCCCGCCCAATGTGGTGCGCCTTGTGACGTCTCTTGGAAAATATGCCTTGGAGGAGTCGGATGATGTGATCTATTCACATCTCTTCGTCGGCGGCAAAGCGGAGCTTTCGAATGCAGTGCTGCAGATCGAGAGTAGCTGGCCGTGGAAGGGAGAGGTTTCCTATCAGGTGGAGAGCTGCGGCGAGAAGGAGTTCGCGCTTGCAATCCGGATTCCGGCCTATGTGCAGTATGAGAAGGAAATGACAGCACAGAGTGACGGCGCGGATGGAACTGCCGGTGCAAGGGCTGCGGCAGGATATTCTCTGGTGCTGAACGGGAAGGCCCTGACGGCAGATGAGTATACGTTGGAGAAGGGCTACGCTTACATTCGGCGAGAGTGGAAGGCAGGTGACCGACTGGAGCTGCAGGCAGAGCTTTCGCCGAGACGGATCTATGCGAACCCGCTGATCCGGGCGAACGAGAACTGCACGGCCATCATGAAGGGACCGATTGTGTACTGCATCGAGGGGGCAGACAACGAGGGCGTGCTGGCGAGTCTTCGCCTGCCGCGAGAGGCCGAGCTGCGCGTAGAGAGCGCTCCGGCAGGACTCCCGGAGGAGCTGGACTGCGTGAAGGCAGAGGGCGTGCGGATGGTGTTCGACAGTGATACACTGTATGGGACTAAGCCGCCGCAGGAGGAGCCTGCGACGCTGACGGCGATTCCTTATTTTGCATGGGGGAATCGCGGCGAGAATGAGATGCGGGTCTGGATTCAGGAGGTAAGATGAGCGAGAACTGGCTGTTTCGTGACAAGGACGGGAACCCTTTTATGCCGATCGGCGTGCAGGCACACAATTCGTCGACGGGATCACCGTTTATTCGGAAGGCGCTTCGGACACTGGAGCTGTTCGGGGGGAATACGCTGGAGGCACCGGCGTATTGGTATTTTGTAGAGCCCGAGGAGGGCGTGTATGATTTCAGCTCGGTGAAGGATCTGATCGACGAGGTGCGGGAAGCCGGTGCACACCTTGTGATCCTGTGGTTCGGTATGAGCAAGAACGGACATCCGAATTACGTGCCGGAATATGTGAAGCTCCATCCGGAGATCTATCATGTGGCAAAGGGACACGACGGAAGAGCCGTGGCCTCCCTGTCGCCGCACTGCATGGCAACGCTGGAGCGGGACAAGGCGGCGTTCCTTGCACTGCTGCAGTTCGTGAAGGATTACGATGAGAAGGAGAGAACTGTCATCGCCATCCAGATCGAGAATGAGATGGGCTATGCCAACACCGACCGGGATTATTCCGAGGAGGCAGAGGCTGATTATCAGAAGGCAGTCCCCGAGGAGATCGCAGGGCTGCGCTTCCCGGATATGTGGGGAGAGGAAGCGTCTGACGGACAGGCTGCAGGCGAAGGAAACTGTGACAACGCGGTGCAGCAGAAAATCTGCGACGCAGGAAACGGGAAGCCTGGAGATGAAAACGAGAATGCTGGCGTAGTGTCTCCTTGGAAGACGGCATTCGGCCGGTACTCCCACGAGGCGTTTTCTGCCTGGTATACGGCGCAGTACATTGAGAAGATTGCGAAGGCGGGCAAGGCTCTGTATGACATTCCGTTCTATACGAATGTGTTCATCGGAGAGAATGCACATGAGGAGGCGGGGCTTTGCTACAATGCCGGTGCCGGTGTGTCGCGGATGCTGGAGCTCTGGAAGATTGCGGCGCCGTCGCTGGATCTGATCGCACCGGATATCTACAATACTTCATTGTATGACTATCGGAGGATCTGCGCGTCCTATAAGCGCTTCGGGAATCCGCTGTTCGTTCCGGAATCGCCCGTATCGGGGATGCCGAATGCGATGAATCTCATTCTGGCAGCAGGAGAATTCGAGGCGCAGGGAGTTGCATCCTTCGGCGCAGAGGGGGCATTGGATGAGAATGAGAATCTGAATCCGGAATCGGAGGAGATTGCTCTTTCAATGCATATCATTGCGAAGATTGCACCGCTCCTGATTCAGTACCATGGAACAGGCCGGATTCATGCCTTCACGCAGGAGGAGTTCGAGCCCTGGCGTTATCTGAAGCTCCCGCTGCATCACGTTGTCATGCGGTATACGAGTTGCAATTCGCAGGGCTTTGGCTATACGACAGATGTGAAGTCGAAAGAGGGCAGGAAGAAGATCGCCCGGCGAGGCCGCGCCATTCTGGTGCAGACCGGCGATTATGAGTTCTACCTGTGCGGCGCCGGCACGATGGCCGAGTTCATTCGGCGGCCGGATCCGATGGACGAGGACAGCTATGGCAAGATGAGCTCCCGCTACAGCTCGCAGCTGAACTTCCTTTCGGTGGACGAGGGGCATTTTGAGAACGGGGAATTTGTGTGCGATTTCCGGCGCAACGGAGATGAGACGAATTTCGCCCAGTACGTGCTCGATGGACAGCTCATCCGCATTCGGCTGAATCCGTGTGTGGAGTGAGAAAGCAGGTTATGTAAACTGCGATATAAGTGCTGCATGATGTGATGAAGGTTCCCGGATGCCTGGATATGTTGGCGTCTGGGAACTTTTTGGTTGAAACTGAATCGCTGTGACGGCTTTTGGCTGGCAAATTCCAAATAAACGAATGATTTTCGGTTGGCAAATTCCAAATAAACGAATGATTTTCGGTTGGCAA
>CAYLUU010000020.1:14705-22793 GCA_964386925.1 uncultured Sarcina sp. | reverse complement strand
GAATGATTTTCGGTTGGCAATTTCCAAATACGATGCTATGATGACGGCAGAAATGAGGTGTGCGTATGTACTTGGAGAGATCTGTCGACAGAGCATTGCTGGAATGGAGAAATGCGGAGCGCTTTAAGCCGCTGTTGCTGCGAGGGATCCGGCAATGCGGGAAGACCTCTGCGGTTAGAAGACTGGCAGAGTCTTTTGATGGATATATTGAACTGAATTTTGAGAGACAGCCCGGATTGAAGAAGCTGTTCGAGGGCGATATTGACGTTGCTGAGATTCTGAAGATGCTGGAACTTCAGTTCGGAAAGCGAATTCAGGAAGGGAAGACCCTTCTTTTTATGGACGAAATTCAGGAATGCCCGAGAGCGATTACGGCCCTGCGATATTTTTACGAGGAAATCCCAGGTCTGCATGTGATTGCGGCTGGCTCCTTGCTCGAATTCGTTCTGAACGGGAAGGAGAAGAAAAGGGTGGACTTCCCGGTTGGGCGGGTTCGGAGCATTTACATGTATCCTTTTTCATTCCGAGAATTTTTGACTGGAATCGGGGAAGGAAATCTGGCAGATTATCTGCAGGCGCTGGATCCGCGGCAGGAGGAGTGCTTGGTACACGAGAAACTGCTGGAGGCATATAAGACATTTCTGATCGTCGGTGGAATGCCGGAGGCGGTGTCTGAGTACGTTTCGACAGGGAGCCTTCTGGCATGTCAGCAGATTCATCGGGATATTGTGCTGAACTTTCTGGATGACTTTAATAAATATGGTTCGGCGGTGCCGGCAGAGATGATCCGGAAGGTGTTCTCCTATGCAATGCATAACGTGTGCAGCCAGACGAAGGCGTCGTCAGCCATAGCCGGGGTGAGTGCGTATTATTTTGACGAATGTGTGCAGCTGCTGCGGTGCGCAGGGCTAGTGTATCCGGTGAAGGCATCTGACTGTATGAGCATCCCGCTCGGCGCCTCCGAGAAGGAGACGAACAAAAAGCTTCTCGTCTTTGATACAGGAGTGTATCTCACAGAGCGCGGCCTGAATGTGGGGGATCTGCTGGCGGCAGATGTTTTCCAGGACATGAATCGCGGCAGCGTTGTAGAGATGGAGACGGGCCTGGAGCTGATCAAGTCGCAGAGCCATTATGAGAATGCGGAGCTTCATTACTGGTATAAAAGTGGTGCCAACGCGGAGATTGATTACGCTATTGTGAGAAATGGAGCGATCATTCCGATTGAAGTGAAGGCCTCGAGCAAGGGGAGCATGCAGAGCATGCACGCCTTCCTGAAAAGTCATGAACGTTCACCATATGGAATTCGGGTTTCTCTGGAAAATTTCGCTGAATACGAGAACATCCGCGTGTTTCCGGTGTATGCGGTGAACAAAATTGCTGATTCATAAGGGAGTGATAGTTACGATAGTTCTTGATGCAAAATAAGTCCCCTGCCACCCGGTGTTGTGGGCGGCAGGGGACTTATTTTTGCATGGTCTGCTTATTTTTGTATATTCGTTTTGGGCTAATTTTTAATCAGCTCCCGTTTGGCTTGCGTTTCGCTTCGAAGGAGCCGGATTATTCTGCTGCGTAGATGGTGACGGCATCGGCGTTGGTGTTCACGGTGTCAACACTCTGCGTGCAGGCTTCGTCATAATACAGGTTGTAGATGCTGTCCTGGCCTACGGCATTGATGGTGACGCCCTTCTTGAGATTGAAGGTGTACTCGGCGCTGTCGTCGGAACCGGGCTTTACCACAACGGTGAGAACGCAAGGGTTCTCATCCGTTAGGCACTCCTCGGAGGCATCCTTCAGGGATGCAGCATCTTCGTTCTCGCCGTAGAGGAAGGAGTAGAAGATATCCGTCTCACCCTTCATGGCATCCGAAATGTCGCTGGAGCTTCCGTCGCTGAAATCGTAATGGTATACGTAGCTGATGGAGTACAGCTCCAGAGTGTCGGGATCACAGTAATAGTAGTTCTCTGCATAGTTATTCTCGTCGCCGTAGGAATCCTTCGTATATACCACCAGAGCGTCATCCTGCAGGCTGGCGTCAACCAGTGTCTGCGCGGTGTCGATGGATACGTAATAGTTGGAAATGGCAGTAGTCAGAGACTCCGGCTCGACAACCTGCATGCTCGCACCGCTCTCGTCGTAGTAGTAAATACCGGATCCGGTATCGGTGGAGGTGGCGGCGATATTGATATCCTGTTCGGAACCGTCAGCTTGTGAGATGCAGCCCAGCATCTGAAGCTCTCCGGCATCGTTTGTGTGGAAATAGAACGTGCTGTTCGCTCCGGCGGAATCACCGTCGGAGGATTCCGAATACATCGTGACGGACCCGTACTTAGCCACCAGGTCGGCAACATTGTTGGCATCCAGAATGTCCTGCACGGTGACGTTGGAATAGTCGACTGCGGTCTCTGTCGATGCTGCGGTGCTCTCTGCAGCCGTACTCTCAGCGGCGGCCGAGGTGCTCTCTGCGGAGCTCGTGCCGGAAGCGGCAGAGCAGCCGCTCAGCATTGCTGCGGCCAGTGCGGATGCAGTTGCAAAATACATGATTCTCTTCATTTTCATTTCAAAATTCCTCCCATATTTGTTTAGTACCTGCCAGCTTCACAAGAACTGACGGCTAAACATGTGCTGTGTGTATTGCCGGCTGGATTAAGCCGGCTCGTTTTCTTTCTGCCCTTCCTTGTGGGGCATGTCCTTGTTGTGTTGTCATCTTATCGCCTGATGCGTAACCGAAACGTAACCTGCGCATATCAGATGTCTATCACTCGGCTTTTGTCTTTACAGTATAACGTTCGGACCGGTTCAGCACCTGCATCTCGATTTATTATTCGAAGATGTATGATGGCAGCTTCTCCCTGCATTCGGAAAACTTTGATGTGATTGAACAGATACTAACGGTCACCGCTTCGGCAGATACGGTGTCACATCGTAGGTCTTGATGAAGTCTACGAACTTGGTCAGCTGGTCGGGGATAAATACCCCCTTTTTCCAGATGATGCCGAATTTGCTGGTGATCTCCGGCTGAACCGGGATCTCAACGAAATCACGTGGATTAGCAGCCAGAGATGAGTACAGGAAGGCTCCGCAGCTGCCGCCGCGCACGTAGTTCAGAACCGTCATCAGCTGACTGCAGTACATCAGGACATGAGGCGTGATGCCGGCAGAGCGAAGGCGCGTGATGACGGTCTGGGTCTGTACGGAGTCCGTGTTGAACAGGATGATGGGTTCGTCACGGAGCATGTCCATGGTGATGACAGGCTCATTGGCATAGCGGTGATTGCGCGCTACGCAGTAGACATAGCGATCCTCCATCATGATGTGACTGTTGTATTTATCCAGATTATAGAAATCCATGTTGGCCATGGCAACATCCAACTGCTCGTTGTCCAGCATGACACGGGCACGGATGGAACCATATTCGAGGAGCTGAATGGAGATGCTGCTGTAGCGCTCCAGAAACTGATCGGTAACGCGCGGGAAGAAGACTGTACTGATCATCGGTGGAATGCCTATACGCAGAGGATGGCGGTTCTCGGAGGTATCCGAGAAGTCTGCATACAGCTCCTGCGTCTGTTTGAGAATGCTCTCGGCGCGCTGGAAAAAGGCTTCGCCGTCCTTGGTAAGGAGAATCCGGTTTTTGCCATGGTGAAAGAGACGCAGATGGAACTCCTTCTCCAGATCACGGATGGAGGTGGAGATCGTGGGCTGCGAGACATACAGAACCTCTGCAGCACGGGTAATGCTGTGGTAGCGGCAGACGGTGCAGAAATATTCCAGCTGGGTGAGAGTCATGGCGGAGCTCCTTTCATGGATGCAGGCTGTTACAGTTACTCGATGGGTTGGCGACAGGGCGGCGTTCCCCCGAGCCGGACATATCCGCCAGAACCCGTCGCAGGCAGGCTTTCGTATGAGAATCAGCATAGGCAAAAGCTATGCTGACGTCAAGTATCCAAAATGTACATTGCGTCTGAAACGCATTATCCTCGTTTCATAGAGCAACACCGGATTGACATGGCCACGTCAAAACCAGAAAGCTTCATCTGTGCGGAAGGATTCAGAATACTGGAGGCAGAACAGAATCGCGTGCAGACGGAGCAGAAAGAAAAAGGAAAAGAAGGACATATAGAAGGGGGATTTCCAAAATATGAGTCCAGCAATAATCACCTTGATTTTTCTGGCATTTGCCATCGCCATGTTCGTGACGGAGAAGATTCCGCTCGGTCTGACATCCATGATCATCTGCGTGGGCCTGGTGGTCACAAAGGTTCTGAGTGTGAGTGAGGCCTTCGGAGGCTTCATCAACAGCAACGTTATCCTGTTCGTTGCCATGTTCATTGTAGGTGGTGCATTGTTCGAGACCGGCATGGCCAACGAGATCGGCAGCCTGGTTACAAAGTTTGCAAAGACAGAGAGAGGACTTGTTATCGCCATCATGGTCATCGTCGGCGTGATGAGCGGCTTCCTTTCCAACACCGGTACGGCGGCTGTCCTGATTCCGGTAGTCATCGGCATTGCAGCGAAGTCCGGTTACAAGAGATCCAGACTCCTGATGCCGTTAGTATTCGCGGCAGCTATGGGCGGCAACCTCTCCCTCATCGGAGCTCCCGGCAACATGATTGCCCAGTCCACGTTGGAGCCGCTGGGAATGAAGTTCGGATTTTTCGAATATGCAATCGTGGGTCTTCCGATCCTGATCGTGGGAATTATCTTCTACGCGACCATCGGCTTCAAGCTCCTGCCGAATCACGACACCAGCGGAAACGATGATTCTGTATTCGATGAGGTGCAGGATTTCAGTCAGGTTCCGAAGTGGAAGAAAGTCCTGTCTCTGGTCATCCTGATCGTTACCCTGATCGGCATGATCTTCGAGGATCAGATCGGCATCAAGCTCTGCGTTACCGGCTGCATCGGCGCGATTCTCCTGATTTTGACAGGCGTTATCTCGGAGAAGGATGCGCTGAAATCAATTGATCTGAAGACCATCTTCCTCTTTGGCGGCACGCTGTCGCTGGCAACCGCTCTGGAGAACACCGGCGCTGGCAAGATGATTGCTGACATCGTAATCGGAACCCTCGGCGACAATCCGTCTCCGGTTCTGTTCACCTTCGTGGTATTCATTCTGTGCTGCGTCATGACGAACTTCATGTCCAACACGGCAACGACAGCTCTGATGGCGCCCATCTGCCTGTCCATTGCACAGGGCATGGGGGCAGATCCCAGAGCCGTTCTGATGGCCTGCGTTATCGGCGGTTCCTGCGCCTATGCAACGCCCATCGGAATGCCGGCGAACACCATGGTGGTCGGCGCCGGCGGCTACAAGTTCAACGATTATGTGAAGGCAGGTCTGCCGCTGATCGTCATTGCGACTGTTATCAGCATGATCATTCTGCCGATCGCCTTCCCGTTCTATCCGTGATTCGGATCCGGCGGTAAAAATCAGGGCTATATTCAGCAGCCGCCTGTCAATTTCAATCGTGAATACGGCCACAGGGCACTTCGTTCACGTTGAAATCGCCGGGGCTGAACGGATATGAACATTAGAAGGTTCATTCTAGAAGTTCCATCCGGGGGCGGAAGACCTCTGGCCCCGGCATATTTTTCATTAGCAACAGTCACTATGGAGGACAAAACTATGGCAACCGAATCACAGGTTAAGAAACTCACCGACATTATGGCACAGTTCGTCGGATACACCGCCAAGAAGCTTCCTGACGATGTCATTGCGAAGCTGGAAGAGCTGCGTGACAAAGAGGATTCCCCGATGACCAAGGTCATCTATGACACTATGTTCCGCAACCAGGAGCTGGCGATGAAGCTGGATCGCCCCTCATGTCAGGACACCGGCGTACTGCAGTTCTGGGTTAAGTGCGGAACACGTTTCCCGCTGATCGATGATCTGGAGGCACTTCTGAAGGAAGCCGTTGTACAGGCAACATTTGCAACGCCTCTTCGCCACAACTCCGTTGAGACCTTCGATGAGTACAACACCGGCAAGAACGTCGGCAAGGGAACCCCTACCGTGTGGTGGGACATTGTTCCGAATTCCGATCAGTGCGAGATTTATACATACATGGCAGGCGGCGGATGCACGCTTCCCGGCAATGCGACTGTTCTGATGCCCGGCGAAGGTTATGAGGGAATCACCAAGTTCGTTCTGGACCGCATGACGAGCTACGGCCTGAATGCCTGCCCGCCTCTTCTGGTCGGTGTCGGCGTCGGAACCTCTGTTGAAACAGCAGCCCTGAATTCCAAAAAGGCTCTGATGCGTCCCATCGGAAGCCACAATGAGAATGCCAATGCAGCCAAGATGGAGAAGCTTCTTGAGGACGGCATCAATGCCATCGGTCTCGGACCGCAGGGCATGGGCGGCAACTATTCGGTTATGGGAGTGAACATAGAGAATACGGCGCGGCACCCCTCTGCAATCGGTGTTGCAGTCAACGTAGGATGCTGGAGTCACAGAAGAGGACACATCGTGTTCGATAAGGATCTGAACTTCACCATCGACACACACACCGGTTTTGAGTACAAGGAAGCGTAATCGCTGGAATTAGGGTATCTATTTAGCACATGCATCTCGATTTTGATACTCGAAGATGCCCGATGCATGTTGAAATCACCAGGCGCTAAGCAGATACAAATTAGGAAAGGAAGGACTGACATGTCTGTTGAAATCAAAGATGGCAAGAAGATTCTGCACAACCCTGTATCCGCAGAGGATTTGAAGGATATTCATATTGGAGACATCATTTATCTGACCGGCGACATCACCACCTGCCGCGATGTGGCACACCGCCGCGTCGTAGAGGAGGGCAGAGAGATCCCAGTTGACGTTCGCGACGCAGCGATTCTCCACGCCGGTCCGATCATCCGTCCTCTGGGGAATGATCAGTACGAGATGGTATCGGTAGGACCGACCACCTCCATGCGTATGGAGAAGTTCGAGTATGAGTTCGTTCAAACCACCGGTGTACGCGTCATCGTCGGCAAGGGCGGAATGAAGGAAAATACCGAGCGTGCCTGCAAGGAATTCGGTGCGATTCACTGTGTATTCCCGGCCGGGAATGCCGTAGTAGCAGCAGCTGAGGTAGAGGAGATTGTAGAGGCCGAGTGGAAGGACCTCGGCATGCCCGAGACACTCTGGCACTGCCACGTGAAAGAGTTCGGTCCCCTCATCGTCTCCATTGATTCCTACGGCAAGAACTATTTCGAAGAGAAGAAGGTCGAGTACAACAAGAAGAAGGACGAACAGATCGAAATTATCAGCAAACAGGTTGGATTCATTAAGTAAGACAACCATTGCCATATCCCTCTTAAGATGCGAGCTCCCTGCCCCGGTCCCCACCGGCGGCAGGGAGTTTGCCGTGTTGCTGGACGAAAAGCAATACGATAAGATAAAAGACATCACTGTTAAAATTCCGGGAAAGGAAATGACATGAGTAATCAGAATGAAATGGATGTATCGAAAATACTGGCTGCCTGCGACCATACCCTGCTGAAGGTGGATGCAACGTGGAGCCAGATTCAGCAGATCTGCGACGATGCAGTGCGCTATCAGACAGCAAGCGTATGCATTCCGCCGTCTTATGTGCGGCAGACGGCAGAATATCTGAAGGGCCAGATCCCGGTCTGCGTTGTAATCGGTTTTCCGAATGGTTATTCGACAACCGCTTCCAAGGTATTCGAGGCCAGGGACGCCATTGCAAACGGTGCCGATGAGGTGGACATGGTCATCAATGTCGGCTGGGTGAAAGATGGCCTGTATGACAAGGTTCTGGAAGAAATCAAGGAGATTAAGGCAGCGGTGGGCGACCATATCCTGAAGGTCATCATCGAGACCTGCCTGCTCACAGAGGAAGAGAAGATTCGTATGTGCCAGGTGGTGACGGAGAGCGGCGCGGATTTCATCAAGACCTCCACCGGCTTCTCCACAGCGGGTGCTACATTTGCTGATGTGAAGCTCATGAAGGAGAATGTGGGACCGAACGTTAAAGTGAAGGCAGCAGGCGGAATTTCCTCACTGGAGGATGCGGAGCAGTTCTTGGAACTCGGCGCATCCCGCCTCGGAACCAGCCGCGTGGTGAAGATTGTAAA
>CAYLUU010000020.1:0-14605 GCA_964386925.1 uncultured Sarcina sp. | reverse complement strand
ATCCATCCTCCGTCCATAGTGATGATCTGTCCGGTGAGGTAGGCAGGAGCATGCGCAAGCTGCAGGACAGCTGCGGCGATCTCTGCGGGATCGGCAAAACGTCCCGCAGGAATCTCTTCCGCGAGCTCCTGACGCTCTTCTTCACTGAGCAGATGATTCATCTGCGTCTCCACACAGCCGCAGGCGATGGCGTTCACGGGGATGCCGGAGGGGGCGAGCTCTTTTGCTAAGGCTTTGGTGAGGGAATTCACGCCGCCCTTGGTGGCCGAGTAGGCGGCCTCACAGGAGGCCCCCACATTCCCCCAGACGGAGGAAATATTGATGATCCGGCCGGGACAGGAATCATACGGATGAAGATCAGCAGTATGGAATTCGGCAGCACCTGCAATGTCTGAAGATGTGTCGGCGGAGTTATGCTGTGTGGAATCCGCAGAACCTTGCAGGAAGATTGGAATTGCCTCACGGGAGGTGTAGAACACAGAGGACAGATTCGTTGCAAGAATCCGGCTCCACTCTGCATCTGTCATCAGCTGCAGGAGTCCCAGATGCGCGATGCCGGCATTGTTGACGACAAGGCGAAGCGGAGCGATGGGTTTATGGATATCGATCGCGCAAAGCTCGGAATCTGCAGTGCTCGTGTTTGATGTACGGGTGACAGAATTTGAATCACCTGTATTACCTATACCAATCAAAGAGAACAACTGACGTACCGCATCGGGATTGCCGGCGTCGCAGCAAACGGCAATGACAGTAATCCGATACTGCTCCTCTAACTCCGCGGCAAATGCTGCAAGCACATCGAAGGTTTGGGAGCAGGTGAGAATAAGATCCCACCCATCAGAGGCCAGCGCCTTCGCAATAGCTCTCCCGATTCCGCGGGAAGCCCCGGTCACCAGAGCAGCCCCGCAAGGGGCTTTTTTGTTGCTGTTTTCAATTGCATTTTCGGCTTCATTACTGCCGCCTTTTCTGCTGTCAGCATAAGTCATTTCCTGTTGATTCATCGGATTCATATCGTCCTTTTCGGATTGGAATTCAGTTTAACTCTTCAGAGTTACAATTCTTTTTATTTCGGGGTAAAATGATCACACAATATTTTAACATATATATGAGTTTTATAGATGTGCTAGTGTCGGCCGGTCAAGTGACAGGATATCTCCGCCAGGACCCATCACTTGGTTGGCCGAGATCTAAAACAGCAGAGGAAATACACTTTTGAAACCCACCCATTCCAAAATGCGCGGCGAGCGCAAAACCGATACCGGAAACGGCGTCGTTCGCCTGATCTTTGTTGTGCTGGCGTCGATGCTGCAGATCCTGTTCCTGTACGGTGTAATGCGCTGGCTGAACAATTACTCCACCTGGATTCATATTGTCATCGAGCTGGGCGCATTGACACTGGTACTGGGCATCTACGGACGTCATTCCACAACATCCATGAAGATGCCGTGGATCGTATTCATCACAGTGGCGCCGGTTCTGGGAACGATATTGTGGCTTCTCATGGCGAGCAAGCCGGCCACGCACCCGATGAAGCTGCGCTTTGCCAGAATTGAAGAGATGCTGTCGATGTTCAGAATTCGCCAGGAAGATGCGCCGGAGAAACTGAAACGAAGGAATCCAAATGATGCCGGCATTGCCAACTATCTCTGGAGGCAGGGGCACTTTCCTCTGTACCGAAACGAAGGTTGCCTGTATTACAAGGATGCGGCACAGGCACTGGAGGCGCAGCTGGAGGACCTTCGAAAGGCAGAGAAGTTTATTTTCATGGAATATTTTGCCATCGAAGATAAGGAGGCCTTCGGTCGTGTCCGGGAGGTGCTGCGGGAGCGTGCAGCGGCCGGCGTGGAGGTTCGGCTGTTCTACGACGATGTCGGGAGCATCGGCTTCATCAACAGCAGCTTCCGCAAACGCATGGAGGCTGAGGGAATCCGAACGAGAGTATTCAATCCGGTGCTGCCGAGTCTTCGTGTCTTCATGAACAATCGGGATCACCGCAAGATCACGGTGATTGACGGAAAGGTGGCCTATACCGGCGGCTACAACCTGGCGGACGAGTATTTCAACATTACGCACCCGTATGGAGAGTGGAAGGACGCAGGAATCCGGCTGACAGGGCCGGCAGTCCGGACCTTTACGACCGTGTTCCTAGAGATGTGGAATGCGATCCGCGCCTCAGATGAGGATGACCATGAATTCGAACGATTCTTCCCGGGGTTGTCCGTGGGCCGGGAAGGCGAGGAAGCACGCAGCGTGAGGGAAATCTGGGAGGAGGCAAGAGAGCCCGGCGAGGAGCCGGCGGCCTTCTGGCAGAGGATTGCAGAGCGGGATATCGCGGTTGATCCGGAGCAGGAGAGCACGATCTATGACATCGTGCCGGATGCGGCCGGTTTCGTGCAGCCTTATGCAGATTCACCGCTCGACGACGAACAGATCGGTGAGAATGTGTATATGTCCATCGCCAATGGGGCGTCGGACTATCTGTATTTCGTTACACCGTATCTGATTCTGACGGATGAAATGTCGCGCGCCCTGACGCTTGCAGCAGAGCGCGGTGTCGATGTTCGTATTATCACGCCGGGTACTCCGGATAAGAAAATAACCTACCAGCTCACCCGTTCCTATTATGCACAGCTGGTCCGCGGCGGCGTACGGATCTATGAATTCACGCCGGGCTTTTGCCATGCCAAGTGCTGCGTGTCGGATGATCGGATCGCAACCTGCGGCACCATCAACCTGGATTATCGAAGCCTCTACCATCACTTCGAGGACGGATGTGTAATGTACGGCACACACTCCGTTCTGGATGTAAAAGAAGACCTGCTGGAAACACTCGCCCGCAGCCGCGAAGTAACCGATGAATACCGCCCTGGTCACCGCAGCGCCACCATGCGGATGTACCAGTGCGTTTTGAGATTGATAGCACCTTTGATGTGAAAATGTACAGCACATGCCGATTTCAAACGTAAGCCGGCTGCTTGCAGACAGGCTTACGTTTTGAATCGGCATGCGGCCAAGGCTCGAAGAGCCTCTGGCCGAAATCATCGACGAAACGCGAAGCGTTTAGGAGATGATGCTGTACATGGTTATTTAACTCTTAAGGAGGAAACCAATGGCTTTTTCATCCAACAACTACCAGCAGCTGGGCTTTGGGGACAGGATCCTGACCCTCGGTGAACGCCAGCAGAAACGGATCGAGAATTCCTGGGCCGGAGCCTTCGCGGACGGGATCTTCCCGAAAATCGATGAGCAGCTCTTCCGGCCGCTGTATTCCAGCGCCTCCGCAAGCCCCTGCGCGCCGGTAAATGTTGTTGTCGGAGCACTGATTCTCGAAGAGCTCTTTAGCCTGTCGGATGAGAAACTCGTAGAGAACTGTGCCTGTGACATTCGCTACCAGGCAGCTCTGCACACTACCAGCGATCTGGTACAGCCGATTTCTGAGAGCACACTTCAGCGCTTCCGGCGGAAGGTCGCAGATTACGAACAGGAGCACGGAGAGAATCTGCTGCACTGCTGCATGGATGGCTTTGCCTCTGAGCTGGATGAGCTGATTGCCACCTATCTGCCGGAGTGTGGGACTGACAGTCGGGCCATTGAGCAGGGGATCCTTCGAAGCCGCGGCGGCGAGTTCGACGAATCGATTTTGTCGAATCCGAGAATATTTAAAATTAATGTGCTGCCCGCCCATTCGGACCACATGGCCTATGCGTCCCTGCAGGAGCTGCAGGAAGGAGAGACATCTCTTCGGTATTCCCTGAACGGGCTGTGGCGGTTTGCCTATGCAAGGAATCCTTCATTGGCGGTTCGCGGCTTTGAGAAGCTGTCCTATGACTGTCGCAGCTGGGAGGAAATCCATGTTCCTGCTCATATGCAGATGGAAGGTTATGACATTCCGGCTTATGTGAATTTGCAGTATCCGTGGGATGGCAGAGAGGAGCTGAAGCCGGGAGAGATTCCGACGGAGTATAACCCGGTCGGCAGCTATGTGAAATATTTTACCGTTCCGGAATCCATGCAGGGGAAGCCGCTGTTCATCTCTTTCCAGGGCGTGGAGAGCGGCTATGCGCTGTGGCTGAACGGGAGCTTTGTGGGCTACAGCGAGGACACCTTCACGCCGTCGGAATTTGATTTGACGCCTTATCTGATGGAAGGGGAGAACAAGCTGGCCGTACGCGTATACAAATGGACGAGCTCGAGCTGGCTGGAGGATCAGGATTTTTACCGCTTCAGCGGGATTTTCCGGGATGTCTATCTGTTCACAAAGCCTTCCGTTCATCTGGAGGATCTGCGGATTCGGACAATTCTAAGCGATGATTACAGCCGGGCGAGCCTGGAACTGCAGCTATCCCTGTCGGCCGGTGGGAGACGGGAGACGGAGAACGGCGGAATCGGAGAAGAGGAGAAGCCGGAGCGTCATCGCTACGGTTATACGGAATATCGCCTCGAGAAGGATGGAAGGGTAATTCTGTCCGGTGAAATCGACAACGAGGCGGAGAATACCATCACGGAGACGGTGGCATCGCCGGCGCTGTGGTCAGCGGAGGATCCGCAGCTCTATGATCTGTACCTGACGCTGCATGACAAGACGGCGAAGGCAGTGGAGTTCGTGCAGGAGAGAGTGGGGTTCCGCAGGTTCGAGATGAAGGATGGACTGATGTGTCTGAACGGAAAGCGCATCGTCTTCAAGGGGGTAAACCGCCACGAGTTTACCTGCGACAATGGCCGGGCCGGCATGAGTAAGGAGCAGATGCGCCAGGATCTGACCATCATGAAGCGCAACAACATCAATGCCATCCGTACCTCACACTATCCGAATGACAGCCGGTTGTACCGCCTCTGCGATGAGTACGGACTGTACATGATTGCGGAGAACAACATGGAAACCCACGGCTCCTGGGCGGCTGCGGCACGCAGCGGGCAGGAGAATATCGTGCCGGGTGATCATAAGGAATGGGAGGCTGTCCTGCTGGATCGCGTGAATTCCTGCTATCAGAGGGACAAAAACCGCCCGTCCATCCTGATCTGGTCCTGCGGCAACGAGTCCTGCGGCGGCAGCGTGATCTATGAGATGTCGCGCAGGTTCCATCAGCTGGATCCGGATCGACTGGTGCACTATGAGGGTATTTTCTGGGATCGCCGGTATGAGGCAACTTCGGACATGGAGAGCCAGATGTATACGCCGGTGAATAAGATTGAGGAGTTCCTTGCAGAGCATCCGGAGAAGCCGTTCATCTGCTGCGAGTACACACACTCGATGGGCAACTCCAACGGCGGAATGTTCAAATACACAGAGCTCTCCGACCGTGAGCCACGGTATCAGGGCGGCTTTATCTGGGACTTTGTGGATCAGTCTCTTCGCAAAAGGGATCGTTACGGTACCGAATTCCAGGCCTATGGCGGCGATTGTGGTGAGCGGCCGACGGATTACAGCTTCTCCGGTAATGGGATTGTGGCCGGCGACCGGATGCCGTATCCGAAGCTTCAGGAGGTGAAGTTTCTATACCAGAATATCTCGGTGGAGGTGGAGCGGGATCACTTCCGGGTGATCAACCGCAATCTGTTCGTATCTACAGATGTGTATGACTGTGTAGTGACGATGGAAGAGGAAGGACGACTCCTTGCGAAGGTTCCTGTTCTGACGAAGGCGGAGCCGCTGGAGACCGTGGAATATCCGCTTCCCTTCGTACTCCCGAAGCGCGATGGTGAGTATGCAGTGACCGTTTCCTTCCGGCTGAAAGAAGGGACGATCTGGGCAGAAGCAGGCTATGAGATTGCCTTCGGACAGGGTGTGTTCTGCGTGCAGCAGGAGCAAAATATCAAGGCGGGAGAGACGACCTTCGGCCTGCAGGTGATTCATGGCACATTTAACATCGGTGCGAAGGGAAAAGATTATGATGCACTGTATTCCTTCCTGAACGGAATCGGTCTGAAATCCTATCGCTACGGCGGGAAGGAACTGATTGCGCTGCCGCCGCGTCCGAATTTCTGGCGGGCTCTGACGGACAACGATAAGGGCAACAACATGGCGGGACGTTATGGCGTCTGGAAGCTGGCAAGCCTTTACGCATCGGATTTCCCGGCAGAGGGAATGGGCGTTTTGTCTCCGGAAGAGATGGGAGAATACCCGAAGATTTCGGAAGAAAAGGGTGTTTTGGCTGTTACGCAGCGCCTGTTCCTGTCGACGGGACCTGAATCCTGCCTGTTCCTGACCATGCGGTTTCATGAGGATGGCTGCATAGATTTCGTGATGGATTACGATGCTCCGGAGGGAGTACCGCCGATGCCGGAGTTTGGTATGCTGTTTACGCTGGATGCGGATTATGATCAGGTGTGCTGGTACGGAAACGGGCCGGCTGAGACCTACTGCGATCGTGATAAGGGAGCAAAGCTTGGTGTCTATTCCGGAAGCGTGGCAGAACAAATGACGCGCTATCTGGTGCCGCAGGAGTGTGGGAACAAGACCGGTGTACGCTGGGCGAAGGTGACGGACCGCAGAGGCAGGGGACTGGAGTTCCAGGTTCCCAAGGGACAGACCATGAACTTCTCTGCACTTCCGTGGACACCGGAGGAGATTGAGCATGCGGCGCACCATACGGAGCTGCCGCCGGTTCACCACACGACGGTTCGATGCTCCCTGATGCAGATGGGCGTAGCCGGCGACGACAGCTGGGGCGCGCGGACGCACGAAGAGTTCCTGCTGAATCCTGGGCAGCACCTGCACTTCGAAGTGACGATGCGGGGGATCTGAGAAAATGCGAAGGAAGCTTTCGCCTTGCGGTTTGCGAATGTCGATCCTGAATTATTCGTCCCTATCGGGATGAATAATTCAGGTATAATATATATCTTGCATGAAAAACTGTACGAAATAAGTTTTTGTTTAGAATAAGGGGAAAGTTATGAAAAAACGCTTAGTATTGTCAGCAACTCTTGCAGCAGCCCTTGTAATGGGCGGATGCAGCACGACTGGAACGCAAGACACCACAACAACATCAACAGAAGCAGCAGAAGAAACGACTTTACAGGCTTCGGATTTAACATTAGAGCAAAAGGTAGGACAGCTTTTCATTGTACGCCCTGATGCATTGGATGCATCCTATACACTTGAACAGGTAAATGACTCTAAAGCAGAAGGGGCTACACAGATTACGGATAGTATTCGTGAGAACATAGAGAAATATCAGGTGGGTGGTATTTGTCAGTTCGGCAAGAATATCGTAGACCCTGATCAGATTACACAGTTCAATTCAGATCTTAAAGAAGCATCAGATATTCCAATGTTCATTACGGTTGATGAAGAAGGTGGACGAGTAGCACGCTTGGCTAATACAGAGACTTTCGACTTACCTAAATATGAAAGTGCTGCTGCTATTGGTGAACAGGGTACGGACGCAGCTTATGATATGGGATATACAATTGGTACATATATAAGCGAGTATGGTTTCAATGTTGACTTTGCTCCGGATGCAGATGTTAACACGAATCCGGACAATCCGATTATTGGAACAAGAGCCTTTTCTTCTGACGCAACGAAAGCAGCAGAGCTTGCGAAGGCTTGCGGACAGGGACTTGCTGATGCAGGAGTAATTCCAACATTTAAGCATTTCCCGGGACATGGTGACACAGCAGAAGATAGCCATACGGGATTTGCATATAGCTATCGTACCCTTGAAGAAATTCAGGACTGTGAGCTTTTAACATTTAAGGCAGCAACAGAAGTTACGCCGCATGCTGTTATGGTATCACACATTTCTATGCCAAATGTAACAGGAGACAATACGCCGGCTACACTTTCTTCAACGATTATCGATTTGATTCCTGATAAGGATAATACATTGATAATTACAGATGCGATGTCTATGCAGGCAATTACAGATGCATATTCTTCTGGAGAGGCTGCAGTAATGACCTTACAGGCTGGCTGTGACATAGTCCTTATGCCATATGACTTTACGGAAGCTTATGATGCTGTTTTGGCTGCATGCAAGGATGGCACGATTAGCGAAGAGCGTTTAAATCAGAGTGTTAATAAGATTTTGAAATATAAAGCAAGTATGCAGCAGTAATTGTTTTAAATAATTCGGGATAAGGCATTCAAGTGATATCAGTTAAAAAGAAGCTGCAAAAGTGTGGAGGTCTGGAATTCCATGTTCCCAATGGACAGACCATGAACTTCTCTGCACTTCCGTGGACACCGGAGGAGATTGAGCATGCGGCGCACCATACGGAGCTGCCGCCGGTTCACCACACGACGGTTCGATGCTCCCTGATGCAGATGGGCGTAGCCGGCGACGACAGCTGGGGCGCGCGGACGCACAAAGAGTTCCTGCTGAATCCTGGGCAGCACCTGCACTTTGAAGTGACGATGCGGGGGATCTGAGAAAATGTCCTGGAGAGGCTGCGCGATATCATTTTGACAAAGAAGCTCTGCATCGATGTAAATGTATGGTACTGTCTGAAGAACATACGGAAACTGGATGCAATTGGGAAGGCAGTTAATCCTCTGCTAAGGGAGACGTTATTTCCTTCGAAGGATACGTTTGTGACATATGCAACAGCCGGTATTGTCGGGGTGTCATGTGGTATTGCTCTTTAAAGCATTTGTAGAAGTGCGTTGGATTATTGAAATGTAAGGCATCCATAATATCGGAGATAGGGACCGCCGAGGTGCACAGCATCTCGGCGGCCTTTTTCATGCAGAAGGTCTGGCCATAGTCAAACAGGCAGAGACCTGAGTATTTTCGGACAACTGTATTCAGGTAGTTGCCACTGTAATTCAGAGCCTTTTCCAGCTCTGAACGCGTGATTCTGCCGTTGGTGTCTTCCATCAGATGCCGCACATGTGAATACAGAAGGAAATCGCTGTTGGATTCCACGTGTACAGGGGTGATGTGAAAATTTGCCGGTGTGGAAAGATATTCAAAAAGGTTCAGCAGCATTCCTTTAGCGATATAGCTGGATCCTAAGGCTGGGGTCATGATAGCGCCCAGGATACTGTCGGAGAGCTTATGCAGAACCCGGTACCAGTCGTGGTTATCCATGTTGGGCAGAAAGTCGAGGTATTCTTTGGCATCCGTCAGGGAGAGATTGCTGATCAAAAAGCGGAGGACGTAATTCTGATCTGGCTGCTGCGTCTGCGGAAAATAGGCGTTTGCTGAATCGACGTTAAGATCCTCCACCAGTTGCCTGGACAAACCGATGAACAGAATGGTTGCACCGGTGTGGAAGGACTCACGATGCTTAATATTGCGGTTCATGAGGCAGCAGCTGCCGCTTTTGAAAACGTAATCGGTGGCTTCAATCTGCTGGTGAACCTCTCCGTCCAATACGATCATGAGCTCATAGAAATCATGATTGTGAAGCCCTCGGGCATTAAATGCCCGGAACTGGCTTTCTGTGTGAATCTGATAGTAGTTGGTTCCCTGAGGAGAAGTCATAAGGAAATTGATGTAATGATCTTGTCCGATCCCACTGCAGCACTCCAGCGTGAACTGGAGGGGAGCCAGTATTTTCAGAAAGGAAACATCCCCGCCATCGGATTTCTCCTGCTGCAGAACATCTGTGACGGTATAGGAATGACGGTCAGACATAGCGACAACTCCTGCTGATACACGAATATGATAAAGAACCTGTTAGAACTATAACACATGTGACATACCTTTGTGAAATGGAAGCTATAGAATAAAACCATAGGGCATCTGTTTTGTTTTTGTTTCGGCTTCCGGTGAGAAAATTGAGACAATGGGAATGAAACAGAGGAATAGTTACCGGGCGTAATGTTTGATAGTCGACGATCAGATTACCGGAGTAAAGTGGATTGACGAGAAGTCAATCCTGTGCAGGGAACTTCTTAAAAACGGAGAGGGATGTGGAAATGAAGGAAAATGATAAAAAATACCTGAAATGGTATCAGAAGATGGCATACGGGGCGGGAGATCTTGCCTCCAACTGTAGCTATGGCCTTGTTTCAAGCTTTGTACTGTTGTATCTGTCAGATACAATGGGACTTAACACGGGCATCATCGGTACACTGATGTTGGTGTCAAAATTTCTGGATGGCATATCGGACGTTATTTTCGGGAACATGATTGATAAGACCAAGTCCAAACTGGGAAAAGCCAGACCCTGGATGCTATACGCACAGATCGGTGTATCAGTCTGCCTGGTATTGCTCTTCTCCATTCCGGGTGGACTTAGCCCGGCGGCTCAGTACGCGTACTTTTTTGCCTTCTATACGGCACTGAACGCAGTATTCTATACGGCCAACGGCATCGCGTATTCCACATTGTCTGCACTGATTACGAAGAACAAAAACGAGCGTGTGCAGCTGGGATCCTTCCGCTTTATGTTTGCTGTTGCTACTAACATTGTGATGGGATTTGCAGTTACGAGTGGGGTGGAGTCCTTTGGCGGCGGCGCCGCAGGCTGGAGAGCAGTTGCTCTGATCTGCGCAGGAATCGGACTGGTTGTGAATACCATCAGCTGCCTTGCAGTAAAGGAACTGCCGGAGGATGAGAGCGAGGTAGAAGCAAAAGAGGAAAAGCCTCAGGATGACAAGGTTGGCTTTGGCCAGGCCGTGAAGCTCCTCCTTAGCAATCAGTACTATGTTCTGATCGTTGCGATCTATATCGTTTATTACTTTATGAGCAATCTTACGACAGGATCCGCAATTTACTTCATGCAGAACGTTCTGGGAGACGGCTCCTTATTGGGAATGTTCTCTATGATGAAAATGTTCCCGGTTATCATTGCGCTGATTGCGACTCCGATTCTGGTAAAGAAGACTGGGAGCATGCAGAAGGTCAACTTCTGGGGATATCTGATCAGCGACATTCTGGGACTTGCACTGATTTATTTTTCCACACAGAAGAATGTGTCGATGATGCTGCTCTTTATGTTCCTGAAGGGAACCTTTGCGGGTTCGATGACCGGTACCCTGAATGCATTGATTGCTGAGATCAGCGGATATACTTATCGGACAAAAGGTGTTCGCATGGACGGTATGATGTTCAGCTGCTCGTCACTTGGCGTGAAGGTGGGCGGCGGAATCGGTACTGCGGCGGTAGGCTGGCTTCTGGATGCAGCAGGATATGTCGGCACGGCAACAACACAGACGAGCAGTGCGATCAACATGATTTTCAATATGTATATTACGCTTCCGGTTATTCTGGGTGTTGTGATCACGATCCTTCTCGCCTTTATGAAGGTGGAAAAGGCCAACCAGAAGATTGATCAGGAAAGAGGCATGAACTGATATGCAGATCCTTAATTTCAACAGCGGCTGGACCTTTGAAAAAAACGAGAAGGATTCCCAGCTCAAAGCCTTTCAGGGTGTCCAGACAGCAATACCTGTAATGCTTCCCTATGATGCCATGATTCGGGAGAGGCGCGACCAGAATTGCCCGGCCGGCGCGCAGAGCGGATTTTATCCGGGCGGCAGATACATTTACGAGAAAAAATTCTGGGCACCGGAAGACTGGGCGGAAAAAGATATTTTTCTGGAATTTGAAGGAGTGTACGGAGATTCGAAGATATGGATCAACGGTTCCTACGTGACAAGAAATCACAATGGCTATGTGGAATTCCAGGTTCCGCTGAATCCCTGGCTTAATTATGGTGAGGAGAATACGATTCGCGTAGAGGTTGACAACAACTGCCAGCCCGGAAGCCGCTGGTATACCGGTTCCGGAATTTATCGGAATGTGAATCTTCTGATCGGAAATCAGGTGTACATTCCAAGAGACGACGTGAGAATCACAACGGAGTCTCTGAATGAGAAGGTTGCTGTCGTTGGAATTGAAGCACAGATTACGCAGTCTGGATGCAGACACGAGAATGTGATGTGTGATATTCAGATCGCATTGGCCGGAACCGTGGTGGCCGAGGAATCACAGGAGGTTGTTTTCCTTGGAGATCATTGCGGAAAGCTGTATGCGAGGGTACCGATTATTGAACCAAAGCCCTGGAGTCCGGAGCGTCCGTGGCTGTATGAGTGTAGGATCGTTCTGTCTAAGAATGGCAAAATATTCGACAAGACAACCACCAACTTTGGCGTGAGAGTACTGTCGCTGGATCCTGTCAATGGATTTCAGGTGAATGGGGAGACGATTAATTTAAGAGGTGCTTGCATTCACCACGACAATGGCATTGTCGGCGCGGAAACGTTCAAAGAAGCAGAAATGTATCGCTGCAGGAACCTGAAAAAAGCTGGCTTCAATGCAATACGGAGCGCACATCATCCGATGAGCAGACAGATGCTGGAATGCTGTGATGAAATCGGAATGCTGGTTATGGACGAGCTGACAGATGTCTGGAACCGGCCGAAGAACGCTTACGATGATTCGGCGTATTTTGCAGAGGAAGCGGATACATGGATTGCGCACATGGTGGCAAAGGATTATAACCACCCGTCTGTAGTGATCTATTCCGTCGGAAATGAAATTCAGGAGGCGGGAACCAAGCAAGGGTCGTACATTAACCGGCATCTGTGCAATAAAATCCACGAGCTGGACCGGACCAGATACACAACGAATGCACTCAACGGACTCAACTGCGCCGGAAAGCGCCTTCGGATCATCATGCAGGATGTGATTGCCAGATACGGAATGGAGAGCGGCAGCGGCTCAGGAGGCGGCAGCAATATGCTGAACAGCTTTATGAGCCTGATGTCTGGCGAAAAGGGGGAAATGTTCGCCCAGCATCCGCTGACCACTGAGGCGCTTAATGAGAGCGCCCAGAGCTGTGACATTACGGGATTAAATTATCTCATTGGAAGATATCTGCTGGAAAAGAAACTGTATCCGAACAGGGTTGTTCTGGGGACGGAAACGTATCCGGCGCAGATTGAGGATCTCTGGAAACTGACGGAGGAGAACAGTCACGTCATCGGCGATTTCACATGGGCTGGTTATGATTATCTTGGAGAGGCCGGCTGCGGTATCTTCCATTACGATGGGAACATGAATTTTACCAGCATTTATCCGGAACGTCTGGCCTACATCGGGGACATTGATCTGATTGGCAACCGAAGACCGATCAGCTATTTCCGGGAGGTGGTCTATGGACTAACGAAGAAGCCGCATATTGCGGTGGAACGTCTGAACCATGCGGGAGAGACTCCGACGAAGACAGCATGGATGTTCAAGGATAATATCAGTAGCTGGACCTGGACCGGCATGGAGGGGATGGAAGCTTCCGTTGATGTATATTCGGCGGCAGAGGAAGTGGAATTGTTCCTGAACGGAGAATCTCTCGGCCGTAAAACAGCGGGAAAGGGCAGCCATTATACAGCAAACTATAAGGTACCGTATGCTCCGGGAGAACTGCGCGCCGTTGCCTATGAGCGGGGAAAGACTGTCGGAGAAGATTGGATTGAGACGGCAGGACACGTGACCAAGCTGGCTGTTGAACAAGTGACAGAGAATGAAGAAAAACTGGTATATCTGAAGGTCTGCCTGCAGGATGACAAGTCCAATGTAAACATGCAGGAGGAACGGAAGATTACCGTAAAAGTTACGGGAGCCGGCACGCTGGAGGGATTCGGGAGTGCAAATCCCAGCAGTGAAGAGAATTATTACGACGCATCAGTGACAACCTATGACGGCTACGCGATGGCAGCGGTGCGCATCACGGATCGGGAACCGGGAGAGCCGATTGTGGTGTCGTTCGAAGCAGATGGCTGCAGGACGGCAAGTGCTGAAATCTAATCCTGAGTTGTTTATCTGTATCGGGATGGATAATTTGGACTAAAGGGTGATATGAAAAGGTAACTTCCATACTTCGTGGGGGGTTACCTTTTTCTGTAGGAAAATCGAGATGCGGGTGCTGAATAGATACAAATTTTGAAACGATATCATGGGTGGTTATTTTGCAAACGATGTACTAGAATATAGATAAGTGCATAGCGTATTCCTATCTGCAACCATAGTCTTCATTCGGTTTTGATTTAGTTATGAGGGTGGCGGTTGATCTGAAGTCTCATCTGTTACACATCGAGCGGAACGAAATGCATGGTATCCATTTATTAAGCAGGGGTTTCGCCGGGATCAGACGAGACAGAATCAGGGCATTCGCAGAAACTTGGGGAAAGCGAGTGCTACATTTCGGATAGATTACGTTTCCTATGCACCGAGGCTGACAGTCAGCCAAACGAATGTGGCAATGCATACGTGCCGATGCGAATTTGATGGTGCAAACGTGATGAATCTGATGGAAACTCCTGCGTCACAAAATCCACAGGAGGGTTACATGAAGAACAGGAACACGATCGGCAATGCATTGACTGGAGCGGTGGAGGAAACGCTGGAGCAGAAATGGGAGAGGGCAGGAATTGGGAGTGATGTCATTTTCTGCCGTGTGATGCAGAACAAGAAATTGTTCCTAAAGCTGATGCAGCGGATCTTTCCAGAACTGAAGCTTATTGAGGTAAAGGAACACACGACACAGAAAACGGGATATGGACCAATTGACAGCAAGGGCGTACGCTTCGATGTTTACTCGGAGATCGATGGAAGACATTTCGATGTCGAAATGCAGATGCGCCAGGAAGGCGATGAGCGAAGAAGGACCAGATATTACCAGTGCATGATGGACGAGCAGCTATTGCGGACTG
>CAYLUU010000019.1:12460-28742 GCA_964386925.1 uncultured Sarcina sp. | reverse complement strand
CAAACCGATATCTCCGTTTCTGGTAATGAACAACGGCTGCAGCAACTTGTCAGTATTCTTTTGGACAATGCTCTGAAATACTGTGTTGCAGGCGGCTCCATCCATGTAAATTTATCAATGCATTCTCCGAGAAGTTCACAGTTAAGTGTTTCCAGCAGCGGTAATCCAATCGCCAGAGAAGAGTTAGACAAAATCTTTACGAATTTTTATCGTTCCCCCTCTTCTGCATCCAATGCAGAGGGCAATGGTCTTGGCCTATCTATAGCTGCCAAAATAGTCGAGGATCTGAATGGGAAAATATGGGCTGAAAGCAATTCGACTGAAAGAATGAATACCTTCTACGTTCGATTTAAGAGTACACGTGACTTTCTATAAAAAACTCCTCCTGCACAATTTCTGTGCAGGAGGAGTTTTTGGGTTTTGGATTCTATTTTCAGTTTTCCATTGACCAACGCCCGTCATACTCCGGCATTGCCAACAGATCACCCTTTTCTCTTACGCGCGAATTTCCTTACGCATGAAGACGATGTAGGCGGCTGCGAAAGCGATGACCGTCAATGCCAGCATGGCCACGATGTGCGGCCAGATCTGCAGGAGACTCTGCCCGAAGGTCAGGTAGCTGCTGAGTGCTCCCTCTTGGCTCTCCAGGATGGAAACGATGCTGGTTGAGTGCACATTCGGGTTCATCACGATCGAGATGATCTCACTGAACAGGTAGTACGGTGAAATTCTGCAAAGTGCAGTGTTCAGCTCATAGTATTTCAGAATGTTCGCCTGCCCGGCCCAGCCGCTGGTAGGATAGATCGCACCGGCAATTCCGGATGCAACAAGGCTCTGGAACATGGTCAGGAACAGCCAGATGGCAATGCAGGCCAGTGCTGCCGTTGCTGCGTGGCGGCACACCACGGAGAAGAACTCCGCAACTGCCATCCACATGCAGATGTACAGAACCGTCACCAGGAAGAACAGGATGAGTCTGGCCACCTGCTCACTGGTCGGCACCAGTCCGGTTGCGATCATTCCGACCGCTGTCATCAATCCCCCAATGGAGAACACGGTAACAGCAATCGCTGCCGCGCCTGCCAGGAACTTGGCATTAATGATCGTATCACGATAAATCGGCTGCGCCGCAAGGCGGTTCAGCGTTCCCTGGGCCAGTTCCTCATTGATGGCATCAAAGCCCAGCATAATTCCCACGATCGGTCCAAGGAATCCCATAAAGGTCGAAAAGGAATAAATGTTAGAGCCGCTCGTCGTGAACAGCAGCAGGAACAGATAATTCGACAATGCCGTTGTTCCGTCTGAGGTCTGCTGCGCCGCCGAAGCCAGTGACTGAACGGCGCCGTACAGGCTCATGAAGCTGACCACTGCGAGGAGCAGGAACAGGATCTGGAAACGAACGGAATGAAGATGATCTGACAGCTCCTTCCGGAACAGAACGTACATCCCGTGCCGGTTTCGTTTCGCGGCGTCACTATTTTCCCTCTTTAAAAACTGCTGTAAGCCGTCCGGCAACTTTTTTGAGCTTGTCGGCGCTGCTTTCTGCGGTACTGCCTTTGTCTCCGCCATGGTGACTGCCTCCTTCCTCCGCTTCTGCGGCTTCGAAATACTTGCGGTAAATCTCTGTCAGGTCGCCGCCTTCCTGATGCATTTCGCGAACGGTGTAATCCGCATCCACAAGAGCCTTCAAAAGATCCTTCTGAATGTCTCTCGTCGCCTCGATGTGTACCGTCCCATCAACTCTTCGTCCGATGATGGTCA
This sequence comes from uncultured Sarcina sp., assembly GCA_964386925.1. Classification (GTDB taxonomy): domain Bacteria; phylum Bacillota; class Clostridia; order Lachnospirales; family Lachnospiraceae; genus CAG-791. The sequence continues at coordinate 26,981 of CAYLUU010000019.1, read as the reverse complement.
CTCCATTGATGGAGCGGATCATGTTCTGGAATTCCTCATTCCAGACCTTCTCACCATTCTTCTCTGCAACGACATCGAACATGAACAATCCCTTGCTCATGAGCTGACGTCCCAGTTCATCGATGCGTCCGCAGGCAATTAACTTGCCCTTGACGAAAATGCCGACACGATCCGAGATTCTCTGAATCTGATACAGATCGTGGGAGGAAATCATGATGGTAATGCCATCCTTATCCGCCAGCTCGCGGATCAGGGTTGTGATCTCGCGAACACCGGAAGGGTCGATGCCGGCCGTCGGCTCATCCATGATGATAATCTCCGGCTTTTTCATGAGCACATCGGCAATGCCGAGTCTCTGCCGCATACCTCTGGAATAGGTTCCTGCCTTGCGGTCAGCTGCATAGGTCATTCCCACACGATCCAGAATTTCCTCTGCCCGCTTAATGGCCTCTTCCTTACTCAGACCGTTCATCCGTCCGGAGAAAATCAGGTTGTCCATCCCGGTCATGGCGGGATAGAATCCGACGTTGTCCGGAAGGTAGCCCACCTTATTTTTCACTGCCAGCGATTCTCTGGTACAGTCGAGACCGTCAATCGTGGCATGCCCGGCAGTCGGATCCGTGAGGCCGAGGAGCATCAGGGTGGTCGTTGTTTTGCCGGCTCCGTTCGGACCCAGCAGGCCGAACACCTCGCCCCGCTTGATTTCCAGATCCAGATGATTCACGGCCTTCACCTCGCCATAGTACTTGCTGAGGTTGGTGATGGTGATCATAGAATCATTCTTGGTTGTCATGAATTAGTGCCTCCCAAATTTACGGAATACCTCATACAGGCAGGCAAAGATTGCAACGATGATGATGACGCCGACAATGCCCCATACCGTCTGTGTCTCAACTGTCACGCGGAAGCTGGAGGTGTTGGAGGTTTCGGATGCCGATGCTGTCATGCTGACCACATAGTCGCCGCTGATGGCGGTCTGTGCAGGTGTTACATAGGCGGTTACTTCCTTGGTTGCACCGGCTTCCAGAGTGTCGATGGTGCTCTCGGAGAACTCAACGGTCCAGTCCGTCGGAGCAGAAGCAGTCAGATTGATGTCTGTCAGGTCTACGTTGCCCTCGTTTTTGATCTCCAGAACAACAGATGTCTTCTTGTTGGTCTTCGCCGTGAAGGAGAGGGTCTCATTCTGTGTTGTCATGGACAGGGAATACTTGCCGGTAATGGTAACCTTCAGGGTCATGGACAGTGTTTCGTTGCCGGAGGTTGCCGTGACCGGAATCTCATATTCGCCGGCATCTACGTTGTCCGCGGGAGTTACCTTTACGGTGAAGGTGGAGCTCGATGCGCCCTCTACGTCAATGGCAGATACGCTGGTGGAGCCGTCCGATGCGGTATAGGTTACCGTCCAGCCGTCCGGAGCATCGGCGCTCATCGCATAAGACTGATCTTCTGTGGAGTTATTGGTGATGGTGGAGGAGAAGGAGAAGGAGGTTCCAACCGCACCTTCCTGATCCTCATAGTCTGTGGTCATGGTGCTGGCGCCCAGATTCAGCTCCGATACATTCAGTGTCAGGGTAAGAGATGCGCTCTTGGAGGATCCCTTTGCATTCAGTACGATCTTGTACTCGCCGTCCTTGGCATCCTCGGGAACAGTTACGTTGTAGGTAACCAGGCCGTCATTCATGCCGTTCTGCACATATACGCTGGAAATGGTGTGGCTGCTGCCCTGGAAATATCCTTCAAAGCCGTCCGGCAGTGTCTGAGAGAGATTCACCAGCTCACCGGTACCGGAGTTGGAGAGGTCCAGAGAGAAGCTCACGGAATCGCCGGCCTTTACGGAAATGCCGGGATAGTCTGTGCTCATGGTCAGTCCGGAAGCGATCACGGTCTGTGTCGTGTCCGTCTCGGCTGCCATACTGGTAAGCGCAGTCATCGGCGTTGTCAGAAGGAGCGCGGACGTCATAATCACAACGCCGGCTCTGGACAAGGGGTTCATAGCTTTGCTTTTCATAATGAATATCCTCCAGATAAATATGTGTCTGCAGCCAGTCATAATCCACTGGCGTATATGCTCCATACTAGTGAGGGTTTGTGTTCGAACTGTCATGAATTTGTGATTTTTCTGTGTTCTGTTTAGCGCCTGTCAGATTTCATCATGAATTGGCTGCTTGCAGACATATTCACGATTGAAATCGACAGGCGACCAAGAGGCGTAGCCTCTCTGGCCAGCTACATCGAGGTTTTCCGTAGGAAAAGCAAGATGTGAGTGCTAAACAGTCTCTATCAGTCCCTTGCCATGGATGTTACAATGATCAGATGACCTTCGAATCTGCCGATACTGCAGATTCCCACAGAACATAGAAAGGAGTATTTCCTATGGATCCGAATATTCTCCATCAGGAGCAAGAGCACCTGACCGAAACCTATACGAAGCTTGCCGAAATGGAACAGAAACTGGAAACCGACATTGCCGACCTTAATCAGAAGGCTGTAGAGGAGAAGGCCGACATCCTGACCAACATCCGCTACGACACAGCTGACGACGAAGTACAGACTGAGAGCTACGGTGAAATCGAGACCTGGAATCGTTACATCGACACCTACAACATTAAGTCCAAGACGATGACAGACAAGCTCACCAAGATTCATATGCTGTTGGAGGCGCCTTATTTTGCAAGGGTGCAGCTCCAGTTCGATCCTACAGAAGAGCCGGAGGATTACTACATCGGCCGCCGTGCGATTTCTGAGAACGGCTACGACCAGTTGATCGTCGACTGGCGGTCCCCGATCGCAGAGACCTATTACAATCAGGAGAACGGCAAAACCTCCTACGAGGTGGACGGGCGCACCATTCCGGTGGATTTATTGCTGCGCCGCCAGTTCGATCTGGAGAAGGATCAGCTGCACGCGTATTTTGACACGCAGCTTGCCATTGAGGACCCGATGCTCATTGCCTCCCTCTCCCGCCAGCACAGCGACAAGATGCAGGCCATCACCGTCACCATTCAGAAGGAGCAGAATGCCGTCATTCGTTATCCTGATGTGCCGGTGCTCCTCGTCAACGGCATCGCCGGCAGCGGCAAAACCTCCGTTCTGCTGCAGCGAATTGCCTTCCTGTTCTATCACCAGAGGAAGACCCTGAAGCCGGAGAACGTATATCTGATCACACTGAACCCGGTGTTCCGCCAGTATATCGACAACGTGCTGCCGGATATGGGCGAGCAGAACCCCAACACGCTGACCTGGACGGAATTCCTGCAGATGGTGCACGATCCCATCCCGGATCCCGGGACAGAAACCACGGCAGAATCCCTGCGCAAAATCGATGAACTCCTGCCATCGTTCGCATTGCAGGCAGAGGATCTGATCCCGATCGATCAGAAGGGCCGCAAGGTTCTTAGCGTCGAGCAGATTCTCGAGGTTCTGAATCAGAACCAGGGACGCATTCCCACCGGTGTTCGTCTGATACAGGTCACTGTGGAAGAACTCCTGGATGCGGCTAAACATGCCGTCCGGCATAAAGACAAGAAGGCCAGTGAGGATGATGCCGACTTTGAGGAAGAGACTTCTGACGAAGGTTCCTCTGCAGCTGCACAGGGAGATTCTGCCGCAGCTGCTGGTGGTTCTGCCGCTTCCTCTCGTTCCTCCTCCGACAATTCGGATGCTCTCTCCGACGAGGAAGACAATTCCCCCATCGGCACGAAGGAAGAGAACCGGCTGCAGAACAACTACGGCGGCGCCTTCAAGATGATCCGTGAATGCGGGTGGCTGAACATCGATCATATCGGCCAAAGGCTCCTGGGCAAAAAAAAGCTGACCTCCATCGAGTGGTTCTATCTGCGCATGGCTCTCACCGGAGAGTGTGACCGAACAGCCCGCTATGTCTGCATCGATGAAGTGCAGGATTATACCGAAGCGCAGCTCATGACCTTTGCACGATACTTTGTCAATGCGAAGTTCATGCTGCTCGGTGACGAGTTCCAGTCCATCCGCGAAGGAAATGCCGCGTTCGCTGATATTCATCGTATGTTCGAAGAGAAAGGGAAAGAGGTCGTCGAGCTGCCGCTGCAGACCAGCTATCGTTCATCGCCGGAGATCACCGGATTGTTCGCCGGTCTCCTGCCCGAAGAGAAGAAGCTCCAGGCTCAGTCCGTTCAGCGTCCCGGCACAGCACCGGAAATCCGCGTTCTGGATTCGAAGGAATCGTGGCTTGCGGCTCTGAAATCCGAGATTACCCGCAATGAAAAAGAGGGCGGCATCACCGCTGTGGTCTGTGCGAATAAGAAGAGTCTGGATTCGATTCACGCTCTCCTTGGAAAGGATGCTCCTGCCATCGTCGGCAGCAAGGATGCCATCCCCGGAAGCGGCAGCGTAATGATCACGCTTGCCTACGCAAAGGGACTTGAATTCGATCACGTGATCCTGCCGGATGCAGATGCAGCCGCCTACCCGGAGGGTAAGTTGTCCCGGCACCGTCTGTACACCGCGATCTCCCGTGCCACCCAGTCCATCACGATTCTGGCGCAGGGTACACTGAGTCCTCTGCTGCGGTGATGATTCGCACCTGTCCACAAATCCACATAGAACACCCCTGTCTGGAAACAGGTTTCCAGGCAGGGGTGTTTATTTTGCTGTTTTTATCATCAAACCTTTTGTTGGAATTCCCAACTATTCGAGGGTAGCTAACTATGCTATGGTTTGACCTGAGGCTACAGATTACGGTAGGCGGTTGTCCTTCTGAACAACAGGAGGGACTGTGAACCCTCCTGCAATTTGCTTTCACTGCATTCTGAAAGGAATGTATGAAACGAAAGGAGGGACTGCATATGAACTATGTGACTTATTCGGACTTGTTCCAGTTTGTTATAGCTCTGGCAGCTGTTGCTACAATTGCGTGGCAAATAGGCACAAAAAAATAACCGCCCAGCGCTCAAACTAGCGGTTATTTTAAACTAGCGGGGCAACCGTCTATCGGTAGCCTTTTCTTTAATCTCATTCTACACAGTTGAATCTAAAATGCAAGGTACCTATTCAGTTCTTCTCTCCCAGTGCGCTGCGCACGTTCTGTGCGGCATGACCTCCAAGCCGTCGATATTCTGCAATTTCTTCCTCCGAGAACCCTCGGAAACGAATCTCATCAATATCCCGAAAAGCCCGTTCCAGCGCTTCCTGCACGGGTGCGGATTCCTCTCCAAAGCGGATCTTACGGATGTCAGGTTCCTTTTCATTTCGCACCTTCGCTTTGATGCGCTCTCGTTCCACCAGCTTCCTGCGAGCCAACCTCTGCACCGTCACACCAAGGCCTCGGGCCGATAATCCGGTATAGCTTCGAATCTCTGCCGGCGTGGCCTCGCCGCCGGCTAGCTTCAGGTACAAGAGGACCTGCACCTCCGTCTCCTCCAGATCCCAGCCCTTGCATATCCGCTCCAACGACCGCTCGAGCATGCAATCCTCATAGAAGTTCAACGCAAACGGATTTTCTTCCATCTCAGGATCAATGCGGACATCCACTCGTTCCTGACCAAGCCTGCGCTCCGGTGCCACCGGATTCACCCCGCCGTCTTTTGCAAAATTCAGCAGAAACGAATAGATGACAGGACTTCGCAGCAGATACCCGCCTTCCTTGTAGATATCTTTATAGAAGCTGCTGTAATACTCGATCACGTCCAGCTTCATGCGCACCGTGCGGCTGACGCTGGCACCACCCTTGGCCACCAGAGACCCTTCCGTTTTCACATAGTAGTACACCGGTGCCTTCAGCACATAGATCCTGTCGGTATGGAGTACATACTCCATATTAAAAATAAAATCCTCCGACCAGTCCAGCTTGGAATCCATGCGCAGCTGGTAATCCTCAATGATGCTCCTCCGATAGAACTTGTTCCACAGCACGCCGTAGTAGAAATCCGCCGGACTCTTCATCATCTCATCCGCGTACTCCTCCCTGGTCAGGAGCTTCTCCTCTTCAATATCGCCCTTTTGGGCCATGTTCTTCCCGATTACACGATAGAAATCTGCAATGACCATGTCACAGGTCGGATTATCCTCCATCGTACGTACGAACAGGCGCGTTGCATCCGGCGTAATCCAGTCATCGGCATCCAGGAATTGAATGAATTCTCCCACGGCCAGATCCAGTGCCTGATTCCGCGTGTCCGAGACCCCCGAATTTTCCTTATGAACAACGCGAATCCGGGAATCCTCTGCTGCATACTGATCCAGAATCTGTGGTGTTCCATCGCTGCTGCCGTCATCCATCACCAGCAGCTCATAATCTGAATAGGTCTGCTTGCGAATGCTGTCAATGCACCTGCCAATGGTCTTCTCTGCATTATATGCAGGAACAATGATACTGACTCTTGGTTTCATCTCATCCCTCTGCGCCTTCTCCTGCATCCATCCGCGTCGTCAAGAGGCGAATGCCGTTCAGTTCGATGTCATCCTGTACCGGAATCAGAATATACTCTCTTCCGTCAATCACCTTGGTGGTGATCATCGCTGCCATCTCGGACTTCACCGATATCTTTACACTGGGCGATTTCAGCTCCATTACGGTTCTCCCGGCCAGATTCTCACCGTGGAACGTCTGTCCTTCACCCATCTCCTGATCGTAGATCTCTTCGAATTTCTCCAGTGTCTGCGGCGATGCACCGGACTCGCCGAGGAGCCTTCGCACCTCCGTCTTGCCCATTTCCAGCGGCTCCTCCCGCTCCTCACTCTGGCGCACGAGCTCATTCAGAGAATCCGTCAGATTCTTTACATTCTCAAAATCGCAGTCGCGCCCCAGTGTCTGTTCCACCATCGTGGTGAACAGCTCCTTCTGAACAGATTCGGTGAACGGCATGTCGCCGCCGATGATACCGTCCATCAGCTCTGGATGGCGCTCGTCTTCTTTTTTGGCATAATAGAGGATGGAATGAATGTCGGCACCGCGGTCATGGAAGGCCGGATACAGAAAGCCCAGCTCCGGCATCTGCACGCCGAGGTCGCTCTTCTTGTTGACGAAGGTCAGTGTCTCCTCGTCGTAGCAAAGACCCTCCTTCACCTCCACCACCGGGCAGATGCAGCAGATCATGAAGGAATAGACGTTCTCACTGGCATCGTCCATCTCCAGACCATCCGAAGTTCTCCCCGGCACATCATACACGCCGTGGGCCAAAACAATGAGATGCCGCCCAGCCAGATCCAAGTGCTCCAGAATGTGGGTGAAGAACTCACGATTCAGCTCCTCGTCGCGGTAATCCGACTGCAGCATCCGGAACATCATCGCCTGCTTGCCGCCGGCTGATTCCTCCTGCAGGGGGAACTCCATGGTGAAAAGGTTCTTGCCGATCTTACCCGTCAAAGTCTTGCGGAAAAGCTCACAGTACTTCTCCAGCTCCTCCTCCGGCAATGCCCGGAAGGTTTCCTTGAGCTGCGTGATAATCGTTCCGTCCTCTGCAACAAAGCAGCCCGTCATCCGGTCGATGACGCACTTGCTCTTCGTCATAGTCTTTCTGATTTCCTGAATTTCCTTACGATCCATAAATTCTGTCCTGTTCTCTTTCTCTAAACTATTACATCATTTTATATCACTGCTCCCACACATGCCAAGCGACAGGGTGGCGGAAGGATGTCCAATGGCAGGGCCTTTCGAGGCCTCGGTGCTTGCGAACGTATTGTGTAAGCTTAGCACCGCTAGGTCCGAGGACGGAGCCGCGAGGCGTCCCTGCCCTGGACACCTCCGACAGGACCCGTCGCGGCTATGCCCTATTTGCACTTTTTTTCAAAACTGTTACACTACCCCCTATGGATAATAAGAATAACAACAAACAAATCGTATGGGCGCTCGTTTCCCTTCTTCTGGCTGTCATGTCCATCTGGGCGGTACTGAGTCAGAGCAAGGATATGAGTTTTTCAGATCTGGTTGCAGCGCTTTTCGCCTGCCATCCGATCTGGCTTTTGCTGGCGCTGGCCTGCATGTTCGGCTACATCGGCTTCGAGGGTCTGATCATCTGGTACATGCTGCGTCACTGCGGCTATGAGCGGCGCGTCGGGCAAGGTGTCCTGTATGCCGCCTCCGACATTTACTGCGCGGCCATCACACCTTCCGCAACCGGCGGGCAGCCGGTGTGCGCCTGGTTCATGCTGCGGGACGGAATCCCGATGGGTTTCATCACCGCGATTCTCGCGCTGTACCTGATCTTCCACACCTTTGCCACACTGATCATCGGATTCCTCACCGTATTCCTGAATCCGGCTTCCTTCGGCAGCCTCAGCATCTGGGCTAAGCTTCTGGTCATTCTGGGATATCTCACGGTAACCGGCCTGGCCGTCTTGTTCATCTGCCTTCTGAAAAAGGCTGCCATGATTCAGCGTATCGGCAACCGCATCATCGACTGGCTCACACGCAAGGGCTGGGTCAAGCAGACGCAGTACTGGAAGGACCGCCTCGCCAAGGTCCTCTCCGATTACAGCAGCTGCCTGACTGTCATCCGAAATCGTCAGGTTTATATTGTTCTCTTCGTACTGGCACTGCTGCAGCGACTCTCCCAGACGGTTGTTCCCGTGCTGGTCTACCTCGCACAGGGCGGACAGTTCCGTCATTCCGGTCAGGTATTCGCCTCCCAGATTTATTCCTCCATCGGCTCCATGTGCATGCCGGTTCCCGGGGGAATGGGAATTGCGGATTACCTCCTGTTCACCGGTCTTCGCTCCTTCCTTGACAAGGAGGCAGCCCTTCAGCTCGAGCTCCTCTCGCGCAGCTGTTCCTTCTATCTGTGCGTATTCCTCAGCCTTGTCATCGTGCTGATCGGATACATCAAGCGGCATCATATTTATTTCTCTGTACACAAAGGGAAATGAGTCGCTCAGGAATGTACAGCAGCGTCTAACTGCGCATTCGTTTAGACGCTGCCGCGTAAAATTTCATAACCATACAAAAGGGACGAGCGTATCGCGACGCTCGTCCCCTTTTTATTCATCTTCCACGTATTCATGATTGGAAGTCTGCCGTAGTCTATTCTCGCCGACACTCCTTCCAGAACCTTTTTCTCACTGTTTTATTTTTTCTTATTTGCTGCTCTTACCTTCCTTGCCAGGCGGAACTTGTGAATCACAATCCAAACAATGCCAGCCAGACCGCATGCCGTCAGAACCCAGCCCCAGATCGGAACATTGTGGATGTTGTAGCACCGGACATTGATCCACATTCGGTTCGTCAGCTGACTCTGCTCCGGTGTGAAATACCGCATGATGCTGGTGCGCCGAATGGTGTCCGTGCTGGGATACTGAGCGCCCAGCTGTCTGTCCACAGAGGAGGCCGGCACAGTCAGGACATATTGTGTTCCGGATGTACCTTCTGTATCGGAATCTTCTGCCGTTCCGGCATCGGGTGTCCCACCGGCCTGTGCTGTATCACTCGATGCAGCAGAATCTTCTTCCTCCGAGCTCTCCCCCTCGAAGAAATAACTCAGATCATACGGAACCGTATCTTCTTCGTCTTCATCTGCGCCATAGTTCCAGTTCAGATACTCCAGAATTCTCGGATCGGAACCACCGGAAATCACAGAGGTATATCCGATGTAGTTCATGTTGCGAATCGCATTGTCCGGACGAGAGACAAAGTTGATAAAGGCCTCTGCCGCCTGCTGCTTGTCTGCATCGTCTCCGATGCCGCTCTTTAACATCACCCAGCCGTCAAAATAAATATTGCTGCTCTCCACCGGGACGGCGAAATTCAATGTGAAATCATCCTCATCCGCCTGATCCATTGTATATACAGCATCACCCGACCACTGGTAGTTAGCAATGACCTTTCCGGTAATCATGTCCGCCTTGCCGGAATCGGTCTCGAAGGAATAGACGTTGTCCTTCATCGACTGCAGCCAGTCCTGCACCTCGGCGATCGTCTCCTCGGAGGTGTCATTCATGACCTCCTCCAGATTCTCCTTGTAGTCCGGATCATTCACGAACTCCTCAGAGGTCAGCGTATCATGCCGCAGTGCACCCAATGCTGCAAAATAGCACTCCCGAACACTGTCCTTAATAGTAACCCTTCTCTTGTAAGCTGAGTTATTCAGCACCGTCCATGTGGAAGCTTCCTCCTTCGTTATCTCAGCCGGGTTATACACAATTCCGGTCACGCCCCACATGTAGCCTGCCGCATATTTGGCCCAGGGCTCTCCGTCAATCTCTTTTGTCTCGAAGATGTTCCGCAAATAGGGTGACACACCCTTGATATAATAGTTGTTCTCCACCGACTCATCGAAAAATTCATCGGAGAGCGGCACCAGCTTATCCTCACTGATGAGCTTCATGAACATGTATTCCGACGGGCAGACCAGATCAAAGGTGTCGCCCAGCGTCAGCATGTTGTAGAGATCCTCGTTCGTACCGAAGGTGGAGTATTCCACATTCACCTTCACGCCGTAGTTCTCCGCATACCACTCTTCAAAGTCCTGAACCATGGAGTTCTCAGCGAAGATATCCCCGCTGGGCAGATCAATGGTGTCCTCCTCATCCCAGTCGCCGGTATCGATATACTCCTCCCAGCTGCAGATCCGCAGCGTCACGGTTTTCTCGTTCGTCGAATTCTCCGCCGCTTCAGCCGGCACAACGCCGCCGGCGATTCCGGTGCTCACCGCGCCGAGTGCGCTGCTCCCGGCCAGAAGCGCAGCCAGTCCAATTCCATGGATCCCATGTAGGGCTCTTCTCCTCATTCCTGCACCCCCTTGGTCTTCTCGCCCGGATTCTGCGATCTGGATTGATACAGATTCCATCCTGCCACAATGACAATAACAGCCAGGAAAATCACCGTTGACAGCGCCCACAGCGCCGTCTTGACGGCCGTCTGCGAGCCCTTGGTTGCATTCACCACATAGGTGCTGATAGTGTCAAAGGTTGCCGGCTTTGTATAGGTTGCAATGAAATAATCATCCAGCGACAGCGTGATCGCCAGTGCAAATCCAGACACAATTCCAGGGACCAGCTGCGGAATGACAACGTCCATCAGAGCACGGAACGGAGTTGCTCCCAGATCCAGTGCTGCCTCATACAGGCTGGAATCCATCTGCTTGATCTTCGGCAGAACGGCCAGATATACGAACGGTGCACACAATGTCACATGTCCGGCTACCAACGGGATAAATGTGTCCTTGCTGACCTGCAGCACCACCACCAGCAGGATGCAAATGGAGAAGCCGGTCACAACGTCCGCATTGACCACCGGCACCTGATTCATGGTCGAGATCGCCTTGCTCACACGCTCTTTCGAATAAAAAGCACCGATGGCGCCCATCGTTCCCAGAACCGTTGCGATCGCGGCGGCCCCCACAGCCAGAAGGAGTGTCCCGCCGATCATATGACGCAGCTCGTCGGTCGTGAACAGCGTGATGTAATTCTGCAGGGAAAATCCGCGAATGGCACCGATGTTCGTCGAATCGGTAAAGCTGTATACCGCCAGAATCAGGATTGGCAGGTAGATGAACATCAGCACGAGGATCAGGTAAATCCACTTTCCTGTTTTGCGTATCGTATTCACAGCAGGGCACCTCCGCGGTTCGTATTCTCCTCGCCGGAGTCGGTCAGCAGGGTGAACAGACAGATGATTCCCAGCAGGATCAGTGCGATCATCGAGCCGCCGTTCCAGTTGTAGGCTGAGAAATAACTGCCGATCAGACTGCCCATGATGTAGGTACTGTTGTACAGCATGTCGAGCACAACGTAGTTCGTCATGGCCGGCAGGAACACCATGGAAATGCCGCTCATGATACCGGGCACCGACAGCGGCAGTGTCACACGCAGGAAGGTCTCCCGCTCATTCGCCCCAAGGTCCATGGCCGCCTCGCGCAGCGCTCCGTCCAGGCGGGAAACCGTCGTGTAGATCGGCAGGATCATAAAGGGCAGGAAATCATAGGTCATACCCACCACCGCATTAAAGAACGGATACAGCGCAAGATTTCCTTCGAACACCGTCAGGATTTCCTTCAGTGCCGTAATGCGCAGGGAGAAGTTAATCCACATCGGCAGCACGAAGATCATGACAATTGCCGACTTGGCCTTGAGCTTGCTGAAGGCCAGGATGCAGGCAATGGGATAGGCCAGCAAGAGACAGACCAGCGTCGTCACGACAGCAATGGCGCAGCTGTAGAACAATGTTCCCAGTGCATTCGGATCTGTGAAGAACCCTGTGAAATTGGAGATGGTGAACTGTCCGGAGCCATTGGTGAAGGCATAGTAGAACAGCACCAGAAGCGGCGCCACCACGAAGAGCAGCAAATAAACCGCATAAGGGATGCACAGGGATTTTCTTGTGAATTTAAAGTGCATGCTCGTCACCTCGTATAGTTTGATCGTATTGACATGAATTGGCCGCTTGCTTTTATTTCTTCAGCGTAAAGGTCATCTTCTCCACCGGCATGATCAGGCCGACGCGGTCTCCCATGTTCCAGAGATCCTCATCGTACACAACAAAGTCCTGTTCCATTTCGGAATGGATAACATACAGGTAGTGATCGCCCTGATAGATCAGGTTGCTGATGTGTCCCTGTACAAGACCCTCTTCCTGGTTATCCGTCATCTCGATGTCACCTGGCTGAATGGACGCCATGACCTTCGTACGATTCAGATCGATGGCTTCTCCGTTGCCGTCTACGAGCGTCCCGTCCTCCAGACGGCGTCCGCCCTTGATGAGCTTCGTCAGGCTGGCATGCAGCAGCTGATCGTTGTAGGCCAGTCGATAATCCCGGTTAATGTCTACCGGGAAAATATTCGTGTGATCCTCAGCCACCATGATATGAATGCTGTCTGGCTCCAGCCGCATTCCGACACGTTCGCCAACCTTGGCAGATTTCACAGACTGGATCACCATCTCATTTCGGCCGGACTGTACCGTTATTTCGTAATGGATTCCCTTGAAAATAACGGATGTTACCGTTCCCTGAATGGTTCCCTGGCCGGGCTGTGTCAGTTCCACATCCTCCGGGCGCACCACGGCTGTAATATGCGTTCCTTCTGCTACATCATCCACGCATTCGAATTCTCCGCCGCAGAAGCGAACCTTCAGCTTGCCGGTCATGATGCCGCTGAAGATATTGCTCTCTCCGATGAAGTCGGCCACAAAGGCGTTCTTCGGTTCATTGTAGATATCCTCCGGCGTACCGATCTGCTGGATATGACCCTCGCTCATGACAACGATCTTGTCAGACATGGTCAGTGCCTCTTCCTGATCGTGCGTGACATAGATGAAGGTGATGCCCAGCTTCTGGTGCATATCCTTTAGCTCGATCTGCATCTCCTGCCGCATCTTCAGATCCAGAGCACCCAGCGGCTCATCGAGGAGCAGGATCTCCGGCTCATTCACCAGAGCGCGGGCGATGGCAATACGCTGCTGCTGTCCGCCGGACAGAGTCGCCACATTTCTCTCTTCAAAGCCCTCCAGATCCACCAGAGAGAGGACCTTTTTCACCTTATGTTCGATGACATCTTTTGGTGTCTTCTTCTGTTTCAGACCAAAGGCAATATTCTCATAGATATTCATGTGCGGGAACAGGGCATACCGCTGGAACACTGTATTGATCGGCCGCTCATACGGCGGCAGGTTGGTGATTGATTTGCCGTCCAGCAGAATCTCGCCTGAGGTCGGCAGCTCGAACCCTGCGATCATACGCAGCGTTGTCGTCTTGCCGCAGCCGGAGGGTCCCAGAAAAGTGACGAATTCTCCGCGGCGAACCTCCAGATTGAAGTCCTCTACAGCAGTGAAGCCGTCGCTGAAGGACTTGGTTACGTGTCTGAGTTCGATGATGTTCTGCGTATCCATAATGATCCTTTCTATATCTGTTTATGATCAAAATTCCGGAGGTGTACTGATCCAGAGGAATTTCGCCGGTCGATTCCCTGGGTTTGCGATCTGATGGCGTTTGGTTGTCCGATAGTAGAAGCTCTCTCCCGCCTTTACCCGGTAGACCTTATCTCCCAGACACACGTTCAGCCGACCGCTGATGACATAGCCGAATTCTTCGCCGGTATGAGGTTTGTCTTCTTCCAGTGACTGGTGCGGTTCGATTACCACCAGGAGCGGCTCCATCTGGAATTTCTGTGCGGGCGGTACCAGCCACTGCCTGCTGCCAATCCCTTCGTCGACCTTTTCAAAATAATCCTGTTCCTTGAATACCACCTGCTCTTCGGCACCTTCCTTGAAAAATTCCGAAGGTGTTGAGCCAAGGCATTCGATCAAATCCAGCAGGGTCACCACAGAGGGGGATACCTGTCCTCGTTCCAATTGGGAGATGAAACCTTTGGTTAATTCCGTCCGATCTGCCAGCTCCTGCTGGGTCAGGCCATTGCGATTGCGCAGGTCTTTGATTTTACAGCCGATTTGTTCGTTGATCTGTTCCTGTTCCATGATGCGGTTGCCTCTTTTCCAGGACGTCTGTTAATAAACCTTGAATATTCTGTTGCTAAACTTTTGGTCCGTTGATGATTATACTATCACTAAACTTTGTGTCAATTATCAGAGTGAGATTTTGATCTGGATTTTCCGCAG
>CAYLUU010000019.1:0-12360 GCA_964386925.1 uncultured Sarcina sp. | reverse complement strand
GCTCACTTGTTATCTCTTCCTCTCCACATGAGCCATGCGCCGATCCCCATGGTCAGTACATCGGCGACCGGCTGTGCGATCAGGACTCCCATATATCCCAGCACAGCGCGCAAACCGTACAGACAGATAATGAGAACAACACCTTGCCGGCTGATTGCCAGAATCAATGCCGGAAGAGCCTTGCCTTCTGCCTGGAACAATGTGGTCAGTGCCAGCACGACACCTACTGCCGGGGCCGAGATCATCAGACAGCGCAGTATGGTCATACCTGCCGTTACAACATCTGCATCGCTCATGAACACCTGCAGAATCTGTCTCGAGAACAGGCAGGCAATGGCCAGGAATACCGCAGCCAGCGAAATCAGTACCTTGAAATCAAATGCAACGAACTCCTTCAGCCGCTTCCGGTTGCCTGCACCATAGCAGTATCCAAAGGCCGGCTGAATGCCGAAGGCAAAGCCCACCAGAACCAGTGTGCTCACCATATTAACCTTCATGGCAATTCCCAGTGCCGCAACCTTATCCGTTCCGTAGGCAACCAGACAACGATTGGTCAGAAGGACTGCCAGTGACTGCATCATGTTCGTCGTGGAGGCCGGAATGCCGATGAAGAAGATGCTGCGGAGCATTTCTCCGTTTACCCTGCAGTCAGCTGGTTTGATTGACAGATTTGCAGATTTGCTCTTTATCATGTAGAGCAGCAGGATATCTGAGATCAGGTTGCTCAGCACTGTTGCAAGAGCCGCGCCGCCTGCTCCCATGCCGAACAGGAAGATGAAGATCGGATCCAGTACAATATTCAATACCGCGCCGATTACGGTGCAGATCATGGCCGCTCCCGACAGGCCTTCTGTTCGCAGGAGGTTCCCCGGCACGACATTCAGAATGATGATCGGCGCACCGATCACCAGCCACGTATAATATGACATAGCGTACGGCATCGTATCCTCTGCCGCTCCCAGAAGGTGCAGAATCGGGGTCCTAAGGAGCAGCATGACAGCCTCTGTCACAAATCCAAAGCCGATCGCTCCATAGATGCTGAACGAACTCACGCGTGCCGCGCTCTCCCGATCCTTCTGCCCCAGCATTCTGGAGATCAGGTTGCTCCCGCCCAGTCCGAAAATATCACTGAACGCAACCATCAACGTGAACACCGGAGCACACAGTGACACCCCGGCTACCAGCTCCGTGCTGCCGGTTCTTGCAATGAACCAGGTATCCGCCAGGTTATAAATCAGGCTCACCACCATGCCGATCACGACCGGGAGCGCCAGCTTGAAATATGCCTTCGGTATCGGCATCTTCTCGAATAATTCGTTTTCCATATTTTCGCCGCCTTTTCAAAATCGTTTAACTCAAAAAATTCAAGCGGCTGTCATTATATATGAACTTCGAGGCATGTTGTAAGTAATTTTTTATCTGCATCATTGCTCATTATGACATCTGATCGTCTGCATCTGCCTGCTCGCGGTCCTCTCTGTGCTGGCGCTTCTGCTCATACATGGCCTGATCCGCCTGATGCAGCAGCTCATTCAATGTGATCTTATGTTCCCCCTCCGGCAAATGGATGATGCCATAGCTGAAATTACGATCGTATCCGGCAGAATGGTCCTCCATGAATTTCTTCTGGATCCAATCCATCTTTCGATGTGCAACCGTCTCGTCGCAGTCCCGCAGAATGAGGCCGAATTCGTCTCCGCCGATCCGCGTGAACACATCGTCATCGCGGATGTTCTCCTGCACCAGGCTCACAAAGCCGCACAGATAACGGTCGCCCTCGATATGACCGAAATGATCATTGACGTATTTCAACTGATCCAGATCGCAGTAGCAGAAGGTAAGCGCTGTCTCTCCCTTCAGCAGGATATCCATCACATTCTGGAACCGGTTGCGGTTGCCGATTCCTGTCAGCGGATCCATGTGCGCCTCCAGCTCCAGCAGGTCCCGTTCCATCTTCTCCTTGAAGATTTCTTGTTTCAGCTTCGATTCCCTCTCCTCCAGCTGTGCCGTCATTGTATTGAAGGCCGTCGAGAACTCGCCCAGATAGGAAACCTTCTGCGAATAATCTCCTTTGGCTACCTGCTTGGCCTGCCAGGTCAGGTGATTCAGATTCGCATGCACCCCCTTCAGATTCTCGCACAGAAAATTATCCCGCGGCGGCGGTGTCACCGACAGATTGCCTCTTGCAAGCGATTCTGAATAGGACTGCATCTCCCATACCGCGTGATTGAGGAACTGCAGTCCCCATCCCAGCCTCCGATACGGTTCGTCCAGTTCCATGATGTCCAGGTCCTTCGCCTGTGGATCATACAGAATGCTGCGCAGATAATCGAACAGCAGGTTACAATTCCGCTCTTCCCGCTCTGACATAACTCACTTCACCTCCGCACAGAACCGGCACACCCGGTCTCCGGTTGCCCAGCAATCAATCTCCGTAGCTTCGTACGATTTCCCTGTATACACCGACAACACACCGGCAATAAATCCTTCGTCAAAATTGCAGACCGTCTCCCCCAGAATCGGCAGCCCCGAACAGTCCGCATCCTCTGCGATCGTCAGAACCGCCTTTCCGCTCTCCTCATCCAAGCTCTCCATCCGCAGGATTCCGATCTTGAACTCTTCCATGCGGATCTGCAGTTCCCCGACAAAGGCATCCGTCGGCTGCTCCAGATTCAGATAATGCCTTGCAAAATATTCCCCGGCCAACCTGCCGGCACCGCGGAAGACCGCAATCTGCTCCTCCCTGCCGTAGCGCCTTTGCAGTTCTTCCTTCATGGAATATTCCAGCATGCGATATACCAGTACCGGCAGCTCTTTCCCAAGGTTCTCGCGGGACTCTCCGTTATACTGCAGGTAACTGTCCAATGTGCATGGTTCCAGATTTTCGAGAAATACATTCCGTTCCATAGTGTTTTACTCCTGATAACTTTGCACTATTATACATCGCAAGTCATCAGAAATAACTCATAAAAACTCTCACAATGCAATCTATTTTGTGCACAATGTCAAATTATGACATGTGCTTGCTGCGCAGACGCCCACCAGCGACAGAGCGTCAGGGGCTGCGCGCCGCTGGGCCCTGCGACTCTAAATGTACAGATTTCTCACCATTACAGAGCTGGAGAACAGCGCCGGGGTTGGCTCCCCCGCACACATCGTTCTCCTCAGTCCTGTACTCGTCCCTATACGCTGTCGCTCCAGCCAACCGGGATTTCGTCCCTTTACACGTTCCGCAGGGTCGCGTCTGCGCACACCCTGCCACCCTGTCGCTGGCATGCTCATGCACAGCAAGGACATATGCATGAGCCGCTGGCAACCCCTTGCCTGCAGGAATATAATCGTAGCGAATGAGTACATATGATCAGGGAGTTATCGCAATGCAGAATGATTTTAATCAGAAGAAAAAGACTTCTATCCTCTTCACCGGCGACATCGGCTTTGACCGGTATATGGACAGACGTTGGGAGGATCCGGAGCTGCTGTCACCGGCTTTGCTGGACTTTTTTCACAGTGCGGATCACGTAGTCGCCAATGTAGAGGGGCCTCTGATTCAGGCAGAGGATAATGGTTCTCACGGCATTTTCTTCCACAGTATGGATCCTGAAGCCGCTCGTGTCCTGCAGGACATTCATGCTGACATCTGGAGCATCGGCAACAATCACACGATGGACGCCGGAAGAGCAGGTGTCGAGAGCACCATCTCGCTCGCTGCTGCCATGGGTTGTCAGACCATGGGTGCCGGCATGAATGAAACCGAGGCTTCCGAGCCCATTTATCTTGATGAGGCCGGCGGCATCGGCATGTTCTGCGTTGCCTATCAGACAGAATGCATCCCTGCCACCGAGACGGCCCCCGGCATCTTCCGCTGGGACAATCTGGATGCCATCGCGCAGCGCATCAAGGAGATTAAGTCGAGATGCCGCTGGTGCGTCATCGTCTCCCACGGCGGAGAGGAGTTTGCCGGCATGCCCAATCCCTACACCCGCGAGCGATATCTTCGCTTTCTGGAGCTGGGAGCTGATGTCGTTGTCGGACATCATCCGCATGTTCCGGAGAACTATGAGCTCTTTGACAATGGAAAGGCAATCTTCTATTCATTGGGAAACTTTATCTTTGATACCGACTATCAGCGCGTCCACCTGTATACCGATACCGGTGTGCTGCTGAAGCTTATTTTCACAGAAGAGAAGGTAGATTTCGAATCCGTTGGTCTGCAGATTGTCCGCGGCGATGAGCGTCTGGAGCTCACACCGCTCCCTGCAATTTTTACCAATATTCCAGAGAATGAGTACCAGCTGCTGGCACCGCTTTCTGCCAGAGCCTTTCTTGCAGAGGAGCGCAGGAAAATGATCTATCTCGAGCCGGATCGTTTCCGCGATGCAGCTGAGGATGTGTGGAACCAGTACTTTTTCAGCACCGAGCCGGACGGCTACGCCGAAGGGACGCACATGGACCTTGCGCTCGTCGTCCCGTTTGCCCAAACAGCGGAGGCAGAAGCGTGGAAAGAAAGCTCTCTGGAACAAGTGAAGGAATACCTCCTGCGCCTTCTGTGATTGTTCCGTTACAGCTCACGTCAGGACACTATTTACAAGATCCATCCTGACTATCAGGACATCACTTGCAAATCCGCTCTGGCACCACAAGCCATTTATACAACTATAAAAGATCCCACATAATCTGACATTCTCTCAGGAAAATACTGATTTAATCAGCTTTTCCTGAGGTATCCGATTACGTGGGATCTTCTTCTATAACAATCTTTCCTACCGCTCCGATGCGAGCAGTGCGATCTGGTCACCCGAGGTCACCATCTGACCACCGAGCAGCTCTAACGCGCTGTCCAGGTGCCGTGTCACGCCCTTACTCAGCTGCCCGCCGCACTCCTCGGCCAGCGCCTCATACAGCTCTTCCCGCGTCATCGGGCCGTTCAGCTTCAGAATGACCCGCATGCCGGCTGCCAGCTCCTCCGGAGCAATCAGACGAATCTCGCGGTGCAGCTCTCCTGCAATTCGCAGCGTGATCTCCGGGCCGCCCTGTTCCTCATCCAGATAGAGGAAACCGTGCCTGCGGTGCATTCCCTGCTGCTCACAGCCTGCCATCTGACGGCTGAATTCATTCAGAACTGCACTTGTCACCTTCTCCCGGCCAAACCACCAGACAATTCGTTTCAGAAGGAGTTCCTCCGACAGCGGTGCTTCCGTCGCCAGAATGCCCTTCACAAAGCCCTGCAGATCACCTGCATAATAATAATCCCGCAGTTCTTCCAGGTTCGCCATCCGGTAGGTTTGGAACCGGCAGCGCATTCTGCCGCTCTGCGTTGCTGCATCCGATTCCGTCCCGGATGCACCTGCTCCATCTAATCCATCTGATTCACTTAATTCAGCTGCAGCATTCGCCCCCACTGCCGCTCCGTTTTCTGACTCTCCTGCAGTGCCCGCCTGCTGACCATCTGCACCGGCCGCACCTTCTGATCCGTTTAAATCTAATCCGTTCGGTCCGCTCCATCCGCCTGCAGCATACTGTCCCCCGGCGCTCTGGTTGGCCTGTGCCACAGCCGAAGCCGCGTCCTCCTGTACCATTGCCCACAGATACTGATCCAGCTGCTCGCGCACCTGCGCCGCAGAGCCATACAGCACATCCAGCACCGAAGGGTCAAAATATCCCGCTGTCCGCTGCACTCTCTCTTCCGTACAGATCGAAAGCGTCCCTTCCAGTCTCTCCCGATAGGCACGGAACACCGTCTGCTCCTTCGCAAGATCCTCCGTCTTAGGAATGCATCCCCAGTAAATTTGTGCATTCAGCAGTTCATACAACTCATCCATCTGTTCGGACAGGTACTGCCAGTTGGATTCCACGCCTTGGTAGGCCGGTCCCAGATATTGCAGTATCGGCTTCTCCGTCCGTCGGTATTCCTTCAGGCGCAGCTGGTATTGCATCAGCTGCTTCGTCCACTTCACGGCTGTCTCGTAGGACGGCTTCTCCCAATCTCTGCGGCACTGGCGAAGCTCCTTCATCATCTGCTTGTATTCGCTGCTCAAAAGCCGCGAAGGGCCTGCGCTGAATTGCTGCGTCAGTTTCTCATGCCACGTCTCTCCATCAATCCGAAAGATATCCTCCGAGAAATCAGCCGATAATGCTGAATGCATCCGGCGAATTTCTTTGCTGAGGCGCCGCATCTGTACCAGAGCAGGATCAACTTCGTTAAAGGCCTCTGCCGTCAAAAGGCTCGGCGTAATCAGCCTGCTCGATCCCGCAAAGCCCATGAACCGCTTCCAGAACCGGGCATCCGCGATGGACTGACAGCCAACGCCGTACCGCTCGGACAGATCCTGCAGCACCGGCTGCAGAGCACGCAGCATCTCAGACACCAGCTTCAGGTCCTCTTCTACCTGTACTCTGGATGCTCCGGTTCCTGCTCCAACCGCAGGATCTCCCATCCCGGCTGCTCCGCTCACTCCGACTGTTCCGATATGCTCCTGTCCGCTCTGCAACACGCTCAATACGCTTTCCTCAATCATAGTCTCATGGTCTGAATATTGTCTTACACTCCACTATTCTACCCATTCAGCGTATCATTCGCAAAGAAAAATACCAGCCGGGCGCCAATCCGACGAAAGAAGCGTTTTCATCAGCGACACATCGTATCACTCCGCCACGATCTTGAACACCGCCGAGTTCGAATAGGTCACATTCTCGGTATGGGCGAACAGGATTACTCCCGCTGCCGGTGCAACGATCTCGGTCAGAAGCTCTGCATCCAGTGTGCTGTCGATCTGTGCCAACACCTGACCCATCTCCACATGATCTCCAGGTCTCACATACCCATGGAAAAATCCGGCCCGTGGCGAGCGCACCGTCACCAACCCGTCATCTCCCACGATCCGGGATTCCACCGGCCGGTATCCGCTGTAGGCCATCTCCTCTTCCAGATCAAGGTCATGAATCAATCCCGTCTCTGCCATGAAATGCAGGATTGAAGATATGGCCTGATGACTGCTCTCCCGGTTCACCGTCTCCGTATTCGTCGTATAGAGAGAGAATGCCTCCGTCTCCCAGATCTGCCAGTTGTAATTCAGTGTCGTGGTATCAAAGGGCCTGGGCTTTCGCACCATGATGTAGGGCTGGCCGAATTTGGCCGCCAGCTCGGTATTTTCGAATCCGGTCTTCATAATGCGGATATGCGGCAGGAACGAGCCCTTCATGTAAAAGGAAGCGAACTGGATGCCCATCTGATAATCCTTGATGCCGTCGAAGATGCCGCCCGCGATGCGTTGCGTCGTCTCGCCCTGATCGTAGCCTGGGAACATGCGGTTGATGTCGGTGTTGTCGATGGACCAGAAGCGCTTCTTGATGTTCAGTGAGGCCGGATTGCCGCACGGGATCACCAGTATCTCCTTGCCCTCTGTCAGCTTTCCCTTCGCCTCCAGCTCCTTCAGCCGTGCCACCAGATGAGCCGCCGTGTACATCTGCTGGTATTCGTTGCCGCGTAGGCTCCCCACGACGCACAACGCCTTCTCGCCGCTGCCAAATCGAAAGCCCTCTACCTTAAAATCATCCCTGTACAGAGAATGAAAAGAATATATTGTCGTCTTCTCCATGATTCTCTCTTTTCTGCTGTTATGTGTACTCATCATGCGTCATGATATTAGAGTCAAATGGTTCTTTTACATGACGATACGGAAAAACATCAATACTCTCATGTATGACAATACTCACTGTCGCAGAATCCTTGCCATCAGCGATCCCACCTGTACCACCGGGTACTCCCGTGTGGTGAAGAGAAGGCCGTCATGTTCTGCCTTTACTGCGCACAGCTCCTGCCCGGAGAGCGGATCCACCAGTGTCCCCAGCTGCATTCCGGCCGTGACATGTGTTCCGACCTCCTTCTCCTTGATAAAGATTCCGGACACCGGCGCGTTCAGGAAATCCACCCCATCCGGCTGATTGCAGACTAGGGGCTTGCGCACTTCGCGATCCTCGCCCTTCCAGATGCCCATCCGCTTCATGGTGTGGAGGATGCCGTCTACCAGCTGCTGACCATACTCCTTTGTAATGCGCATGCCGACGCCCATCTCCACCACAAGGGTCGGTGTATTCCGACTGTTCAGGCTATAGGCTAGCGTGGACTCCAGTACCGTCGAGTTCCCATGCACCCAGATGAAATCCACATTCATCTGAGCCGCATATGGCAGGAGCCGCTGCTCGTGGAGCTCATTGATGCGAATCTGCGGCATCTCCGTCAGGAAAATGTTGCTGGCATGGATATCCACCACGAGATCCGAGCCGCACAGGTCACACAGGATCTCATCGGCGATGTGCTCGTTCATGTCGCCGTCCTCCGATCCCGGGAAGATTCGGTTCATATCCAGGTCAAAGCCCGGCAGTCCGCGCATGATGGTATCAATTCCCAGCGGATTCATTGCCGGATAGATATCCACCGTTCCGCAGATATTCTCCGGCTCTGCCTGGAGCCTTCGTGACAGCTCGTAGGCCACGAACTGCCCCTCGAGTTCATCCCCATGTACGCCGGTCACGATGGAAATACGCTTGCCCTTGCCGCCTGTCAGCCGCTGTTTGCGAATCATGAGCCGCTCGCAGACCGGCAGCTCCACACTCGTTATTGTCTCAATCATTACGTATCCTCTTACTCTCTTTTACCCACGCCTATCTTCCCGTTTCTACAGAGAATTACATCCTTTTCGAATCATTTCTATTCGTATCTATTCTTGTAACAATACAGCCCATCACAAAACCGCTGCTACGCAGCTCTCCTTTGGCTCACGTGATGTTCCCGCAGTTCACTCGCTCTTACTGCTCACTCTGTGTTTGCACCGATACCTGTATGCTCTGCCGCTGCTCTCCCCCGCCGTAGAATACCCCCTGGCTGATTCTGCAATCAGAGTAATCCCGTCCCGACGCAATCTTCACATGGCTGCCGGCCACTGCGCAGTCATTGGTAGGATCCAGTCCATACCAGTACTCTCCCAATGCAGCCTCTACCCAGGCATGGCTCTCGCCCTCGCCCTGGAGCATACCGGTCACATATCGGCAGGGAATTCCCGCGAGCCGCAAGAGGCTCAGGAAAATGTGCGCATAATCCTGGCAGACACCGGCGCCCCGCTCCATGGCCTCCTCGGCCGTTGTTGACACGTTCGTTGCTGCCTTCTGATACCGAAAGTCCCGGTGCAGCGCATGCATCAGACGAAGAGCTGTCTGCGCCTGCCTGGTCACACGATTCCGGTCCTCAGCCCCAGCCGTTTCTCCCCTGCAGGTCACATCTTTCTGTAACTCTGCAGAATGCTCCTCGCATCTAATGTCCATATTTTCATCCAACGGCGTTCTCGTTTCCAAATGAGCCAGATCCTCATAATATCCCCGTATCCGTTCTCCGGGCCGTGTCAGCGCCGTCGGATATCGATAGATCCCGAGCTTCTCCTTCTGCACCCGCTCCTCGGGATACAACTCGATTCCATCGATCATCCACACAGAGGCACCAGTCTCCTCTTCGCTTATCGCATCCGCATATTCATCCGCACATTCGCTTTTAGACACAGAGAAGTCAGCCTCAACTTCTCCAGCTGATTTCCTAACCGCTATCTCTCCTTCACTTCCCCGAGCCGGCAGAATCGCCTCGCCCTCAACCTCCACACGAAAATACGCATGCGGCTCCTCAATCACGCCCAAAAGCTCCCGGTTGCCGAAGGTATCCCTGGATTCCCAGGAACACCCGGCCGGAAGCAATTGTGTCTCCAATTCTATAATCTGCTGCCGAAGGTTCGATTCCGGCAGACACTTTAATGTATAGTGATGCTGCTCCGCCGTGCTCTCGAAAGTCAGCTCCATCCGGTAACGGAAGTGCGTTCTCCCATCCAGCGCACCTCCATGCGGATCATATTCTCTTTCTCTCATATCCGTCTTTGTTGCAGACGCTTCCCCAATGCCTGAAATCCATATTCCCTGATCCGATATCGGACTGCTGCGCGCTTCCCGCGTAGGCAATCCTCCTCCGAACCCTTGGACTTTGGTTCCCTGCTATCTACAGGCTCTCAACCTCCCGGATGATCCCTGCGTAATCCGGTTCCGGAAGCGAGGCATCCATCATCATCTGCTCCAGGAGCTTCGGATCATAAGGCAGTCCGGAACGCTTGAGCCGCGATGCCAGACGCATCACAAAGCGTCGTATCTCCTCTCTGCCGACACGGAGTCTCGCGTACAGATCCACGCGCTCGATGCGCCGGCCCGTTACAAGGATATCACGAACCTGGATCTCATCAATGGAATCATCTGCGCTGCCCCAGAAGGCTACGATGTTGTCCATCACCTTCTGCAGTTCCATCATCGGTGCCTCCGATGCCGCCGCCTTCTGCATCTCATACAGAGCCAGCTGCACATAGCACAGCGTCTCTGTTCCCAGCATCTCACGCAGTACAATGGCATCATCGTAGGCGCGCACGAGGTTGCTGGCGATGGAATCCGGATTTTCCCTGTCAAAGCAGTACCGTCTCAGGAAATCTTCCCGGCTCTCATAGATGTCCGGGATCTCCAGCTTCGCGCAGAAATCCTGATGCATGTCCTCCGGACTGTCAATCATCCGGTCATAATACGGTGCAAAAAAGCGAATGGTTGTATACACGCGCTCGGTGTAACGCCCGAGCCAGAGAATGCTCTCTTTTTGCGCTAACGAGATAATACCCATGTGTCCTTGAAACCTCCTCCCTGGGATGAATTCACGATGAACGAATCCGGATTCGTGGAATACCGGGTCAGACCGCTCTTCCAGACGCGCGCCTCATCGCTCATGAGAACGAAAGCCCGCAGGTCCGCTTTACGAGGCGCCAGACCTCCGCGATCCATGATGTCGATGTCCTGGAAATCAATGACCTCCTGTGCGATGAAACGCCGCGGCTCCCGCTTTAGCAGTGCAATGAAGTCCTCCTTCTCCTGCGCCGTCATCTTGTTGGCGAAAACAACGCCATACCCGCCAGCTTCGGCCACATCCTTCAGCACCAGCCGGTCGAAATGCTCGAGGACGAACTTCATATCATCCTCGTAATACGGCAGATACGTTGGAGCATTCTGCAGGATCGCATCCTCGTTCAGATAATACTTAATCATTTTCGGCACGAAGTAATAAATGCCCTTGTCATCCGCCACGCCGTTGCCGGGCGCGTTCATGATGGCAACGTTTCCCTTGCGGTACACATCATAGACATGCGGAATACCGATAAGAGACTCCGGATTGAAATTCAGTGGATCCAGATACTCCGTGGAGATTCGGGAATACACCACGCCGACCTGCTGTTTGCGTCCTGAGTAGTCCACGAAATACAGATGGTCATTCTCCACCACCAGCTCGTGCCCGTTCACCAGCACTGCCCCCGTCTGCTCTGCCAGGTAGGAATGTTCAAAGTACGCAGCATTGTATCGTCCCGGCGTCAGGATAACCGGAATACCACCCGTGCTCACATAATCCATCACCTGCCGCAGGAGCTTCGGATAATCGCGATTGTCCTCGATCGGCACGTCGTGGAAGGTATCCGGTGCCGCACGCCGCTCCAGATCACGAGCGATCAACGGATAGGAGGCACCTGACGGGACCCGCAGGTTATCCTCCAGAATGTACCATTCATTGTTCTTGCCAAGGACCAGATCGATACCAGAGATGTGCGGGCTCACGGACTTCGGCGGCGTCACGTCCTCACACTGCGCCATATAGCCGCTGCCGGCATAAACGAACTCCTCCGGCACCACGCCGTCCTTAATGATCTTCTTGTCATGATAGATATCCTGGATAAAATAGTTCAGCGCCGTCACCCGCTGCTGCAGTCCCTTCTCCAGGTAATCAAATTCCGCCTTTTCGATCACCCGCGGAATCGGGTCAAAAGGGAACAGCTGCTCATGGAAGGTGTGATTTTTATAAATCCCGAACTTCACGCCATAACGTGCCAACAGCTCGTTGATGTTCTCCTTTCGGTCGAGTAACTGTAGCTTTGTAAAATCCATATGCATCTCCTCCCTGCGTATATGCTGTATATCAGTTTTGCTGTGCAGATATACAGAAAAGGCGTACAGAAAGAAATTTCTTTCTGTACGCCTTTGCACATTTCATCTATGATTTTATCGTCCTCATTCAGTTCTCGACTGATTCGGTACAAAATCAATCCGTCGCATTCCCATGATCTAAAATGCCATTCATCTTTCGTATATCTCTATTGCAGCGACTGAATTGTCATATATTATGTGCAACAATCCCTGTTCTGTCAAACTCTAATTGTTCCACATCATCTTACCGCCGCTAGTCAGTAACGTGATCCTATACCAGACGGTTCAATACCCAGCAGCTGCACCGCAGGAACACCT
>CAYLUU010000018.1:27698-29535 GCA_964386925.1 uncultured Sarcina sp. | reverse complement strand
ATGATGTGATTATTTAGCACCGCATCTCGATTTTCCTACGGAAAACCCAGGTGAGGACTGCGGAAATGACGTTATGGGCAATATGGGAGACAATACACCATTGAGTACGACACATTTGGGTAATGAATATCGGAAGGATTTTCCGATTCTGGCAGGGAGTGATGTCATTTATTTTGACAACGCGGCTACAACGCAGCGGCCGACCTGTGTCATGGAGGCCATGGAACGCTTCAACAACACCTGCAATGCCAATCCCCTGCGCGGACTGTATGGCTGGAGCATCGAGGCGACGGAGGAATATGAGCAGGCACGCCGCAAGGCGGCAGCGCTCATCGGAGCCCGGCAGGACGGCGAGATTATTTTCACCCGGAATACGACGGAGTCTCTGAATCTGGTGGCTTACAGCTATGGCCTTAGCCATGTGGAAGAGGGCGATGAGATTGTTATCTCGGTGATGGAGCATCACTCCAACATCCTGCCCTGGCAGATGGTATGCAGGCAGAAGAACGCGACGCTGGTCTACCTGGAGCCTTCTATGGACGGAACACTGTCGGAGGAGGAGCTGCGCAGCAAGATCACGGATCGGACGAAGATTGTTTCGCTGGGATACGTGAGCAATGTGCTGGGCGTTACGAATCCGGTGAAGCTGGCAGCACAGCTTGCGCATGAGCACGGAGCAGTCTGCGTGGTTGACGGCGCGCAGGCAACGCCGCATATGGCAGTGAATGTGCAGGAACTGGGGTGTGACTTCTATGCCTTCTCGGGACATAAGCTGCTGGCGCCGATGGGAATCGGCTGCCTGTACGGAAGGATGGAGCTCCTTGAGGAGATGCCGCCGTTCCTGACAGGCGGTGAAATGATCGAATACGTAGAGCGTCAGAGTGCGACCTATGCTGAGGTTCCGGCTAAGTTCGAGGCCGGAACGGTGAATGCCTCCGGCGCGGTCGGTCTGAGTGCGGCCATTGATTATCTGCAGCAGGTTGGGTTTGATACGATTCGGGAAACGGAGGATCGTCTGACGGCGCAGCTGATGGATGAGATGTCCCGGGTTCCGGAGATTACAATCTATGGATCTGCGGATCCCTTGCGGCACAACGGCATTGTGACCTTCAATATCGAGGGATGTCATCCGCATGACGTGGCATCGGTTCTGGATACGGAGCACATAGCGGTGCGTGCGGGGCACCACTGCGCACAGCCCCTGATGAAGTTCCTGGGAGCTAATGCAACGGTGAGAGCAAGTCTGTATTTCTATAATACAGAGGAAGAAGTGGAGCGCTTTGCGGCGGCCCTTCGGAAAGTGAGAAGCTGGCTTGGATATTAAATCGCTGTATCGTGAAATTGTAAATGAGCATAACCTTCATCCGACGCACAAGTGCGATCTGCAGGATCCGACCATTGTTCTGAATGGCGTGAATCCGAGCTGCGGGGATGATATCAATCTGCAGCTGCGGGTAAAGGATGGCGTGATTGAAGATGCCTCCTTCAACGGGAGCGGCTGTGCGGTGTCGCAGGCAAGTGCAGATATGATGTGCGACCTTGTGATCGGACAGTCGGAGAGCGAGGCACTGCGTCTGGCAGACATCTTCATGGGGATGATCAAGGGAACGGCATCTGATGAGGAGAAGGAAGAGCTGGATGAGGCGGCCTCTCTGGAGGATGTGGCGCATATGCCGGCCCGCGTGAAGTGTGCAACGCTCGGTTGGAGAACCATGCGCGAGGTGATTGAGAAGCTGCAGAAGGACGGCATCGCAGACGGTGATGCCAAGGGCGCCGGCGCAGATGCCTGCGGCAGCTGCAGCATACAGTAAAATCAGTGTCCGATGCATGCTGAAAT
>CAYLUU010000018.1:0-27598 GCA_964386925.1 uncultured Sarcina sp. | reverse complement strand
GGGAGTGCGTCGTCAACGGGACGCAGGGTGTGACGTGTCAGATTCCAATTTGACCAAAAACGCACTGGCGGCATCGATGAAAAAGTTGATGCGCCAGCGGCCATTTGAGAAGATCAGCGTGTCGGATATCTGCAATGACTGCGGGATCAACCGGAAGAGCTTTTATTACCATTTCCGGGACAAGTACGATCTGGTGAACTGGATTTTCTATGTGGGTTTTGTCGGCGGAATGGATCCGACGGACTACCAGAGCGGCTGGGACTGTCTGGCAGATGTGCTGCGGTATTTCTATTCGGAGAGAGAGTTTTATCATGCAGCCCTGCAGATTGAGGGCCAGAATTCCTTTAAGGATTATCTGGTGGAGGTGATGCGCCCGGTGGCGGAATTCTTCCTGCAGGATATCCTGGCCGGCAGGAAGGACGATGATGATTTTACACTGGCGTTTATCATTGACGCCTTCCTGACATCCCTCGTTCGCTGGCTCTCCGGCGGATACCGCAAGGACATGGATGCGGATGAATACATGGAGAAGATCCGAGAGGTTATCCGCAAACTGTCCACGGTGGTCTGAAACATGGAAATCGTTGTTGAGAAAATTGGTAACTAAAAATCCCGCGGCACTTTTGTGCCGCGGGATTTTTGCCTATGCATCTGTCTGATGATATATGTTTTGCGCTGGCGATCTTGATAGAAATCAGGGCAGCGCAAGCGTCTTCTACGTTATCTGGCTGGTTATTTTGCAAACGCTTTAATCAGTGTTTCCCTAGTTGTTCCCGGGAAACGCCGGCATTACCTGTGCCAGAGCTTCCTTTAAGGGAAGATCGAACGGGAAGGCGCAGCCTTTTTGGCCATCCGGACGGATCATGCATCCGTCGGCACCAATCTCCAGCAGATAGGGGTGCTCGCAGATTACATTGCTGATGGACTCTGCGTCGCCGTAATAATCCATAATCACGCAGGGATATTTCTGATCCAGGCGGGACTGATAGGCAATCTTCAGACCGGCAGTTGGATCGATTCCGTCCTCGGCGATCAAAAAGAGCATAGCGGTTTCACTGGACAGAACCTCTTCCATGCAGGACGCTGCGGACTCTCTGGAAAGCTCGGCACCATACTGGACATAGAGTGCGAAGGGAATCTTCTGATCCCGCAGCAGGGAGGCGGTGAGGAGTGTTTCCGGATCATCCAATGGGAGGCTGACGACTGTATTTTTGCACATCTTCAGCATCTGGATCTGGGCAGCCGTGAGACGTCCGCTGTTCTTGAACCACACGCAGGCGCACTCTTTGTAACGCTCTAAGAGCGTTAGAAGGTGATAGGAATCGAGGTCCTCCCCGCATTCGCGCAGAAACCAGGCATAGATGCCGAGGTCTTGCCCCTGCTCCATCATGCGGGCAAGGAGCTCCTCTGACAGGCCATTCTCGGCGTTGGAGTCGTAGCGGAGCATCATTGCCCAGGGAATGGAGACACCATCTGCCTTCTGGTGTGTGCGAATCTCGGAGGCTCCGTAGGTCCAGCTCATGTAGCCGAAATTGACGCCGAATTTCTTCACCATCTCCGAATCGGAGTTCTCCAGAAGGTTATGAACCATGTCGTAATAGGCGCTGTGCTCGTTGTCGAGGAGCTTCTGCATAGCGGAGAAGATGGTATCTTGGAAACGGTTTTTGGAAAAATGTTTTCCGAGATCCGTGAGGCGCCGTACGCTGCGCTCGGGGTCGTCTGCCATTTCCTGAATGCCCCGGTCGATGGCGGCTTCAATCATGGCTTTTTTCATCAGGTATGTGTTCATAAAGTGTTTTCCGGATTAATCATCATAAGCGAGTGAATATATCGGATTCGAGTATAACATGCCGGTGCGTGAATAAAATGACCAAATGCAGAAGTGTGTCCGGATGTCTGATATACTGAATGTGTCTGATCGGCACCGGGGGATTTCATGTGCATCGGCCGCATGCGGATGCGAATAGACACTGCTGAATCATACAGACGAAAGTCCAAGACTTGTGAGCGGAGACTGGACGAGTGATTATGATCAAAGGCAATACAAGGAGGGGGAGTTATGTTCAAGGATGGCAAAATCTGGGTGGGCAGTACAGCGGACGGGAAACCGGCAGAGCTGCTGCTGAAAATGGCGAATCGGCATGGCCTGATTGCCGGAGCAACCGGCAGCGGCAAGACGGTGACGCTGAAGGGGCTCGCGGAGTCCTTCAGTGCGGCGGGCGTGCCGGTTTTCCTTGCGGATGTAAAGGGAGACCTTGCGGGCATGTGCCAGCCGGGAGTGCCGGGGGATAAGATCTCATCACGGCTGCAGGCAATTGGAATGGAGGAGGATGAAGGATTTTTCCGGAGCTATCCGGTGACCTTCTGGGATCTGTACGGAAAGAAAGGAATTCCGCTGCGCACAACCATTTCGGAAATGGGTCCGCTTCTCCTTGGTCGTATTCTGGGACTGAACGAGCTGCAGTCAGACATCCTGAACGTGGTATTCCAGATTGCAGACCGCGAACAGCTCCTTTTGATTGACACCAAGGACCTGAAGGCGATGCTGAACTATGTGGATGAGAACCGCGCAAAATACCAGGCAGATTACGGCAAAATCAGCACTGCCTCCATTGCCGTTATCATCCGGGCGCTGGCCTCTCTGGAGGGCGCCGGCGGCGATATGTTTTTCGGCGAGCCAGCCCTGAATATTACGGACTGGTTTACAACGGGGACGGATGGGAAAGGAATGATCCACATTCTGGATTCGGAATCACTGATTCAGAACGGGCAGCTGTATGCGGCCTTTTTGCTGTGGCTTCTGTCAGAGCTGTTCGAGCAGCTGCCGGAGGTGGGGGATCTGGACAAGCCGAGGATGGTGTTCTTCTTCGATGAGGCACATTTGCTGTTCCGCGGAGCGCCGCAGACACTACTCGACAAGATCAGCCAGGTGATCAAGCTGATTCGCTCCAAGGGCGTTGGTATCTATTTCTGCACGCAGGTTCCGTCAGACATTCCGGACGATGTTCTGGCCCAGCTTGGCAATAAGATTCAGCACACGCTGCACGCCTATACACCGAAAGATCAGAAGGCAGTGAAGGCAGCAGCCCAGTCCTTCCGTGAGAATCCGGCACTGGATATCTATCAGACCATCATGGAGCTGGGAGTCGGGGAAGCGGTTTGCTCGTTCCTGGACGAGAACGGCGTGCCTGCCGTGGCAGAGAAAATAACAGTTGCGCCGCCCCAGTCCCTGATGGGACCGGTCACAGATGGGATTCGGACCAAACTGATCCGTGAGAATGTTCTGTGTGTGCGGTACGAGAAGGCGGTGGATCCGGATTCTGCCTATGAGTTCCTGCAGAGAAAAGGGCTGCAGGACGCAGCGGATGCTGAGAAGAAGGCGGCAGAGGAAGCGGGCGCAAAAGAACAGGCCAAGGCAGAGGCGGCTGCGGAAAAGGAGAAAGCCAAGGCAGAAGCGGCGGCCGAGAAGGAAAAAGAGAAGGAGAAAAAGGCTCTGAGCCGCAGCGCCCGCAACGCAGCCAAGTCCGTTTCCAGCTCAGTGGCGGGAACCATCGGGCGTGAGGTTGGCAAAAGCGTAGGCGGCTCCATGTTCGGAAAGTTCGGCAAAACGCTGGGTGGTAATGTCGGTGCAAGCCTTGGGAGAGGCATTATCGGGACGCTGTTCAAGAAATGAAATCGAAAATATGTTCTTGAAACGGAGCTGGGAAATTGGTATTGTAAAAAAGTCTCGCAAGAGACAAGGTGCTATCATAACGGTAGGCGGCTGGCCCTTCTGAAAAGGAGGGATGTGAAGCCCTCCTTTTAACGAAGCAGTGAAAACTGCGAAAGGAAGGAGGGTGATGCGAATATGATGATGGATTACATCACACTGGGAGGATTCATCCTCTCAGTGTTTGTATCTGGAGTTGCAGTTGGAAAACTTGTTGAGAAGATCGAAAGATTATCTCGCGAGAAGGAAGACGAAGAACATAGAAACACACAAAAAAACGACCGCCAGTAGTTCCCCAACCATTGCGATCGTTTTTCGATAACTAAGGAGCTAGCCGTCTATCGGTGGCACCTTTCTTTTTGTTCGATAATAACACGTTGACAAAACAAACTCAACAAAAAAGAAACACCGTCCCCATGGGTCATCCCACAAAAACAGTGCTCCGCGTGCGCCTCCAGGGACTCGAACCCTGGACACCCTGATTAAGAGTCAGGTGCTCTACCAACTGAGCTAGAAGCGCATATCTTTTATTAAGTTTTTTGTGTTGCTCTCGCGAACAAGTGTTATTATAGTATGGCCCCCTTGGGTTGGCAAGTACTTTTTTGAAAAAATTTAAAAAGATTTTCTAACTGTTCAGCACCTGACGATTTCAACGTGAATCGGCCGCTGAATGGTTACAAGGTTTTAGGAGTCGCACAGATGATCTTTGACACACACGCACACTATGATGATAATGCTTTTGCAGAGGATCGAGCAGAGCTGCTGGGGGGCTTTCGCGAACTGGGAATCGGAGCAGTGACAGATCCCGGCTCGACGCATGAGAGCCTGGGCATAATCTGCAACCTGATGCAGGAGTACGATTGGATTTACGGAGCGATGGGAATTCATCCGTCGGAATGCAAAGATATGACGGAGGATTGGATCGAGGAAATTCGTAAGAGGCTGCAGCACCCGCGGATGGTTGCAGTGGGCGAGATCGGGCTGGACTATCATTGGGATGAGCCGGCGAAGGAATGGCAGCAGCATTGGTTTCGCAGACAGCTGCAGCTGGCCCGCGAGGTAAACCTGCCGGTGATCATTCACTCCCGGGATGCGGCGGCGGATACGCTGACGATTCTGAAGGAGGAGCGGGCGGCCGATGTTGGCGGGGTGATCCATTGCTATTCCTACAGTCCGGAGCTGGCGGAGGATTTTTTGCAGATGGGCTTCTATATCGGGGTCGGAGGCGTGGTTACCTTCAAGAACGGCAGAAAGCTGAAGGAGACAGTGCGTCGGATTCCGCTGGAGCGAATTGTTCTGGAAACGGACAGCCCGTATATGGCGCCGGAGCCTAACCGGGGGAAACGGAACGCCTCCCCGTATCTGCGCTATGTCGCACAGACCATTGCGGAGATTAAGGGAATTACGGCTGAAGAGGTGAAGGAACAAACCTGGAAGAATGCGCACAGGCTGTATCGAATCTGAGCGGCCATTACACATCAATAATGGGAAGACTTAACAGGAGCGTGAGAATGAGTGAATTACTGGCAACCCCGCATGGGACAATGGCAATTCTGAATCAGTTCGGAATTCGGGCGAAAAAGAAATACGGACAGAACTTCCTGATCAGCCGGGGCGTGGTGGATCAGATTATTGAGGCGGCGGAGATTACAGAGGATGACTGCATTCTGGAAATCGGACCCGGAATCGGAACCATGACGCAGCTGCTCTCCGAGGCGGCCGGACACGTGGTTGCTGTTGAGATTGATCAGAGTCTGGAAAAGGTTTTGGCGACAACGCTGGAGGATCGTGATAACGTTACGATTCTCTTCCAGGATATCCTGAAGACAGATCTGCGGGCTGTGTGCGAGGAATACAACGGAGGAAAACCGCTGAAGTGCGTGGCGAACCTGCCGTATTACATCACAACACCGATTCTGCTGCAGCTGTTCCAGGAGGCGGAGTTCTTCGAGAGCATCACGGTCATGGTACAGAAAGAGGTGGCTGATCGGATTCTTGCAACGGAGGAAGATAAGGAGTACGGAGCCCTGTCGTTGGCTGTGCGTTACTATTCGGAGCCGGAGAGGGTGTGCATTGTGCCGCCGGGATGTTTCATTCCGAAGCCGGGCGTGGATTCTGCGGTTCTGCAGCTGCGGATGCGCAGGGAAGCACCGGTGCAGGCGGATGCTGATTTTCTGTTTGCGCTGATTCGGGCGGCCTTCAATCAGAGACGCAAGACACTGGCCAATGCCATTTCGCACGGCTTTTCGTATCGGGATACGACGATTGCGAGGGAGCAGGTGCAGAAGGCACTTGTGAACATGGGACTTTCCGAAACAATTCGTGGAGAGAAGCTGTCTCTGGAGCAGTTCGCTGAACTTGCAAGTCAACTGACCGATATGCTAAACTTCTGAATTGTATTTATGTTGGAAAACTGGGGTTATTGGGCCTGTCAGACGGGCACCAGATGACGAGGGAAGAACATTGGATAAATATGAATTTAAGCTCAGTCTGAACGAGATCAATACGCTGATCGGTGAGAGACGGTTCGAGGAAGCGGCAGAGATTGCGGACGGAATCGACTGGAACCACGTAAAGAGCGCGAATACACTGTGCCGTGTCAGCGAGGTCTACAAGCAGGTTGGAGATTACGAGAGAAGCCGAGATGTTATGGCGATCGCCCATGAGCGGGAGGCAGGCAATTCGGTAATTACCTATGCGTTGTGCGAGCTGACTATTTATCTGTATGGGCGTGATGGTCTGCAGAGTGATCTGACACAGGCACTGCAGCTGATGCAGGAATATCAGAATCTGGAGCCGCAGAATCCGAAAAGGCTCGTTCTGCAGTACAAAATGTACGGAGTTTCTCCGGTTTCGGATGGAGAGAAGATTGCTGTTCTGGAGCAGCTGCGCAGTGAGAAGGCTTCGGCCCGCTGGGAGTATGAGCTGGCAAAGCTGTATGCACGGAATGGTGAGAATGAAAAATCTGCCGCGGTATGCCGGGAGATCCTTCGGAATTTCGGCGACAGCCGATATGCGGCTGATGCACAGAATCTGCTGGGTGATATGAATGCGGCAGCAGGAACCTCCGTTGAGGAGCCGGCCGCAGCAGAAACTGCCGGAGAGCCGGCAGCAGAGGAGACAAAGGCGGCGGATGCAGCTTTGCAAGAGGAGCCTGAGGTAAGTGAAACTGCAGGCGCAGAGAATGCTGCAGCAGTGGAACAGACAGAACAGACGGAAGCTGCGCGGGCGGAAGTGGAAGCGGAAGAAACCGCACGGGCAGAGGAAACGGCCAGAAAGCTGGAGCAGGCGGCAATCGAAGAGCGAGGCTCTGAAGAGGAAGAGGCTGCTGCCGAAGCGAAGGAAACGAAGATGGCAGAAACGCTGCCTACAGCATTTGCGCCTGTACCGGCCAAGGAGCTTGAAGAGACGGTTCCGGAGGAGCACGTCAATCTGCCGATCCGTACGCCCGAGGAGGAAATCAGCGGGCAGTATTCCATGGCAATGGAGGAGCAGACACAGCCGGAGTCACAGGTGGAAGGGCGGATTTCCATCAGTGAAGTGATGGCAGAGTGGGAGAAGATCCGTTCCGATATCCGCCGGTCGAATGATGAGAAACGGGCACAGAGAATTCTGGAAGACACCGGTGCTATTTTGCAGGATTTCGATGAAACGGCAAGGCATGGCCTGCTCGAGGATATTGAAAAGGGCGTTGCCAGACAGAGACGCCAGGTGCGCAGCGGTTTGTATCGGATGAACGACGCTGCGCCGCAGGAGTATTCGGAGAGAAGAGATCCGCGGAACGCACCGCGCCGGGATGTGCCGGAGAGAAGAACTCGCGAGGAATATGAGGAGCCTGCAGACAGCAGAAGGTACGAGGAGCGTTTAGACGAGCGCCGCCCGGTACGAAGACCTGAGTCAGATCGATATGCAGAGCGTCCGGCGAGAGCTGCAGAACCGATGCGCAGACGTCCTGCGCCGGAACCGATCCCGGTTGAGAACGAGGATGACGACGTCAAGATCTACGGGAACAATGACGAGATTGATGAGGTAGCAACCAGACGATGGAATTCAGAGGAAATCCATCGGGCTATGGCACGTCAGGAGCAGCTGGCGCGGGAAGAGGAACTGGCGAATCTGCAGGAGAAGAGGAGACTGGCACAAGAGGAGCAGGAAGCAGAGAGTCAGGACGAGCAGCCGGAGGAGAATGATCTGGCAGCGGAGCGTGAAATGTTCTCAGAGGAGAACTTCCGTGAGGCGGAGGAAATCCCTGCAGCAAAGCCGCGTTCTCGCAGGGCGGCTGAACCGATCGCAGAGCCGGAAGACGCTTCTTCGGAAGAAGAAAATTACGAGGATGAGCCGGAATCGCCGGATGACGATTATGAGGTGAATCAGGAAGAGGACGCATACGAGGAGGATTCACAGGAAGAGTCTTCTGAGTATGAAGACGAGGCGGAAGAGCCGGAGAATATTGCTTCCGAGGAAGAAAACTACGAAGGTGAGCCAGAAGCATCGGATGACGATTACGAGGCGAACCGGGAAGAGGAAGCCTATGAGGAGGCTTTGGAAGAAGAGCCTGCCGAGTATGAAGACGAGGCTGAGAATTCGGCTCCGGAAGAAGAGAATTACGACGGAGAATCGGAAGACGACTCTGAAGAAGGAAACTATGAGGACGAGCCGGAGGATGCTGCGGAGGAACAGCCTGCAGATGAGCCGGAAGAGGAAGAGCAGGAGGAGCCTCGGAGAGCTCCTGCGCCGCGCCGCAAACCGGAGGGAAGATCTGCGGCAGACGCAGAGAAACGACCGGCCAGAAAGGCGGAAGGGAAGCCGGCAGATAAGACATCCAAGACATCCGGCGGCAAGCATGAGCTGACACAGGAGGAACGCAGGCTCTTCGGACCGTTCTGCCGCATGCGCGACAACGTGGATCAGCTGACGGAGGCACTGGATCAGGTCTCTATGGCGTCTTCGACCGGCAATGTGCTGATCATCGGCAATGAGGCAACGGCAGACCGTGTGGCCAAGGGAATGCTCGAGATCGTGCGCCATATGGATTCCAACTTCACCGGCAAGGTGGCCAGGGTAACCGGCGGAGCACTGAACAAGCTGAAGCCGGAAGGCATTGCCAAGACCTTTGAGAAGCTCGAGAGCGGTGCACTTATTGTGAATAAGGCAACGGAGATTGCGCCGAAAACCATGGAACGGCTTTATAATGAGCTGGAAGGCAAGGAACATGGTCTGATCCTGATTATGGCGGATGGCAGCAAGAAAATGGAGCAGTTCCGCCATGAGAATGAGAAATTCCTGGGCAGCTTTACATCTGTGATCAGTATCCGCCCTCTGGATGACAAGGCTCTGGTTGCGTATGCAAGGGATTATGCATTGTCACAGGACTACTCGATTGATGAATTCGGCCAGCTGGCATTGGCACAGCGAATTGCCGCCATGCAGACTTCCACGCATCAGGTGACGCTGAAGGAAGTACGCGATCTGGTAGACGAGGCAATCAGCTACGCATCGAAAAAGTCGCCGCATACACTGCTGGATGTACTGGCGAAGCGCAGATATGATGAAAATGACCGCATTATCATTCATGAAAAGGATTTTATGCACGATTGATGCGACACAGATAGGAATAGAAGTCAGAAGAATTCGATTGGGGTAAGGAATTCTCTGGAAATCAGCACTGTACGGAAAGGGTATAGCTAGAACCGGGAGGGGAACATGGCAGTTCAGAAGAAAGCAGCTACTCAGAAGACAGCAAAAAGCACAGCAAAGCCAGCCGTTAAGTCGGCTTCTGCTAAGGCAGGGACAAAGCCGGCGGCGAAAAAGAATGTGAAGAAGCCGGCGGCCAAGGCGGAAGATCGGCGCGTATTCATCTCACAGGATGACTGCTATCTGTTCGGAGAAGGAACGCATTACGATATTTACAAGAAGCTGGGCGCACACCCTTCCGTGGAGAACGGTGTGGAGGGCGTTTTCTTTGCAGTATGGGCACCGAATGCGGCGGGCGTGAATGTAATCGGCTCCTTCAACGGCTGGAATGAAGAGCAGTATCCGCTGGAGAAGATCGGTGACATCGGGATCTGGACCAGATTCGTTCCGCAGGTTGGGGAGAATGAACTGTACAAGTTCCTGATTCATACACAGGATGGCCGCAAGCTTTATAAGGCAGATCCTTATGCAAACGCGGCAGAGCTTCGCCCGGGAACCGCCTCCAAGACGACCAATCTGGCGGGATTCCAGTGGAAGGATGCCAAGTGGCAGGAAGAACAGAAGGACAAAAATGTATTCAGCGCACCCATGGCTGTTTACGAGTGCCATATCGGCTCCTGGATGAAGCATCCGGATGGCGGAGACGGCTTCTACAGCTATCGTGAATTTGCTGACCGGTTGGTGGATTACCTGAAGGATATGCCCTTTACGCATGTGGAGCTGATGGGAATTCTGGAGCATCCCTTTGACGGCTCCTGGGGCTATCAGGTGACCGGATACTATGCACCGACAGCTCGCTACGGAAGCCCGAAAGACTTTATGTATCTGATTGATACGCTGCATCGCCACGGCATTGGTGTGATTCTGGATTGGGTTCCGGCACATTTCTGCCCGGATGAACACGGCCTTGCCTGCTTTGACGGTCAGTGCATTTATGAGGATCCGGATCCGCGCCGCGGAGAGCACCCGGAATGGGGAACCAAGATTTTCAATCTGGCGAAGCCGGAGGTAAAGAATTTCCTCATTGCCAACGTTCTCTATTGGATTCGCGAGTTCCATGTAGATGGCATTCGCGTGGATGCCGTTGCCTCCATGCTGTATCTGGATTACGGCAAGAAGGACGGGGAATGGCTGCCTAATAAGTACGGCGGCAACAAGAACCTGGATGCCGTTGTTTTCTTCCAGCATCTGAATTCTGTGATCCGCGGAAGTTATCCCGGGTTTGTTACCGTGGCGGAGGAGTCTACCGCATGGCCGAATGTGACCAGCGCCATCGGAACAGAAGGCCTTGGCTTTACCTTCAAATGGAACATGGGCTGGATGCACGACTTCTGTGAGTATATGAAGCTCGATCCGGTGATGCGCAAGGGATCACACTACAGCATGACCTTTGCCATGAGCTACAACAGCTCGGAGAATTATATTCTGCCTCTGTCACACGACGAGGTGGTTCATCTGAAGTGCTCCATGGTGGAGAAGATGCCGGGGTATAAGGTGGACAAGT
Source organism: uncultured Sarcina sp. (assembly GCA_964386925.1). Classification (GTDB taxonomy): domain Bacteria; phylum Bacillota; class Clostridia; order Lachnospirales; family Lachnospiraceae; genus CAG-791. The sequence goes on along the minus strand of CAYLUU010000018.1, from coordinate 16,691 downwards.
ATGCCAACCTTCGCCTGGGCTATACCTTCATGATGGGACATGCCGGCAAAAAACTCCTTTTCATGGGCCAGGAATTCGGTCAGGAGAGAGAGTGGAGCGAGGCAAGAGAGCTGGATTGGTATCTTCTGGGCAATGATCTGAATGCCGGCATGCAGAAGTATTTTGCAAAGCTTCTGAAGATCTACCGCAAGTATCCCTGCATGTATGAGATTGATGACAGCTGGGACGGCTTTGAGTGGATCAATGCAGACGATAAGGACAGAAGCATTTACAGCTTCTTCCGCAAGTGCGGTTCAGACAAGAAGAAGCTCCTGTTCATTCTGAATATGACACCGGTAGAATATAAGGACTATCGTCTGGGGGTTCCGCAGATGGGAACCTATAAGGTGATTCTGGACAGCACGGATCCGGAGTTCGGCGGCGCCGGCTCCAACGTGCCGAAGTCGCTGAAGGCAGAGCAGGGCGACTGCGATTACAAGCCGCAGTACATCTCCTTTGATCTTCCGGCCTACGGCGGACTGGTGCTGGAGTTTTGATCCTGATATTACGACAGTGTTTGTTTAGCACCCGTATTTCGAATTTGCCGGGTGCTGAACAGATGCATAATAGAGGCAGCTATGGAAATTCACGAATCTGCAGAGGATTACCTGGAGACAATACTGATTCTGGGGGAACGGAACCCGTATGTCCGCAGCATCGACATTGTCAATGAGATGGGATATTCCAAGCCCAGCGTCAGCATTGCAATGAAGAAACTGCGCGAGAACGGGTATATCGAGATGGATGCCAATGGCTACATCACCTTTCGTCCGGCGGGGCGCGTCATTGCGGAGCGCATTTATTCCAGGCATAAGCTTCTGCGCAAGACACTCATTGCGATCGGCGTAGAGGAGCAAAAGGCAGCGGATGAGGCGTGCCGCATTGAGCATGTCATCGATGACGACACCTTCAATAAGCTGAATACATACTATGAGGAACATATGAAAGGAAACAATCAGTAATGGCAGACAAACATTTGCTGGATGACAAGACAATCCTGATCACGGGAGGAACGGGCTCCTTTGGACATTGCTTCACCAAATATGTGCTGGAGCATTATCATCCCCGGAAATTGATCATTTATTCCCGCGATGAGTTCAAGCAGTTCCTGATGTCCAATGAATCTCCGTACAAGGAGCATGCAGACGTGATGCGCTTCTTTATCGGTGACGTTCGTGACAAGGATCGTATGGAACGCGCCATGGAGGGCGTGGACTATGTCATTCATGCGGCGGCACTGAAGCAGGTTCCTGCCTGTGAGTACAATCCGTCGGAGGCCATTAAGACGAACGTGAATGGTGCCATGAACATCATTGATGCAGCATTGGCCCAGGGCGTGAAGAAGGTGGTGGCACTGTCCACCGATAAGGCTGTAAATCCGGTTAATCTCTACGGCGGCACCAAGCTGGTGAGCGACAAGCTGTTCATTGCAGCCAATGCCTATGCCGGCAGCAAGGATGTATCCTTCTCGGTTGTGCGCTATGGTAATGTAGCCGGCAGCCGCGGCTCGGTCATTCCGTTCTTCCGTGAACTGATTGCAAAGGGCGAGACGACTATGCCCATCACAGATTATCGTATGACCCGCTTCTGGATCAGTCTGGAGCAGGGCGTTGAGCTGGTGATCAAGGCGCTGGAGGAGGCCAAGGGAGGCGAGACCTTCATTTCCAAGATTCCGTCCTTCTATGTCAAGGATCTGGCTGAAGCATTGCTGCCCGGCTGCAAGACGGTGGAGGTCGGCATTCGTCCCGGCGAGAAGCTCCACGAGGTCATGGTTACAGCAGAGGATGCCCCTAACACGTTGGAGTTTGATCAGAATTACATCATTTATCCTCAGATTACCTACAATGACCGCCAGCAGCGCGATCCGCAGGGCAAGCCTGTGGAGGAAGGCTTCGTTTATTCCTCCGGGAACAACAAGGAATGGCTGTCCGTGGAGCAGATCCGCGAGCTTTTGAAAACGGTAGAGGAGCACTGAATCCGGCATGAGTGAAGGACTGAATACGGATCGGCTTCCGGCCATCGAGGGCGGGCAGCCGGTTCGTGAGACAAAATTATATTATTCCCACCAGTATATCGATCAGGCCGATATTGATGCGGCTGTATCGGTCTTAAAGAGTGACTATCTGACGACCGGACCTCATATCACCGAGTGTGAGGAGAAGCTCTGCCGGGTGACTGGAGCAAAATATGCGGTTCTATGCTCCAACGGAACGGCAGCCCTGCATATGGCTTGCATGGCAGCAGGGCTTGGAGAGGGCGATGAGCTGATCACAACGCCCATTACCTTTGCGGCTTCTGCCAACTGTGCATTGTATGTCGGAGCAAAGCCTGTTTTTGCTGACATCCTGCCGGATACCTACAATCTGGATCCGAAGTCTGTGGAACAGCACATTACAGAGAGAACCCGGGCTGTAGTAGCTGTAGATTTCGGCGGTCAGTCAGTGGATCAGGATGCCTTCCTGGCACTGAAGGACCAATACGGCTTTGTCTACATTGAGGACGGAGCGCATGTCATCGGCACCAGTTACAAGGGACGGCCGAACGGCAGCATTGCGGACATGACAACGCTATCCTTCCACGCTGTAAAGACCATCACCGGCGGCGAGGGCGGCGCAGTGGTAACGAACAGCAAGGAGTATTATGAGAAGCTCCTCCTGTACCGCACGCATGGGATTACCCGTGACCCGTCACAGATGGTGCACACACCGGACGGTCCGTGGTACTACGAGCAGATCGCGCTGGCACCGAATTATCGAATCACAGACCTGCAGGCAGCGATGATCTCCACGCAGCTGGATAAGCTGCCGGCATTCGCCGCGCGCAAGAAGGAAATTGTGAAGCGATATGATGAAGCCTTCTCAAAGCTGCCGGGGCTGGTGATACAGAAAGAGACGGAAGGATCCGACACTGTTCGGCATCTGTATATCCTGCAGGTGAATCCGGAGCATCTTTCGATTGATCGGCGCCAGCTGTTCGATGCGCTTGGCGCAGAGAATATCGTCTGCAACGTGCATTACATTCCGGTATATTATTTTCCGTATTATGAGCGGATGGGATATCCGAAGGGGCTGTGCCCGCAGGCAGAGCAGCTCTACTCACGTATGCTCACAATTCCGCTGTACTACGCGATGAGCGATCAGGACGTAGAGGATGTAATTGCGGCTGTGACGAAGATTGCGAAGTACTACGAGAAATAGATGCCAGAGATTAGAATATGAGGTAACTATTTAGCACCCGCATCTCGAATTTGCTTTGCAAATCCTCGATGTGGCTGGCCAGAGAGGCTACGCCTCTTGGCCGCCTGTCAATTTCAATCATGAATCCGTCCGCAAGCGGTCGATTCATGTTGAAATCGCCAGGTGCTAAACAAATACATATTATGAGTAAGTTACTCGGTGAGACAGAAAATTCATACAAAGAGAGCCAGGGCCGGCCGGGAGACAATCCAGGGCCGGCTTTGTGTGTGCTGTCCGTGATCGTGCCGGTTTACAACATGGCGTCCGACGACAGACTTTCCTACTGCATGAACAGCCTGCTGCAGCAACGGCTGGAGGATTATGAAATCATTGCGGTGGATGACTGCTCAACAGACAATTCGCTGCAGCTGCTGCGGGAGTTTGAGGAACAGAATCCGGATAAGGTGAAGGTCATTTCCTGCGCTGAGAATCATCATCAGGGCGGGGCGAAAAACCGCGGACTGGAAATTGCCCGGGGGGAATGGATTGCTTTTATTGATGCCGACGACTGGGTGGTGCCGGATTATTTTGCAAGGCTCTTAAAAAAGGCTAAGGAGACCGGCGCGGACTGCGTGGGAACGGACTACTGCATCGTCTCGGAGCATACGATGGAGCCAGGACCTGTGGTGGCGAACAGCACGATGGAGCAGACAGGAAAGCTGGATGATGAGAAACGCCGGCTTCTCATTCTGGATTCCGGATCCCTTTGTGTGAAGATTTATCGGCGGGAAATTGTGATCGATTGCCCGTCCCGTTTCCCGGAGGATATTTTCTACGAGGATAATGCACTGGCCAATACCTGGGTGATGCGCATGCGGCACTATGAATATGTGCCGGGGCCGTTGTATTATTACTACCAGCATGAGGATTCGACGGTGCATACGGTCACGAGACGCCGCCTGGAGGACAGGCTTTCGGCCGGTCGCATGATGATCGAGGAGGCAAGCCGATACGGCTTTCTGGAGCGGTTCCGACCGGAAATTGAGTACTCATTTACGGTTCTCTTCTACAAAAATACACTGTTCTCTGCCCTGCAGGGTATGAAGGAAAAGGGCGTGTATTCGTTTGTGACGGAGCTTTCGAAGGAGATGAAGGAGACATTCCCGGATTTTCAGAACAACCCGTATTATCAGGAGAGAACGGATCCGGAGGAGAAACGGCTGATGCGGATGCAGATGGAGAGCCCGCGGAAGTTTTATCTGTACTATCGGGCGCTGTGGGCATACCGAAGGATTCGATATAAATAGCTGCGATACAATTGGTATATCGGTTTAGCCACTGGCGATTTCAAAGGGAATTGGGTCACTTGCGGACGAATTCACGATTGAAATTGACAGGCGGATGCTGAATGGTAAAAAGTTATTGGAAGGGCTGTGGCAGAGGAAAGGAGCATAACATGACGGATATTGAAATCGCACGGAGCGCAGAGATCTGGCCGATCCGCAAGGTCGGCGAGCAGCTGGGCATGCAGGAGGATGATCTGGAGCTGTACGGCAAGTACAAAGCGAAGATCTCTGAAGAGTATCTGAACCGGATTCAGGATCGTCCGGATGGAAAACTGGTGCTCGTTACAGCCATCAATCCGACACCGGCAGGCGAAGGCAAGACGACGATTTCCATCGGTCTGGCAGATGCACTGAGCAGGCTGGGGAAGAAGACGGTAGTGGCGCTTCGCGAGCCTTCTTTGGGACCTTGCTTTGGCGTGAAGGGCGGCGCAGCCGGCGGCGGCTACGCACAGGTCATTCCGATGGAGGATTTGAACCTGCATTTCACCGGTGACTTTCATGCAATCACCTCGGCCAATAACCTGGTGGCTGCTGCACTGGACAATCACCTGCATTTCGGCAATGCACTGCGCATTGATCCGACCCGTGTTGTGTGGAAGCGCTGCATGGACATGAACGACCGGTCTCTTCGCAACATCACCATCGGAATGGGCGGCAAGCTGTGCGGACCGGTTCGTGAGGATCATTTCGTCATCACGGCAGCGTCCGAGATTATGGCAGTTCTGTGTCTGGCAAAGGACATGGAGGATCTTCGCGAGCGTCTCTCCCGAATGGTGGTTGCCTACAATTACGACAATGAGCCTGTGACAGCCGGCGAACTGAAGATCATCGGCTCCCTGCTGGCTCTCTTAAAGGATGCGCTGCAGCCGAACCTGATGCAGACGTTGGAGCATACACCGGTACTGGTGCACGGTGGCCCCTTCGCGAATATCGCACATGGCTGCAATTCCGTACGCGCAACCAGGGCAGCTTTGAAGATGGGAGAAATCGTGGTAACCGAGGCTGGCTTTGGTGCGGACCTTGGCGCCGAGAAGTTCATGGATATCAAGTGCCGCCTGGCCGGCCTGACTCCCTCTGCTGCAGTCATTGTTGCAACGGTACAGGCGCTCAAATACAACGGCGGCGTGCCGAAGGCGGAGCTGAAGGGAGAGAACCTCGAGGCACTGCAGAAGGGTCTTGTGAACCTTGGCAAGCACATCGAGAACCTGCAGAAGTTCGGCGTTCCGGCAGTGGTGGCTATCAATGCCTTTGTTACCGATACCGATGCTGAGCATGAGATGATCGAGAATTTCTGCCGCGAGCATGACTGTGAGTTCTCTCTTGCAACCGTGTGGGCGAACGGCGGAGCCGGCGGAGAGGACCTGGCCCAGAAGGTCCTTGGCACGATCGAGAATAAGCCCACGCAGTACCATACCCTGTATGAGCTGGAACAGCCGCTTACGGCCAAGATTGAAACCATTGCAAAGGAAATTTACGGCGCAGATGGTGTGGATTATGTGGCTGCGGCGAAGAAGGCCCTGACCAATCTGGAGAAGCTGGGCTACGGGAATCTTCCGATCTGCATGGCTAAGACCCAGTACTCCCTGTCAGATGATCAGACGAAGCTGGGCAGACCGGAGAACTTCCGCATCACCGTTCGGGATGCCTATGTCAGTGCCGGTGCAGGCTTTGTTGTGGTTCTGACCGGAGAGATGATTCAGATGCCGGGACTTCCCAGAGTTCCTGCGGCAGAGAACATCGATGTATCGGCAGACGGAGTGATTTCCGGACTGTTCTGATCCGGACAGGGATTGTACCAGACGGAGATCATACGAGATAAAGAGAACGCCTCGAAAAGTGTGATGCACTTTTCGAGGCGTTTTATGATAGCAGGCAATTCTATATGGAAGAGTACCTATGCGAAAGGCGTCTGCTTTGTGAAAAAAGAATAGATGCCACAGAATTAATATCGCCCCATATCAGATCTGCTGAGCCCGCATAATGGCCCTCACGGAATCCAGCAGATACGGCTTTAGTTCCTCGATCGGACAGGGCTCATTGTCCACAATAGAGCTGTAGCAGGTGGAACCGATAAATTCGACGATCATGTAGAGGAGAATTTCAGGATTTCGATACTGGACGGCAGACTCCTGAAATTTGACCTTAAGGCGTTCTGTAAAGCGCACCTGTTCATCGTCTGGGGCATCAATGGAAGATAGATCGTGCTTGAGCAGCGCCCAACTGAGATTCTTGGTGATGAAGCGCAGGAGAATTCGGTTTTCTGAAAGCTGCGTCAGAATATTGTCGGCAAAGAAGATGACCTGATCCTCAAGCGGAACGGTGTTCTGTGCATCGGAACCCTCTGCAGCAAGGAGGGCCTGATAGGCCTGTTCGAGGATCAGCCCCGTTTCGTGCCGAATCAGACGATCACGAAGATCATATTTGTCTTTGAAATACAGATAAAAGGTACCCTTCGCAACGCCGGACTTTTCGACAATATCCGAAATGGTTGTATCAGCAATGCCCTTCTGCGTGAATAACTCGAAGGCGTTGACCAGGAGCGACTCGCGCTTTTTCTGTTTGTTCTGCGAGGCCTTTCCCTCGCGCTTGCAGGCAGCATGTTTTGCTGCGGCAGAAACTTTCGTGTCCTTGTCTTCCATGTGGCCCCTCTCGTTTGTGCATCGATTTTGCGTCACGGGGTCAAAAGGCCTTTGACCTCAATATCATCGGTATTGAGCGAATGGTTTGGCAATCGATGTACCAGATGATTCCTGATGGCCGGACGGCAATCAGATCGTCCTATTATAGCGTTTTCGGGCACAGGAAAACAGTGGGAAAGCAAAAATAATGACTGCGGGTCACTGCCTGTTCACCAGCCAGAGGCGGGCGGCGAGCAAGCAGCGGCTGCGGCGTTTAGGCCTTGGACGAGCCGCCCTTGGCCAGAATTTTATTGAAACGGGTCAGGAAGGTGATGGTGGTGATGACTGCAGCGATAATGTCGCTGACGGGCTCTGCCAGGAACACGGCGAATACCTGATTCGATGTCAGAATATGCGGCAGGATCAGGATCAGCGGGATCAGGAGTACGATCTTGCGCAGGCAGGCGAGCAGGAGGCTGACCTTTGCCTGGCCGAGCGCCATGAAGCTCTGCTGGCAGCTTATTTGTGCGCCGCAGGCGAAGATACCGGCCATGTAAATGCGGAGCGCCCATGCGGTGTAGGAGGTAAGCTCTGCGCTGGTTGTGAAGATTCCTGCGAATACGGAAGGGAAAACAAGAACTGCCAGCCAGAACAGAGTGGTATAGGTCATGCAGACCTTGAAGACAGCGAAGAACGCCTGCTTTACACGATCCGAAAGGCCTGCGCCGTAGTTGAAGCTGATGATCGGCTGACCGCCCTGGCAGACACCCTGCAGCGGCAGAGTAACCAGCTGATTGACGCTGGTGACAATGGTCATGGCACCCACCGCGAGGTCGCCGCCGTAGCGCGCGAGGCTTGAAGTGAAGGTGATGGACAGGAGTGACTCTGTGGAGAGCATCACGAAGGTGGAGACACCCAGACCCAGGCAGGGAAGAATGATGTCCTTTTCGAGTTTCATGCACTTCTTCTGCAGGCGAAGTGTAGTCGTCTTGCCGGTCAGAAAGTGCAGAATCCAGATCGCACCGACAGCCTGACTGAGAACTGTGGCAAGCGCTGCACCGCGGACACCGAGGCCGAGGACGAAGATGAAAATGGGATCCAGCACGATATTGATGACGGCTCCGATCAAAGTAGTCATCATGCTGATCTTGGCAAAGCCCTGTGTGGTAATGAAGGGATTCATACCCATTACGAGCAGAACGAAAATGGTTCCGAGAATGTAGATTCGCGAATAGCTGACGGCGTACGGCAGCGTGACATCACTGGCACCGAACAGCCGCAGGAGCGTCGGAGCAGATACGTAGAAGGCTGCGGTCAGGACCACGGAAAAGAGCAGGAGAACGGTAAAGCAGTTGCCCATGATTTTCTCAGCAATGTTGTTCTCCTTTCGGCCCATGCGGATGGCAGCCAGAGGGGCACCGCCGGCACCGGCCAGCATGGCAAAAGCATTAATCAGCATCAGGATCGGCGTGAAGAGACCGACACCGGTCAGTGCAGTGGCGCCGACATCCGCCATATGGCCGATGTAAATACGATCTACGATGTTGTACAGAAGATTGACGATCTGTGCAATGACGGCCGGAACGGCCAGCTGTGCGAGCAGCTTCGAGATGCTCCCGGCTCCGAGATTCTGAGATTTCTGATCCATGATAATGTCCTTCCCTATTTCTGTCTGGTATCCGTCGATACACGTCAAATTCGCACTCCGCCATGGTGCCATAGCCATATAAGCGCATACAGATATAGGATAACATGTGGGAATGGTGAACGAATAATAAAAAGACACTAAAAAACGCCGGTACGAAACGTACCAGCGTCTGCATAACCGCGGAGGACAAGGGATTCGAACCCTCGCACCGTTTGACCGGCCTAACGCATTTCGAGTGCGCCCCCTTCGACCACTTGGGTAATCCTCCATCACTGCCTGTGTGACAGCGAATATCATTATAAGGGAAGCAGGACCACGGCGCAAGTGGAAAAGTTACATACCAGTCTGCAAGCGGCAACGTAGTAACCGCTAATTTTGTATAGTATAATAGCATTTACGAAACGCACGGAACTATGCGGAGCAGATGCATGATGTGCGGAATATAGAATATACGGAATATGAGGGTACGACGAAGGAGGGCTACGAGATGCTCAGAATCGGAATGCTGACCAGCGGGGGAGACTGTCAGGCACTGAATGCTGCCATGCGCGGCGTGGTAAAGGTGATTCAGAACAATTGCAAGGAGCCGTATGAAATCTATGGCTTTGAGGATGGCTACAAGGGACTGATCTATGGGCACTTCCGGATGCTGACGGGGGCAGATTTCTCCGGCATTCTGACGCGGGGCGGCACCATTCTGGGAACGAGCCGCGTGCCCTTCAAGACCATTCATGAGCCAGATGAGAATGGTCTGGATAAGGTAGAGGCCATGAAGCAGACCTACTACAAGCTGCAGCTGAGCTGCCTTGTGATGCTCGGCGGCAACGGCTCCACGAAGACGGCAAACCTTCTGTCTCAGGAGGGTCTGAATGTCATTACACTGCCGAAGACGATTGACAACGACCTCTGGGGAACGGACATGACGTTCGGCTTCCAGAGTGCGGTAAATATTGCGACCACGGCCATTGACCAGATTCACACGACGGCATCCTCCCATGGACGCGTATTCATCGTGGAAATCATGGGACATAAAGTGGGCTGGCTTCCGCTGAATGCAGGAATGGCTGGCGGCGCAGATATTATTTTGCTGCCGGAGATTCCGTTTGATATCAATAAAGTGGTGGATAAAATCGAGGAGCGTGACGCCAACGGCAGTCGCTTTACCATTATTGTGGTGGCAGAGGGCGCGATTTCCCAAGAGGATGCCAAGCTGACCAAGAAGGAATATAAGAAAAAGCTGGCAAATTATAAATATCCGTCGGTTTCCTACGAAATTGCAGATCTGATCACGAAGAAAACCGGACGCGAGGTTCGCGTTACCGTTCCCGGGCATGTACAGCGCGGCGGTGAGCCTTGCCCGTATGACCGCGTATTTGCAAGTCGTCTCGGAGCTGAGGCAGGTCGCTTTATCCTGAATGGCGAATTCGGCTGCATGGTGGGATACAAGCATCGCCAGATGGTAAAGGTTCCGCTGGAGGAGGTTGCCGGCAAGCTCAAGACCCTGGACCCGAAGTCGGATATTATTGAACAGGCAAAGCTTCTGGGAGTTTGCTTCGGAGATTGATTGGTACACCATGAAAATGCCTGGCGGTATTTTCATTTTGCCGGGAGTGAAATGGCAGCGGCGCTGACGTTTTGCTCCGAGCGGCGGAGAAACCGTATGCGCGGATTTCTCCTTGCATAACACGTGAGAGAATTGCATGACTGATACACATTATTTAGCCCTGTATCGCAAATACCGACCGCAGACATTCGAGGATGTCTGCGGTCGTGATGCGATCGTGAAAACCATCAAAAATCAAATCAATTCCGGGCGGATTGGACACAGCTACCTGTTCTGCGGGACCCGCGGAACGGGTAAAACGACCATCGCCAAGATTTTCGCCAAGGCGGTGAACTGCGAACATCCGGTGGACGGTAACCCGTGCGGGGAATGTCCGACCTGCCGTGCGATCGCGGAAAATGCAGATCTGAATGTGGTGGAGATGGATGCCGCCAGCAACAACGGTGTGGATGACATCCGCAGCATCATTGAACAGGTTTCCTATTCACCGACGCAGGGCCGATATCGCGTGTTCATTATCGATGAGGTCCACATGCTGTCGACCCCGGCCTTCAATGCACTTCTGAAAACGTTGGAGGAGCCGCCGGAATATGCGGTGTTTATTCTGTGCACCACGGAACCGAACAAGCTGCCGGTGACCATCCTCTCGCGCTGCCAGAGATATGACTTTGGCAGAATGTCAGTGGCAACCATTGCCGATCGTTTGAAGGCGGTCTGTGAAAAGGAACAGATCCAGGCCGAAGAGCAGGCAATCCGCTTCATTGCTTCAGCGGCGGACGGGTCCATGCGTGATGGCCTGTCTATATTGGATCAGTGCAATGCCTTCAACTATGGGAATGAAGTGCTGACCTATGACCGCACGCTGGAAATCCTGGGCGCCGTGGATGCACGAGTATTCAGTGATCTGTATCGCTGTGTCCACCGGAAGGACGTCCGAGGTGCTCTGGAGATATTGAATCAGATTCTGGATCAAGGACGTGAGCTGATGCAGTTCGTGACGGACTATATCGGATACCTGCGGAACGTCATGCTCCTGAAGGCATCGGAGGAGACGGCATCTGCACTGGACGTCTCACAGGATCATCTGCAGCGAATGATTGAGGATGCCAGAGCATCGGAACTGAATGAAATCGTTAGGTACGTAAATGTCTTCTCCGGCCTGACGGAGCAGATTCGTTACTCAGCCAATCGAAGAGTTCTGACCGAGGCGGCCATTGTGCGTCTGTGCGAGCCGTCCATGGATGTGAGCCGTGACATACAGACGAAGGTTCTGACCTTAGAGGAACGGATTCGTTCCCTGGAGGATCAGCTGGCAGCAGTGGGGAACGGCATGCCGGGCGGCAGCGGGATATTTGGCCTTGGCGTACAGGGAACGGCAGCAGGTAGTGCCGGGATGACCTCGTCACAGCCGGTACTCGTTGCAGGTGAAAATCCATCTGGATCTGCAGGGAACCAAAATGCAGCAGATGGAGCGGCATACGCATCGGCAGGAGAAGGCGGAACGGTAAATGGAGCCGAATCGAATGCGGGAACAGAGCAAGGAACACAGCCGCGGAATCACTTGCCGGCGGTACTTCCGGAAGAACTGAAAATTCTGGCAGGGAAATGGGATCAGCTGATTGCAGCTATTCCGCCGGAGGAGCATTATACGAAGATCTGTCTGCAGAAGGCACATCCTACGGTGACGGAAGAGGGAACGCTTCTTATCGTGCTGGAGGGCTTCCTGGAGGCTGATTATTTCATGGGCAGCGAGAGCGCACAGAACGCGAAATTCGTCTCGGATTATCTGGCTGCGAAGACAGGCAGACAGATCCCGGTCAGGTACAAATTCCTTGACAAGGGTAAGAGTTTCTCGGACAATTATGAGGATCTGCGCAGCGTGGTGAATACGTCCGCGATACAGATGGAAATCGAAGAGGATGATACACTTTGAGAATCCCTCTTTGGAGAATTTGGGTGTCAAAATCGAGATACGGGTGCTGAATAGATACGAATTTTGATATGATCGGGAAAGTGTCATCACATAATTTTGAGAGTGTGCTGGCGGCTGAATAGTTACAAGAATTTAATGTCCGAGATAAGGACGTGAACGAAACGAGGTAAGAAAATGAGCAAACGAAGCGGATTTGGCGGTGCCATGGGCATGCCTGGCAATATGAACAACCTTCTGAAGCAGGCACAGCGTATGCAGAATCAGATGCAGGAGGGCAAAAAGGCTCTGGATGAGAAGGAGTTCAAGGGTACAGCCGGCGGCGGAGCAGTCTCGGTTACGATTCTGGGAACCAAGGAAATCAAGGACCTGACAATCGAGAAGGACGCGGTGGATCCGGAGGACGTGGAGACTCTGCAGGATATGATTGTTGCGGCATTGAACAGTGCGATGCAGCAGGTGGATGCGGAGAGCGAGAAGCTCTTCGGCGGCATGACCGGCGGACTGGGCTTTTGAAGTGAACCTTTACAGCGGACATATCAATCATCTGATCGATGAGCTGGCAGCTCTGCCTGGAATTGGGAATAAGTCTGCGCAGCGGCTTGCTTTTTACATCATCGGGATGTCACCGGAGCGGGTGAAAAAGCTGTCGGAATCCATTCTGGAGGCCAAAGAGCACGTGTGTTACTGCAAATTCTGCCAGAACCTGACGGATACAGAGGTTTGCCCGATCTGTGCAGACGAGGGGCGCGATCACAGCACCATTATGGTGGTAGAGAATCCCCGCGATCTGGCAGCCTATGAGAAAACGGGCAAATACAAAGGTGCCTATCATGTTCTGCATGGGGCCATTTCGCCCATGCTGGGCATCGGACCGCAGGACATCCGGCTCAAGGAGCTGATGCAGCGGCTGCAGGATGATACTGTGCAGGAAGTTATCATTGCGACGAATTCCAGTCTGGAAGGCGAGACGACGGCGATGTATATCAGCAAACTGATCAAGCCTACAGGAATTAAGGTGACACGTATTGCCAGCGGCGTCCCGGTTGGCGGCGATCTGGAATATATTGATGAGGTAACGCTCTTGCGGGCACTGGAAGGCCGCAAGGAGCTTTGAAGGGGGTAGTCATGAGCGTAAAAAGAGAACATTTCGGACAGACCGTAGACGGACAGGAAATTTCGATTTATACGATTGACAATGGAATGATCTGTGCCAGAGTGACGGATTATGGCGCCAATCTGGTGAACCTGCTCGTACCGGACAAGAACGGAACAGTACAGGATGTCATTCTGGGCTTCGATACGGCAGAGGGTTATTTTGAGAACAGTGTATTCTTTGGCGCATTGATCGCACCGATTGCCAACCGTACGGCAGGGGCACGTTTTGTTCTGGACGGGCAGACGGTAGAGCTGCCGGTCAATGATGGTGAGAATAACCTGCATACAGACTTTACACGCGGCAGCCATAAGAGAATGTGGAAGGCACTGGAGGGCGAGAATTTTGTCACCTTTATGCTGGAGATGGCAGAAGGAGATCTGGGACTTCCGGGCAACAAGAATTTCACGGTCACCTATTCTGTGACAGACCAGAATGCGCTCTCGATTCATTATCATGCGACATCAGATCGTCACATGGTGATAAATCCGACCAACCATGCTTACTTTAACCTGAATGGACATAATTCCGGCAGCATTGAAGGACAGGAGCTGCAGCTGAACTGTCATGCATTTACGCCGGTACGGGAGGGAGCAATCCCCACCGGCGAGATTCGCAGCGTTGTCGGAACACCTTTGGATTTTACGCAGAGCAAGGAAATCGGACGTGATATCAACGAGGATTATGAGCAGCTGGAACTGGTAGGCGGCTATGACCATAATTTTGTCATTGACGGATGGAACGGCGGCAGTGACCTGATTCACACGGCAACGGCGTTCAGCAAGCAGTCCGGGCGGCAGATGGATGTTTATACGAATCTTCCGGGGGTACAGTTCTACGCAGGAAACTTTATTGAGTGCCCGCAGGGCAGAGGCAAGGAGCATTCCACCTACGGCAAGCGCAGCGCATTCTGCCTGGAGACCCAGTATTACCCGGATTCCATTCACCACGAGAACTTCCCGAATTACGTGTTCGGAGAGAACCATGTGTATGATTCCACAACGATGTATTGCTTCAGCACGAGACAGGACTGAGTCTGAATGGCGGTAATTGATTTCAGAAATCCGAATAGCAGATTTTCACTGGGCGATGATTACGATGACGACGACTTCGAAGAAGAGGACGACGGGCAGAGTTTCATCGATGAAGAGATCGAGGACAGTGAGAATACATGGAAAAGGCGCAGAGAGATACTGCGCCTTATTTTGCATTGGACAGGAATTGCGGCGGCACTGATAGTGTTTCTGGCATTGGTATTGTTCCTGGCATCCCAGCGGGTGTATTCCGGCTACTCTGTCAGCACGGTAATGGAAATGTCATCGCAGGACGATACCTCGTTTACGACGCTTGGCAGTAATGTGGTTTATTACAGCAAGGACGGCGCCAGCTGCATTAATGCGGGCGGGAATGTGGTGTGGAGCGTTTCTTACGAGATGCAGAAGCCGCTGGTGTCGCGCGCGGGAGACATTCTGGCGATCGGAGATTATAACGGCAGCACCATTTATCTGCAGAATGCATCGGAGACATTGGGAACCATTAACACGAACATGCCGATTGCGGCATTGTCTGCTTCGGAGAGCGGCGAAGTTGCGGCGGTCCTGATGGATACGGATGTTACATGGGTATACCTGTTTGACAATGAAGGCAATACAATTGCTTATTTCAAAACAACAATGTCACAGTCCGGGTATCCGGTCAGCGTGTCTGTGTCTCCCTCCGGAGAGCTGGTGTGCGTGTCCCATTTGCTGACTAACAGTACCGGAGTGACCAGCAGCATAGCGTTCTATAATTTTGGCGATGTGGGACAGAATGTGGCAGAGAATAACGTCAGCGGATTTAACTACGACAATGAGATTTTCCCGGTGACGGCTTATCTGAGCGATTCTGTGTGCGCTGCAGTTTCGGATTCGCGTATTGCCTTCTTTACAGGCAAGCAGATTCCGGCAAGCGGAAACAACGCTTTGTTTACCAATGAAGTTAAAGCGGTATATACAGGCGATGGCTATATCGGTATCCTGTTTGCGGACGAGGACGGAGATCAGCGGTATGAGCTGAGAATTTACGATGCGTCGGGAGAAGTGACCGGAACCATTATGCTGGATGAAGATTTTACGAATATTCAGATCGTGGGAAAAGCGATATATGTGAACAACGATACAAGCCTTTCTATCTATACGGTAGGAGGGAAGGAACGTTACAGCGGGGACTTTGACGACACGGTGCGTGCTGTGATCCCGAGAAAGGATACGATTCGGAAGCTGTATCTGGCGACGGATACCGGGATTGAACAAATGACGCTGAGGTGAAGACAAGTGACATCGTATTTGATACTGATTCTTGTAATAGATATTCTGATACTGGCCGGAATGACGATTCATGGGATACACAAAGGGTTTGCCCGGTTGGTTTCGAAGATGATTTCACTGCTGGTAGCTGTAACGGTAGTGATACTGCTGTCTTCTGCGCTGAATGGATATCGCAGTGGGAATACCTCGAATTTACTGATTGGAGTGCTGCTTCTGATCATCCTGGGAGTGATCTATAAGATTGTTCATGTTATTCTGGCGTCGATCCGATTTCTGGCCGGACTCCCGATTCTGGCCGGACTGGATAAAGCAATGGGGGCGGTGACTGGCTTTATAGAGGGATTTGCTATTCTTTATCTGGGGGAATATCTTCTGCGGATGTACTTGTTGTACTAGTATCAACACTTTCCTGAGCAATGTACACAATAAATTAGTGCCCGGTTTGACGGGGAAACACAAAGTCTAGGGGCTTGATGAAAAGCTTTACAAAAACTTGATTTTTCCCTTGCAAATGCGAAAACCCAATGCTAGAATACGACTCATCGCTGTTGAGGGAGCAATTCTTTCAGACATCGCGAGAGCAGAATAAGGACATCTTGAGAGGTGTGACATGATGCGGAAGCAGTCATGAAGACTGATCAAGTTGAAAAGATCAAAAACTTTTAAAAAAGTTGTTGACAGTAAAGCTGCTGAGTGGTATCTTAAACGAGTTGCCGCTGATGCGAGCGACACAAAAGAAACCTGCCAGTCAGGAACACTTCGAAAGAAGTGCGGAACATTCTCAATCATATAGTGACAATCAAATAGAAATGCAACCCTGAATCAATTCTTAAAAGAGTTCCTATTTAATAGGGACAAAGAAATGATCAGAACATTCCTAAAAGGAAGTTCGATTCCATTGGATCGCC
>CAYLUU010000017.1:0-29735 GCA_964386925.1 uncultured Sarcina sp. | reverse complement strand
TCTCCGTTTACAGAAGCAACAATCACATCTATGCTCAGGTTATCGATGATGAGGCTGGCAAGACGATTGCTGCTGCAGGCACGGTTGAAAAGGAAGTTAAGGCTGCACTGGCTCATACAGATGATGTTGCAGCAGCAGAGTATATCGGTGATCTTATTGCTAAGAGAGCCATTGAAAAAGGCGTATCTAAGGTCGTTTTCGACAGAGGCGGCTTTATTTATCAGGGCAAGGTAGCAGCACTTGCAGATGCGGCACGTAAGGCCGGCCTGGAATTCTAAGGAGGAGAGACTAGATGAAGCGTTCTAATTTTGATGCAAATCAGCTTGAACTCACCGAGAAGGTCGTTACGATCAAGCGTGTCACAAAGGTTGTTAAGGGCGGACGTACCATGAGATTCTCCGCACTTGTTGTTGTTGGTGACAACAACGGCCATGTCGGTGTTGGTCTTGGCAAGTCTGCAGAAATTCCGGAAGCAATCCGCAAGGGCAAAGAGGATGCTGCAAAGCACCTGATCTCCGTTGCTCTGGATGAGGTTGGTTCTATTTCTCATGACTATATCGGCAAGTACGGCTCTGCAGAGGTTCTTCTGAAGAAGAGCCCTGATGGTACCGGTATCATCGCTGGTGGTCCTGCACGTACCGTATGCGAGCTCGCAGGAATCAAGAACATCCGTACCAAGTCTCTTGGTTCTAACAACAAACAGAATGTCGTTCTGGCAACTCTGGAAGGCCTGTCCAGTCTGAAGGCTCCGGAAGAGGTTGCTGCAAGACGCGGCAAGTCTGTTGAGGAACTGAAGGGCTGATGCCCTTTGGTTCTCAGTAGAACGAAAGGAGATTAAAATGGCTGATACAAAGAAGCTTAAGATTACACTTGTAAAGTCTACAATTGCTGCAGTTCCGAAGAACAAGGCAATCATCAAGTCTATGGGATTCCACAAACTGAACAGCAGCGTTATCCTTCCGGACAATGCTGCAACGAGAGGACAGATCAGACTGATCGCTCCTTATGTTAAGGTTGAGGATGCAGAATAAGGAGGGACTGACAGATGGAATTATCTAACTTAAAGCCTGCTGCAGGCTCCAGACAGAATAACTTCAGAAGAGGCCGCGGTCATGCATCCGGAAACGGTAAGACCGCAGGTTTTGGTCACAAGGGACAGAAGGCTCGTTCCGGAAGACCGAGAGCAGGATTTGAAGGCGGTCAGATGCCTCTGTATCGTCGCATCCCGAAGCGCGGCTTCACAAACTACAATCACAAGGACATCGTTACTGTTAGCCTTGCACGTATTGCAGATGCTTTTGAAGATGGCGCAGAGATCGATGTACAGGCACTGCTGGACAAGAAGATCATCAAGAACGTTAACGATGGTGTGAAGGTTCTGTCCGGCGATAAGGGCGATACAAAGTTCGAGCTGACTAAGAAATTTACCATTAAGGCCAATGCATTCAGCGCAGCAGCAAAAGAGAAGATCGAGAACGCAGGCGGTACTGCTGAAGTTCTTGCTTAATCTGTTCGCTGTACCTGATTTGAAAGGCATGGTAAAACGTTATGTTTGAATCCGTTAAAAACGCATTCAAGGTAAAGGAGATCCGTCATCGGATCTTCTTTACGCTTGTGATGCTGGTGATTATCCGATTTGGATCGCAGCTGCCGGTTCCGGGTGTTGACCGCACTTATTTCTCTACGTGGTTCTCGGAGCACTCCAGCAGCGCATTCTCTTTGGTAGACGCTTTTACCGGTGGTTCTTTCCTGAACATGTCGGTTCTGGCACTGAATATCACGCCTTACATCACTTCATCCATTATTATCCAGCTCCTTACCATTGCAATTCCGAAGCTTGAAGAAATGCAGAAGGAAGGTGAGGAAGGCCGTAAGATGCTGGTGTCCATCACCCGTTATCTGACCGTTGCTCTTGCAATCTTTGAGAGCGGAGCGATGGCAATTGGTTTCGGCAGAAGGGGACTCCTTGAGGAGTACAATGCAGTGAATGTCATTATGGTAATGGCAACACTGACGGCTGGCTCGGCATTCCTGATGTGGATTGGTGAGCAGATCACGGATAAGGGTGTTGGCAATGGTATTTCAATTGTCCTGACCATTAACATTATCTCGAGAATTCCTCAGGATATCACCGGACTGTTCACACAGTTCGTCAGCGGTAAGTCCATTGCGATGGCGATTGTAGCTGCGGCTATTATCATTGCAATTATTGTAGGAATGGTAGTACTGGTTATTCTGCTCAATGATGCAGAACGCAGAATTCCTGTTCAGTATGCGAGAACGCTGCGCGGAAGAAGTCAGTTTGGTTCTTCTACTTCGAGCATTCCGCTGAAGGTAAACACCGCAGGTGTTATGCCGATTATCTTTGCTTCTTCCATTCTGGAGTTTCCAGTGATCATTTCGACACTGGCAGGCTATAATGGAACCGGAATCTGGTCGGAGGTGCTGCGTTACCTGAGTTCTTCCTACTGGTGCAATCCGTCCTATCCCAAGTACACACTTGGTCTCGTAGCATATGTGGCTATGCTGATCTTTTTTGCATATTTCTACACCTCGATTACCTTTAATCCGATTGAGGTTGCAGATAATCTTAAAAAAGGAGGCGGCTTCATTCCGGGAATTCGTCCCGGCAAGCCTACGAGCGACTACCTGAATAATCTGCTCAACTACATCATTCTGATTGGTGCGGTTGGACTGACAGTGGTGGGCGTTCTTCCGTTTATTTTCCGTGGTGTGTTCAATGCCAGCGTAGATTTCGGCGGAACGAGCCTGATCATCGTAGTCAGCGTCATTCTGGAAACAATCAAGCAGGTTGAATCTATGATGATGCAGAGAAATTACACGACATTCCTGTCGGATTGATGAAAATCTAAGCCGTATCGGAGGGCAGGCCGCAGATAGCAGGCTTTGCCTTCCGATTTTGTATTTATTCAGCACCTGGCGATTTCATCGTGAATCGGTCGCTTGCGAACGTATTCACGATTGAAATTGAAAGGTGGCCAAGAGGCGCAGCCTTTTGGCTGGCCACATCGAGGTTTTCCGCAGGAAAAGCGGGATGCGGGGCTGAATAGTTACTTTTATTGAGTAAGGAGTATGCCATGAAAATCGTTATGTTAGGTGCACCTGGTGCCGGAAAAGGAACGCAGGCTGCAATGATTTGTGAAAAGTATCAGATTCCTCATGTGTCTACCGGCGATATTTTCCGCTCCAACATTAAGAACGGGACAGAGCTTGGCAAAAAGGCAAAGGCTTTCATGGATGAGGGAAAGCTTGTTCCGGATGAGCTGACGATTGAGCTTCTGCTGGACCGTGTTGCGCAGGCGGATTGTGCCAACGGATATGTTCTGGATGGGTTCCCGAGAACCATCCCGCAGGCAGAGGTTCTGACAGAGGCGCTTGCTAAGAGCGGTGAGAAGGTAGATTATGCAATCAATGTCGATGTTCCGGATGCGAACATCGTTCATCGTATGAGTGGCCGCCGCAGCTGCCCGAAGTGCGGTGCATCGTATCATATCGAGTACATTCCGCCGAAGGCTGAGGGAATTTGCGACAGCTGCGGATCTGCATTGATTCAGCGAGATGATGACAAGCCGGAAACCGTACAGAATCGTCTGTCGGTTTACCACGATCAGACGCAGCCGCTCATCGATTACTATGAGAAGGCAGGCGTGCTCAAGACAGTTGACGGAACAAAAGACAAGGATGATGTCTTTGGCGATATCGTCGCCATTCTGGGCTGATTCCTTCCATTATTTTCTGAGAGGTAATTATGTCCAAAGCAGACGTTATTGAACTGGAAGGCGTTGTAGTTGAGAAGCTTCCGAACACAATGTTTCGTGTAAAGCTGGAGAACGGAGCAATCATTCTGGCACATATCAGCGGCAAGCTGCGTCAGAACTTCATCCGTATTCTTCCGGGTGACAAGGTAACATTGGAGATGTCTACCTATGATCTGACAAAAGGACGCATTATCTGGCGTGATAAGTAATGCCGGAGAACAGCCGATTTTCTGGCAACCCTTTTTAGGGAAGGGCGATCTATTTTGTCAGTCGTTTCTTTAAGTCGTTTCGGAAAAGCTGTACGCAATTGGCGTACAGCTTTTTTTTGATTTCTGACAACTTTTGCTTGCTCTTGGAAAATCACAGTGCTATACTGTAACGGCGTTTGAAAAGGCTGAAGGTGTACTATGCTTTTTTGGATGTGGTAATGATGAATAGAATATAGTAGAAAGGAGCGTATATCGTGAAGGTTAGAGCATCGGTGAAGCCTATGTGCGAGAAGTGCAAAGTCATTAAGCGCAAGGGCATTATCCGGGTTATCTGCGAGAATCCGAAGCACAAACAGAGACAGGGTTGATCAGAGCCATTATGCTTTGATACCGCTGATCACCGGAAAGTGTGATGACGATATCCTTGGCGGGATATTCTACTGAGTTTCTGAGATATTCGTTTGTTCGTCGAAGCAGTTGGCGAATGAATGTGTGGTTAGAAACAGTCGAACACTGATAAGGTGAAGTGGAAAGGCCGGCACGGAAGATGACCGGCTGGGCGTGGAATAGCACAATCGTGCTGTGACCTGTATCGCAGAATGACAGAGTTTAGTGATTTTGAATTCGAAAGCAGATCCGGTGAATAGGATCGCAGAATTAAAACAGTAAGCTCTTCATAAACAGGTTCGCCTCCATCAAAACAACTGCTTCCCTCAAAAATGAGAGGAAGCCAATGAACATTCGTAAGGAGATTTAAAATGGCTCGTATTGCAGGTGTAGATTTACCCAGAGACAAGCGCGTTGAGATCGGCCTGACTTCTATCTATGGAATCGGCCGCACCTCCGCTAACAAGATCCTCGAGGCAACCGGCGTTGATCCGGATACCCGCTGCAGAGATCTGACAGATGATGATGTTAAGAAGCTGGCTGAAGAAATTGCAGCTAACTACATGGTAGAAGGTGATCTTCGCCGTGATATCGCAATGAACATCAAGATGCTGACTGAGATCGGCTGCTATCGCGGAACTCGCCACAGAAAAGGCCTTCCGGTTCGCGGACAGCACACCAAGAACAACGCTCGTACCCGCAAGGGACCGCGCAAGACAATTGCGAACAAGAAACAGTAAATTTTGTCGCGCTGCTTGAGCAGCGCTTACCGCGACGAATTATCAGTGTAGATCAATTCGGACTGGCGGTATGAAGATGAAAGGAAAATTATTATGGCAGCAGCTAAGAAGTCATCCGCTTCTAAGAAGCGCGTGAAGAAGAACGTTGAGCGTGGCCAGGCACACATCCAGGCTTCCTTCAACAATACGATTGTTACACTGACCGATACACAGGGCAATGCTCTTTCCTGGGCATCTGCTGGTGGACTGGGCTTCAAGGGCTCCAGAAAGTCCACTCCCTATGCAGCACAGCTGGCAGCAGAGACTGCTACCAAGGCTGCTCTGATCCATGGCCTGAAGGCAGTTGATGTTTTCGTTAAGGGACCTGGTTCAGGAAGAGAAGCAGCGATCCGTGCTCTGAATGCAAACGGACTGCAGGTTCTGTCCATCACGGACGTTACTCCTGTACCGCACAACGGATGCCGTCCGCCTAAGCGCAGAAGAGTATAGTAACAAATGGAACCGATGGTTCGGTTTTATTATTTTGGATGAAGGCGCTTTATGCGTTGTAAACAACAATCAGAGCGGCTTGCTCTGACAGAATGAAAGGAGCCAATCATGGCAGTAGATAAGACACCCGTCCTGAAGAGATGCAGATCTCTTGACCTTGACCCTACGTTCCTGGGCTACGACAAGAAGTCCAAGAGAACCCTCACCAGAAGAAGCAGAAAGATGTCCGAGTACGGCATCCAGCTGCGCGAGAAGCAGAAGGCTAAGTTCATCTACGGCGTTCTCGAGAAGCCTTTCCGTAATTACTATGAGAAGGCAGATCGGATGAAGGGAATGACCGGTGATAACCTGATGACGATGCTGGAGTCCCGTCTGGACAATGTTGTTTTCCGTATGGGCTTTGCTCGCACCAGAAGAGAGGCACGTCAGGTTGTTGACCACAAGCATGTTCTGGTTAACGGCAAGTGCATCAACATTCCTTCCTATCTGGTAAAGGCTGGCGATGTTGTTGAGATTAAGGAATCCAACCGCACCATGCAGAGATTCAAGGACATTGCTGAGGTTACCGGCGGCAGACTCACACCGGAGTGGGTTGATGTTGATAAGGAGAACTTCAAGGGAACTGTAAGCGCACTTCCGAAGAGAGATCAGATCGACGTTCCTGTAGATGAGATGCAGATCGTCGAGTTGTATTCTAAGTAATTCGTGTAATGCGGAGTTCCATACAGGTTGTCTGTTGCGGATACTCCGCAGCTGCATTGATATCAATAAGGAGGTATACGCGTGTTTGATTTTGAAAGACCCAGCATTGAAACGACTGAGATGTCCGATGATAATAAATTCGGCAGATTCGTTGTAGAACCCCTCGAAAGAGGGTATGGTCTTACTCTCGGCAATTCCCTGAGAAGAATCATGCTTTCTTCCCTTCCGGGTGCGGCAGTCAGCCAGATCAAAATCGATGGTGTACAGCACGAGTTCAGCACGATTCCGGGCGTGAAAGAAGATGTTTCGGATATTATCATGAACATCAAGAGCCTTGCCATCAAGAACACCAGTGAGACTGATGAGCCCAAGACCGCGTACATCGAGTACGAAGGAGAAGGCATTGTACACGCCAGTGATATCCAGGCAGATCAGGATATTCAGATCATGAATCCTGATCTGGTTATCGCTACGCTCTCCGGCAAGAAGACGAAACTCTTCATTGAGCTTACAATCACAAAGGGAAGAGGCTACGTCAGCGCAGATAAGAACAAGAACGAGGATACCAAGATCGGAATTATTCCGATTGACTCTATTTACACTCCGGTTCAGAGAGTCAATGTGACGGTTGAGAACACCCGAGTAGGACAGCAGACGGATTTCGATAAGCTGACTCTGGATGTTACAACCAATGGTACTCTTGCTCCTGATGATGCTGTCAGCCTGGCAGCAAAAGTTCTCTCTGAGCATCTGTCTGTATTTATCGACCTGAGCGACAATGCTAAGACCACTGAGGTCATGGCTGAGCCGGTTGATGACAACAAGACGAAGACTCTGGAGATGAGCATTGATGAGCTGGAACTGTCTGTTCGTTCCTTTAACTGCCTCAAGAGAGCAGGAATCAATACGGTTCAGGAATTGTGCAGCAAGACTCCGGACGAGATGATGAAAGTCAGAAATCTGGGACGTAAGTCTCTGGATGAGGTTCTGGAGAAGCTCAAGGAGCTCGGTCTCAAGCTCAATATGGGCATGGATATAGAGCAGTAATGGTTTAAACGTTTCCTGCGGCAGTGAATCCCATGAGGTGTGCTGCGGGTCGGCAATAAAACAGGCGTCGTGCGGGTAATTCCACAGGTTCCGCACGGGGCTGCCAAAAGAAAAAGGAGAAATACAATGGCTGAGTACAGAAAGTTAGGCAAAAAGACCAAGCTGAGAAAGGCACTTCTGCGTTCTCAGGTTACTTCCCTTCTTTACAAGGGAAAGATCATCACCACTGAGGCACGTGCAAAGGAAATCCAGAAGCTGGTTGAGCCTATGATCGCTCTTGCAGCAAAGGAGAAGGACAACTTCGAAGAGGTTACTGTAAAGGCTAAGGTTGCCCGCAAGGACAAGGACGGCAAGCGTGTGAAGGAAGTAGTAGACGGCAAGAAGGTTACCGTTTATGACGAAGTAGAGAAGAAGATCACCAAGGATGCTCCTTCTCGCCTGCATGCAAGACGTCAGCTGATGAAGTTCCTGTATCCTGTTACTGAGGTTCCGGCAGAGGGACGTAAGAAGGATGCTAAGGAAGTTGATCTTGTTGACAAGCTCTTCAATGAGTATGGCAAGAAGTATGCTACCCGTAACGGTGGTTACACCAGAATCGTAAAGATCGGCCAGAGAAAGGGCGATGCTGCTCTGATGGTTGTTCTTGAGCTGGTTTAATAGCGATTGATCCTATCTGGATGCATTCAGGAAATCCCCTGAACCGAGAGGTTCGGGGGATTTTTTTGTATCAAATGGTTTTCCAAAATGTAAAATTCTGCTATCCTTCTGTCCAGTTGTATTGATTGATTCAGGAGAACGTGAAATGCAGAAGAAGCTGTCGACGGCGATGATCAGTTTGAAGGGATTGATTCACGATTATATAACCAGAGATGAGGAAGGCAATGTCAGCGGAACGGTTCGTGCCATTGACGATGTGAATCTGGAGGTTGAGCCCGGACAATTTATTGCTGTTCTGGGACATAACGGATCCGGAAAGTCGACTCTCGCTAAGCATCTGAATGCGCTGCTGTACCCCAGTAGTGGGGAGGTCTGGGTGGACGGCATGCTGACTACGGACGAGGAACATCTGTGGGATATCCGGCAGGAAGCCGGCATGGTTTTCCAGAACCCGGACAACCAGATCATCGGACAGGTTGTGGAGGAGGACGTTGGATTCGGACCGGAAAATATGGGTGTCCCGACCAGCGAAATCTGGGAGCGAGTGGATGAAGCCCTGACAACGGTCGGCATGCAGGAATATCGTCACAAGTCACCCAATCGACTTTCCGGTGGACAAAAGCAGCGGGTTTCCATTGCCGGAGTCATTGCCATGCATCCCAAATGCATCATTATGGATGAGCCGACCGCAATGCTGGATCCTTCCGGACGTTATGAAGTTATTCGCGCAGCCAGAGCTTTGAATGAAGTGGAAGGAATTACGATCATTCTGATTACACATTATATGGAAGAAGCCATCTACGCGGACAAGGTGTTTGTCATGGATCAGGGGAAGATTGCTCTGCAGGGGACACCCCGGGAGGTGTTCGCGCAGGTAGATCGTATGAAGGAGTTGCATCTGGATGTGCCGGAGGTGACGCTGCTCGCGGATGCTCTTCGAAAGGCAGGACTGGATCTGCCGGAGGGAATTCTGACGAAGGAAGAGTTGGGTGAGGCACTCGGACTGAAACATAAATAACGGTAATTTTTGACACCTGTCAATTTCAATCTTGAATTTATCTGTAAGCAGGCAATTCATATTGAAATCGTAGGTGCCAGACAGATACACGTAACGCAGGAGGAAAGCATGTCACTGCGAATCGATGACATTACATATGTATATGACAAGGGAACGGCAATGTCGGTGAATGCGCTGGATCATATCAGTGTGGAAATTCCGGACGGCCAGTTTATCGGACTGGTGGGGCACACCGGATCCGGGAAGTCTACCTTTGTACAAATGCTAAATGGAATTCTGCAGCCCACAACCGGACATATTTATTGGAACGAACAGGATATTCTGGCGGAGAATTTTGACCGTAAGAGTCTGCGTGCTAATGTGGGGTTGGTCTTCCAATATCCGGAGCATCAGCTGTTCGAGACCGATGTCCTCACGGATGTAATGTTCGGTCCGAAGAATCTGGAACTCTCGGAAGAGGAGTGCAGGCAGCGTGCCCAAGAGGCTCTGACCAGAGTCGGACTTGCACGTGAATTCTGGGAGATGTCGCCGTTTGACCTCTCCGGCGGACAAAAGCGCCGGGCGGCGATTGCCGGTGTGCTGGCCATGCACCCGCAGATATTGATTCTGGACGAGCCAACGGCCGGACTGGACCCGCGGGGGCGGGATGAGATTCTGGACATGGTCCGTTCCATGAAACGAGAACTTCATATGACCATTGTACTGGTATCCCACAGTATGGATGATGTGGCCGAATATGCTGACCGGATTCTCGTTATGAATGCCGGGAAAATTATGATGGATGGCTCACCGGAGGAAGTTTTTTCACGATATCAGGAGCTGGAGGAAATTGGTCTGGCGGCACCACAAATGGTGTATATCATGCAGTATTTAAGGGAATGCGGGCTGCAGGTGGATACGAATAAGCTAACGGTGACGGCGGCGGCCGAGGAGATCCTTGTGCATGTGAATGAATTGAATCGGCTGACGGGAAAGAACTTCTCATGCATCGGAGAAGGGACTTGCCGTTTACGTCAGGAGGCTGCGGATGTTTAAGGAAATTACGATCGGTCAGTATTATCAGACAGAGTCGGTGATTCACAGGCTGGATCCCAGAGTCAAGCTGATCGCGACCTTTGCATATATTATTTCGCTGTTCATTGTTTCGTCATGGCTGGGATATCTGCTGGCGGCAATTGCGATTGCAATCATTGTAAAGCTGTCTCATGTACCCTTTGGCTATATCATGCGGGGAATGAAAGGGATTATGTTCCTCCTGATGTTAACGGTGGTATTCAATCTGTTCCTGACAGAGGGTGAGCCGCTGGTACATTTCTGGAAGCTGACGATTACCTATGAGGGATTGGATTTTGCAGCGAAGATGGCTGTGCGGCTGATCTTTCTGATCATCGGGTCTTCCTTGATGACGCTTACGACGACGCCGAATCAGCTGACCGATGCGTTAGAGGATGTGTTGGGTCCATTGAAAAAAATACATGTCCCCGTCCATGAGATTGCGATGATGATGTCCATTGCTCTGCGTTTTATACCCATTTTAATGGAAGAAACAGACAAGATTATGAAGGCACAGATGGCAAGAGGGGCAGATTTTGAATCAAAGAATCTGATCAAGAAAGTGAACAGTCTGGTGCCGCTCCTGGTGCCGCTTTTCATCTCCGCATTTCGTCGGGCAAATGATCTGGCAATGGCAATGGAAGCCAGGTGCTATCGGGGCGGAGAGGGCAGAACGAAAATGAAACCACTGGTTTATGCAAGAAGAGATTATGCTGCTTATACCGGATTGATTGTCTATATTGCTGTCTGCGTGGTAATCCGCATAGCACTGGGATGACCAGGGCTGACAGGAAAAGCTGTAGGAATACGGGAAAATGAAGCGAGTTATACTGGTGGTCGCCTACGACGGAACGAATTATTCCGGCTTTGCGGCACAGAAAAATCCAGAAATTCATACCATTGAGGGAGAACTGAACCGTGCTCTTCGGGAGCTAACCGGAGAGAACATAGAGGTGATCGGAGCGAGTCGGACGGATGCGGGAGTACACGCGCGGTGCAATTACGCGGTGTTCGATACGTCATCTCCGATCCCGCCGGCTAATTTTGCAAAAGCGGCGAACACAAAGCTTCCGGAGGACATCCGTATTCAAGGCTCCTGGGAGGTTGATCCGGAATTTCATCCGCGGAAGATGCACACGGAGAAAACCTATGAGTATCGGATTTACTGCTCTGCAATTCCGGATCCCGTGCACGCAAGATTCTATGCCTGCACGTATTGGCAGCTGGATGTTGCGGCGATGCAAAGAGCGGCTAAGTGGCTGGTTGGCGAGCATGATTTTGCAAGCTTTGCCAATCCGGCCAGAGAGATGGCCTCAACGGTACGGGAGATCACCAGGATCGAAATCGAAGAGAAGCTATGTTCTCTGCCGGAGATTCTGCAGGCGGACAGTCCCTGGAGAGCAGCGGCTTTGTGCAAGGAGTATGGCAACGGAGCAAAAGACGGCGAACGGAAGTGCAATGCACAAAATGAGACGAACGGGGGCATAACGGCTCGAAATGCTGGGAATGCATGTGATGAAAAAAATGCGGGAAGCGGCGAGCACCATCAGGAGCTGCCGCGCGAAATCATCATCCGCGTGTCCGGCAAAGGCTTCCTGTACAATATGGTGCGGATTATTGCAGGAACGTTGATACGGGTGGGACGCGGAATGCTCGATCCAGATGCGATTCCGGGAATTCTGGAAGCCAGGGATCGACAGGCGGCAGGAGAGACCGCGCCGGCCTGTGGATTGCATCTCGTCAATTATGCGCTGATCCCTGGGGATCTTCCGAAATGTGAGTAGGCGCCATATCTGAAAATTCTGCAAATTTCCCGATAAGTTTATAAAATTGTCACAAGTTGATTCTTGCCAAGAATCTGGATTTGCGTTATATTCGGAAACGCAATCCGCGGGAGAACATCGAATACCTGTTTGCCTGCCGCGCAGCGAGGCGCCTTTAAGCGCCGCCCAGGCTGCATTTACGGGAGAACCGCGGAGGAATACATCTAGGAGAATATGGCAGAATGTCACAAAGTCTGGTTATAGTTGAGTCACCTGCAAAGGTGAAAACGATCAAGAAATTCCTTGGGAAAAAATACGACGTCGCGGCCAGCCAGGGGCATGTTCGCGATTTGCCCCGCAGTCAGATGGGAATCGATGTCGACAACGATTTTGAACCGAAATATATTACAATCCGTGGAAAGGGCGACCTTCTGGCTGATTTGCGCAAGCGTGTGAAGAAGGCGGATATGGTATATCTGGCAACGGACCCTGACCGCGAGGGAGAGGCCATTTCCTGGCACCTTATGACGGCACTTCATCTCGAGGACAAGAAGGTGGCGAGAATCACCTTCAATGAGATCACGAAGAGCGCCGTAACCGAATCCTTCAAGAATCCCCGCGAGATCGACATGAATCTTGTGGATGCGCAGCAGGCGCGCAGAGTACTCGATCGTATTGTTGGTTATCGGATCTCGCCGCTTTTGTGGGCAAAGGTGAAGAGAGGGCTTTCTGCAGGACGTGTGCAGTCCGTGGCGCTGCGGATGATCGGCGACCGGGAAGATGAAATTGCATCATTTATCCCGGAGGAGTACTGGACGCTCGATGCTGTTCTGGCTGTAAAGGGAGAAAAAAAGCCTCTTACCGCCCATTATTACGGAAAAGCCGGATGTGCGAAGAAGGCAGAGCTGACTAATGCGCAGCAGACGGAGGAGCTGAAAGCGGCACTGCAGGACGCGTCCTATCGCATTACGGAAATCAAGACAACCAAACGCGAACGGAAGGCTCCGCTTCCGTTTACAACCTCCACGCTGCAGCAGGAGGCTTCCAAAGCGCTGAACTTCTCTACGCAGAAGACGATGCGTGTGGCACAGCAGCTGTATGAAGGTGTCGAACTCAAGGGCAGCGGATCCGTTGGTATCATCACCTATCTGCGTACGGATTCCACCCGCGTTTCGGACGAGGCAATGGCTTCCTCAGCAAGCTATATCCGTGCGGAATATGGCGAGGAGTATCTGGCAGCTGGTGAGCAGAAAAAGAACACCGGCAAAATTCAGGATGCACATGAAGCCATTCGTCCTACCGATATTACAAGGACGCCGGCAAGCATCAAAGATTCGCTGACAAGGGAACAGCTGCGGTTGTATCAGCTGATCTGGAACCGGTTTGTTGCAAGCCGGATGAGTTCTGCCAGCATCGAGCAGACAAGAGTGACGGTAACGGCTTCGGCGAAGAACGGAGAGGAGCATCTCTTTACAATGCCGTTCTCACGGATTGCCTTCGAGGGCTTCCTGAAGGTATATAAGCCGGCAGATGATACGAAGGCGGAAGGGGCCATCATGAAAGGCCTGGATGAGTCATCGGTGCTGACTTTGTCGGAACTGGATGGGGAGCAGCATTTTACCCAGCCGGTGCCGCATTATACCGAAGCTTCTCTGGTACATGCTCTGGAGGAGCAGGGAATCGGACGCCCGTCTACCTATGCACCGACCATTACTACCATACTGGCAAGACGTTACATCACCAAAGAGAATAAGAATCTCTATATGACAGAGATCGGCGAGACGGTGAATAACATTATGAAAACGTCCTTCCCGGAAATTGTGGATCCTGCGTTCACGGCCAACCTGGAATCTCTTCTGGATGGTGTGGCAGAAGGCGTCGTAAAGTGGAAGACGATCATAGAGAATTTCTACCCGGATCTGGATGCAGCCGTGCAGAAGGCAAATGAAGAGCTGGAAAAGGTAGAAATCAAGGACGAGGAGTCGGATGAAATCTGCGACAAGTGCGGACGCAGAATGGTCATTAAATACGGACCGCACGGCCGGTTTCTGGCCTGCCCGGGATTCCCGGAATGCCGGAACACAAAACCTTATTTTGAAAAAATCGGTGTTGCCTGCCCGAAGTGCGGCAAAGATATTGTTATCAAGATGACCAAGAAGGGGCGCAGATATTACGGGTGTCTGGGAAATCCGGAATGCGATTTCATGACCTGGAATCGTCCTTCTAAAGAGCACTGCCCGCAGTGCGGAGGGGTCCTCGTAGAGAAAGGCAGCAAGCTGGTCTGCTGCGATGAAAGCTGCGGATATATTACGGACAAGAAAGCGTTGGAACAGGATTAAGACAACAGACGCAGAAAGCCTGCGGAATGGAGAGGCAACATGAGCAAAGCGATGAACAACGTACAGCTTCTGGATAAGACGAGAAAAATTGAACGTCTCCTGCACAACAACAGCACCGGAAAGGTGGTTTTCAACGACATCTGTGCTGTTATGAGTGAGATCATGGAGAGCAGTATTCTGGTACTCTCCCATAAGGGGAAGGTAATCGGAGTGGCCAACCGGGAAGGTGTTACTCCAATCGGCAGCCTTGTAAAAGACGGGTTGGGTGAAGTTATTGATAAAGATCTCAACGAGAGACTGCTGTCCATCCTTTCTACGAATGAGAACGTGATGCTGGGCGCACTCGGCTTTGATGCGGAGGACTCGGAGCACAACGCGATCATCTGCCCCATTGAGATTGCAGGAGAACGGCTGGGAACGGTATTTATCTATAATGAAGGTCGTCCGTACGACATTGATGACATCATCATTTGTGAGTACGGTACAACCGTGGTAGGACTGGAGATGCTGCGTGCTGTTACGGAAGAAAATGCGGAAGAAAATCGCAGAACCGCAATTGTGAAATCGGCCTTTTCCACGCTGTCTTACACGGAGATTCAGGCTATTCTGCACATCTTTGAAGAGATGGACGGCAAGAGAGAGGGAATCCTGGTCGCATCCAAGATTGCGGACAAGGCAGGCATTACCAGATCTGTAATCGTAAATGCACTGCGCAAATTCGAATCGGCCGGTGTTATCGAATCCCGCTCGTCAGGAATGAAAGGAACCTACATCAAGGTTTTGAATGATGCGGTGTACCATGAGCTGGAGAACATGCGGGTCCGCATGGAGGAGTAAATTGACGCCAAGCAGAATCGGCCAGTGGAGATGTCCGCTTTGGGACGCCTCGCGGCTCCATCCTCGGACCTAGCGGTACTAAGCTCGCAAAATACGCTCGCAAGTACCGAGGCCTCGCAAGGCCCGCAGCCGGACACTCTCCACTGTCCTGCTTGAATGTACAGCATAACAGCCTCTTGCGCTGGCATCGCAGGCATGGTATACTCTGAAGGCTGTGCGGTCTGGGCGGATTATCCGCGCAAGGGCGGCATGGTGAAGGACTATAAAACACGCATTTCCGGCAGGTGCCGGTGGCCGAAAGGCTGGCATGGTCCTTGGAGAGAGAAATCTCTTTGCTGCGTACGGAATGCGGAAGGCCGGTTGCTCCCGGCGAACAAACCAAATAATGGAGGATAATAAAATGAGCGTAGTATCTATGAAGGAACTGCTGGAGGCAGGTGTACACTTTGGTCATCAGACCCGTCGTTGGAACCCTAAGATGGCTCCCTACATCTTCACGGAGCGTAACGGAATCCACATCATCGACCTGCAGAAGTCTGTCGTAAAGGTTGATGAAGCTTACAAGGCTGTATTCGAGATCGCTGAGCAGGGCGGTACCATCCTGTTCGTAGGCACCAAGAAGCAGGCTCAGGATTCTGTAAAGGCAGAGGCAGAGCGCTGCGGTATGTACTATGTTAACCACAGATGGCTCGGCGGAATGCTGACCAACTTCAAGACCATCCAGACCAGAGTAGAGCGTCTGGCTAAGATCAACGAGATGGAGAACGACGGAACGTTCGATGTACTGCCTAAGAAGGAAGTTGCTGCTCTGAAGAAGGAGCAGGCTAAGCTGCAGGCTAACATCGGCGGTATCACCACCATGACTCATATCCCGGATGCGATCTTCGTTGTAGATCCTAAGAAGGAGAAGATCTGCGTAAACGAGGCTCACAGCCTGGGCATCACTCTGATCGGTATTGCAGATACCAACTGCGATCCGGATGAGCTCGACTACATCATCCCTGGTAACGACGATGCAATTCGTGCCGTTAAGCTTCTGTGCTCCAAGATGGCTGATGCAGTTATCGAGGCTCGTCAGGGCGAGGAGAATGTTGCAGCTGCTGAGGGACAGGATGCTCTTGCAGCAGAGTCTGCAGCAAGCGAGGCTGAGCAGGCAGCAGAGGGAACTCTGTAATTCACTGCTTCAGTAAGTTTACTGGTTTACTGACTGATAGAGAAAAATGATTGTCTGACTGCCCTGATCGGCCTCCCTTTGTGAGAGGGGGATTAGGGCTTGCCAGACCGACGTACAGGAAAGAGGTTGAATTATGGCAATCACAGCAGCTCAGGTAAAAGAGCTTAGAGAGATCTCCGGCGCAGGCATCATGGAGTGCAAGAAGGCACTGACTGAGACCGATGGGAACATGGATGAGGCTATGGAGCTTCTGCGCAAGGCAGGCGCTGCAAAGGCTGAGAAGAAGGCAAGCCGCATCGCAGCTGAGGGCCTTTGCTATGTAGCACAGACCGCTGACAACAAGGCAGCTGTTGTTGAGGTTAACTCCGAGACTGATTTCGTAGCCAACAACGCTACCTTCAAGGAGTACGTTCAGAAGGTTGCAAATGCAGCTCTGGACACTACCGCAACCGATATGGAAGGCTTCCTGGCTGACAAGTGGCCGGAGGATGCATCCAAGACCGTGAATGACAGCCTGGTTGACATGATCGCTGTCATCTCCGAGAAGCTGTCCATCCGCCGCTTCGAGCAGATCACTGCAGAGAACGGAATTGTTGCTTCCTATGTACACGGCGCTGGACGCATTGCTGTACTGGTTGAGGCAGAGACCGATGTTGTAAACGATGACATCAAGGAAGCTGTTCGCAACGTGGCAATGCAGGTTGCAGCTCTGTCTCCGAAGTATGTTAACGAAGAGGAGATCCCGGCTGACGTTCGTGAGCATGAGAAGGAGATCCTTCTGGCTCAGGCTATTGCAGAGAACGAGGCTCTTCCGGAGAACAAGAGAAAGCCTCAGCAGATTCTTGAGAAGATGCTGATCGGCCGTCTGAACAAGGAGTTCAAGGAAATCTGCCTGGTTGATCAGGTATATGTAAAGGCTGAGGATGGCAAGCAGTCCGTTGGCGCTTATGTTGCAGAGGTCGGCAAGAAGAACGGAGCAAACCTCAGCATTAAGAAGTTCGTTCGCTTTGAGACTGGCGAAGGAATGGAGCATAAGGAAGAGAACTTTGCAAAGGAAGTTATGGAGCAGGCTGGTCGGGCCTGAGCCCTTCTAAAGCAATCAGTTCGTTCACCTGGTGACGATAGAGCCGGAGGGCAAGCCATATGCTGCCTTCCGGCTTTGCTGTTACATAGGGGGATTTACTATGAAATTTAACAAAATTAACGATACAACCGTGAACTGCATTATATCCCGGGAAGAACTCGCCGGCAGCGGCATCACGCTGGACGATATCATGGGACGCGATACAAAAGCCATGGAGTACCTTCGAAAGGTGATCATGGAGGCAGTCCGAATGGAGAATCTGAAAATGGACAGCGGCTACACATCTATGCAGATTCGTGCCATGGTGGACGGCTCTCTGTCTCTGACAATTTCCAGTGAGAATCCGCTGGAAAGCGGTCAGGAGATGGATCCTATGGCAGCTGCGAAGGCTGCGGTGGAAGCCTTCCTGACGTCGTCGAACACGGAGGCGGAGTCAGGTACTGACAGAACGGATGCAGCGGATTCTCTCCACAGCTCGCCTGGCGGAAAGGAAAGTGGGAAGTCGGGCAACCATTCTGCAGAAGACGGAAAAGCAAATTATATCTACACCTTCCTGTCGATGGCGGATGTCATCGAATGCTGCCGGAAGCTTCCGGAGGTGGCGAAGCTGAAGAGTTCTCTGTGGCACGATGAGCGGGAGAATATTTATCATCTGCTGCTGACGACAGAGAAGAAGGAAGAGAAGGTCGAGAAGACGCTTCTGGCTATGAATGAATTCGGAACCTTTTCCGATGCTCCGGCAGAGGAAATTGGGTACATTATGGAGCACTGCAAATGCATTCTGAGAGAAAACGCAGCGGCGAAGCTCGTCCGCATGTAGCAGCGAAGGGACCACAAGTAAAAGACGGTATGATTCGCCTGAACAAGTTTATTGCATCCTCGGGGCTATACTCCAGACGGGAAGCTGATCGCCTGATGGAGATGGGAGAGGTTACAGTTGATGATGAGATCGCACAGCCCGGAATGCTGATCACCGGCAAGGAAAAGGTTAAGGTTCGGGACCGGATCATCCGTTCGCAGGAGCGCAAGGTCGTTGTAGCTTATTATAAACCGGTCGGTGTAACAGTTACCCGTTCTGATCCGCATGCGCGCGTTACGCTCGAAGATGTGTTCCGTTACCCGATTCATCTGAATTATGCAGGGCGTCTGGATCGTGACTCCGAAGGCCTTCTTCTCATGACGAATGACGGTGAACTCATTGACGCCATGATGCGTGCATCGAATGAACATGAAAAAGAATATATTGTTCGCACCAGGGGAAAGGTCAGTGATGAAGATCTGCACCAGATGTCTAAGGGAATCTGGCTGAAGGATCTGGAAGTTAAGACGAGACCGTGCCGCATTGAACGTCTGGGTGACTATACCTTTCGTATTGTCCTGACGCAGGGACTGAATCGGCAGATTCGCAGAATGTGCAAGGCAAGAGCTCTGGAGGTGAAGACCCTAAAGCGCGTTCGCGTGCTGAACATTACGGCAAAGGGACTGCAGCCCGGCATGCAGCGTGAGCTGACGCAGGAGGAGTGCAGAGAACTCTACGAAATGGTGGGATTGTCATGACACAGGAAGAGTACCGACAGCTTCGGCAGACCATCGAATATCATATGGACCGGTACTACAATCAGGACGCGCCTGAAATCAGCGATTATGAGTATGATCAGCTGATGCTGCAGCTGAAGGCTGCGGAGAAGGAGCATCCGGATTGGGCTACCGGGGATTCTCCTACGCAGAAGGTCGGCGGAACGGCGAAAAGGGAAGCCGGCGTGAAGGTAGCGCACGATGTGCCCATGCTGTCCATTGAGGACGTGTTCACCAAGGAAGCGGTGATGGCCTGGATGGACAAGGTACATGAGGTGCATCCGCAGGCGGAGTTCTCGGTGGAAGTCAAGGTGGACGGCCTTTCCATGTCTATCCGATATGAGCAGGGCACGGATGGGAAGCTTCATCTGCAGCTGGCGGAGTCCCGCGGCGATGGCCTTATCGGTGAGGATGTGACGGCCAATGCCAGAGTGATTCCGGACGTGCAAGAGACGATTGACCTTCCGTATGAGAGCCTGGAGCTGCGTGGGGAGGTCTACATGACCCACGAAGCTTTTGACCGCTACAACAAAGAGATGGAATCGCAGGGCAAAAAAACAGCCGCCAATCCCAGAAATCTTGCAGCCGGGACGCTGCGGCAGCTGGACCCTTCCATTACTGCCAAGCGTGGTCTTCGCATGTTCATCTTCAATGTCCAGAGAGGACCGCAGGAGATGATGCAGAGCCATGTCAGGGCGTTGGATGCTCTGGCAGAGCATGGAGTCCCGGTGGTATATCATCAGAAATGCAGGACCAGGGAAGAGGTATGGAATGCCATTGAAGCCATCGGAAGAATGCGGGGCGAGCTGCCCTTTGATCTTGATGGTGCGGTGGTGAAGCTGGATGAGATTGCATACCGGGAGGATTTCCCGGCAGGTGCCAAATATTCCAGCGGACACATTGCCTACAAATATCCTCCGGAGGAGCGCATCGTTACCATGGATCGCATTCTGGTGGATGTAGGGCGGACCGGGAAGTTGACGTTCACCGGTGAGTTTCATGACAGTGAAACCGGGAAACCGGCAAGACTGTGCGGAACCAGCGTTTCGAGAGCAACGCTGCATAATCAGGATTATATCGACCAGATGAAAATCGGCATCGGAGGAGAGTACCGCCTGTTCAAAAGCGGTGAAATCATTCCAAAGCTGAATGGATGCGTGAAGGCGCCGATGGAGGTGTTCCGCGCGCCAAGGGTCTGTCCCGTCTGCGGGGAAGAGCTCGTGCGCGAGGAGGACACGGCGGACATTCGCTGCGTCAATCCGGCCTGTCCGGCACAGCTGGTAAATACGATTGCTTATTTTGCCTCGCGCAGCTGTATGAATATCATGGGGCTCGGTGATACGCTGGTGGAGACACTGGTGGGAGAAGGGTATCTGCACAGCTATGCAGATATTTATCATCTGAAGGAGCACCGCGAGGAGCTCATTGAGAAGGGACTCATCGGCAAGGAGAAGAACACTGACAAGGTACTGGCAGCTGTGGAGGCTTCGAAGGCCAATTCGCCGGTGCTGCTCCTGACAGGACTGGGAATTCGCAACTGCGGCAGGGCAGCGGCACGGGAAATTATGTCGCATTACAGCAGTCTGGATGAACTGGCAAAGGCCGGGGTAGAGGAATTGATGCAGATCCCGGATGTGGGAGAGACCACGGCACGGTGTATCCATGACTTTTTTGCCAACGAGGCGAATGAGAAGATTCTGGACGAGCTTCGCAGAGCGGGCGTGAACCTGCAGATGGAGCAGCAGACGGCGGCTTCGCAGAAGCTGGCAGGGCTGACCATTGTAGTTACCGGAACGCTGCCGACTCTCGGAAGGCGTGAGGCGGAGGAGCTGATCACGGCGAACGGCGGGAAAGCTTCCGGAAGTGTCTCGAAGAAGACAAGCTACGTGCTGGCGGGGGAGGCTGCCGGCTCCAAGCTGACGAAGGCGCAGCAGCTGGGAATTCCGATCATTGATGAAGACGAATTCCGCAGGATGCTGTAAGCTGTCAGAAGCAGACGATGGTTTGATCATTGTCTCTTGGAATTGGGCAGGAATAAAAGGTGTTTAGTAGAAAGATCCGTGAAGGAAGAGAGAACGTATGCCGATTAGAATTCAGAATGACCTGCCTGTGAGGGAGGAACTGGAAAAAGAAAATCTGTTCATTGTAGATGAGAACCGGGCGGCTCATCAGGACATCCGGCCGCTGGAGATCTGCATTCTGAACCTGATGCCCAAAAAGGAAGATACGGAGCTGGATATCCTGCGTATGCTGAGCAATACACCGCTTCAGCTGAACATTACCTTCATGCGGGTCGGCTCGCACCTGAGCAAGAATACCTCGTATTCTCATCTGCATCAGTTCTATGCCTCCTTTGATGAGTTGAAGGATCGAAGATTTGACGGTCTGATCATCACCGGCGCCCCGGTGGAGAAGCTGGAGTATGAAGAGGTGGATTACTGGCAGGAGCTCTGCGATATTTTCGCCTGGAGCGTGACAAACGTCACCTCAACACTTCATATCTGCTGGGCGGCGCAGGCCGGTCTGTATTATCACTATGGATTGCAGAAGAGGCTGCTGCCGAAGAAGCTATCCGGAATCTATGCCCATAAGGTGATCCACCGCAAGGATCCTCTGATGCGCGGTCTGGATGACATCTTCCTGATCCCGCACAGCCGCAACACCGAGGTGGCAGCGGGGGACATACACGCCTGCAGTGAACTGAAGGTGCTGGCGGAATCGGAAGAGGCCGGTGTTCTTCTGTGCACGGCGAAGGAAGGCCGTCAGGTGTTCATTTTCGGGCACGGAGAATACGACCGCTATACGCTGCGGGATGAGTACGAGAGAGACCTGAACAAGGGAATCAACCCGGAGATACCGGAGAATTATTTCCCGGAGGATGATC
Organism: uncultured Sarcina sp.; assembly: GCA_964386925.1. Taxonomy (GTDB): domain Bacteria; phylum Bacillota; class Clostridia; order Lachnospirales; family Lachnospiraceae; genus CAG-791. Next base: position 7,998 of record CAYLUU010000017.1, on the reverse strand, counting down.
CGACGCAAAAGCCTCTGCTGCAGTGGCGCAGCGCGAGCCAGGCGATGTACAGCAACTGGATCAATTATTACGTATACCAGGCAACGCCGTATAACCTGGAGGATATACGATAGGGTTTATGTAACCAGGAGCGTGGTGACCGGGGCGCAAGAATGTACCTGTCATGGACCCCTCCGACAGGATCTGTCGCCGGGGCACGATACACCCGTGATTCAGAACCAGAACCCTGCAGGAGAAATGCGGATGGACAGCAGAATGGAACCGGATGAACATAAGGAATTTGAGAAGAATATTCCGAATTTCCTGTCAGATCGATTGACGAATGAGGATCTGGAGGACTTCCTGGATCACTATGATCATTGCAGTGAATGTCAGGATGAGCTGTCGGTTCGATATCTCATCAGCACCGGGTTGGAGCGACTGGAGACGGGAGAGCCATTCCATCTGCAGAAGGAGCTGACCTCGTATGTGGAGCTGGAACGATCCAGACTGGGAAGACGAGAACGCTTTGTACATATGGTATTGACGTATGAAGTCATCACCGTTCTGGCGTTCATCAGCGCGGTGGCAGCCAGCTTTGTGCTGGGTGTGTGGTAAGAGATGGAACGGTACTGGCATCTGACTATTTGGTAAATGATGTACAGGGGCATTCAAACGTCTGTCAGCAGATGGCAGGGCGATAAGAGCGGAATGAATTGGCAGAGTTTGATCGAAGAAGGGAGACCGGCATGGCGTACACGGAGAAGCTGGTTCTGATTGACGGACATAGTATTTTGAACCGTGCATTCTATGGAATGCCGGATTTGACGAACAGCGCGGGTTTGCACACCGGCGCTGTTTATGGTTTTCTGAAGATTCTGTTCAAGATTCTGGAGGAAGAGAAGCCGCAGTACCTGACTGTTGCTTTTGATGTGCATGCGCCAACCTTCCGGCATGAGGCCTATGCGGCCTACAAGGGAACCCGTCATCCGATGCAGGATGAGCTGCGGGAACAGGTGCCGCTCGTCAAAAAGGTGCTGCAGGCAATGGGCGTTGTGACATGCGAGCAGGCCGGCCTGGAGGCCGATGATATCCTCGGAACGCTGGCCAAAAAGGCGCAGGCGGCCGGGATTGAGGTGTCTCTTGTCTCCGGCGACCGGGACCTTCTGCAGATTGCGGATGAGCACATACAGATCCGAATTCCCAAAACGCAGAAGGGACAGACGAATATTGAGAATTATTATGCCGAGGATGTAAAGGCAGCGCTCGGCGTAACGCCGCTGGAATTCATTCAGGTAAAGGCTCTGCAGGGCGATACGGCAGACAACATTCCGGGAGTGCCGAAGGTCGGTCCGAAGACAGCAACCGATTTGATCGTTCGCTATCACAGCGTTGACGGCGTTTACGAGCATCTGAGTGAGATTACCAAAAAGGGATTGCATGACAATCTGGAGCAGAACGAGGAGCAGGCGCGAATGTCTCTCTTCCTTGCGACGATTAAGATCGATGCACCGGTAGAGCTGGATACGCAGAGGGCTCGTCTGACGGACCTGTATACTCCGGAGGCGTTCCGGCTCTATACCGAGCTGGGATTCAAAAACCTTCTGGGCAAATTCAAGCAGGAGACCGTGGCGACGGCAACGAGCACCGGGACTGTCGCGGAGGAGCCGCAGGATACGATTCCGTGGGCGGCCGTGTATCCGCTCTATGAGGGAAACACTTTGCTGGGACTTGCCGTATATGAGAACGGCGCAGCGCAGTTCCTGGAGGCAGAATGCACGGCGGAAACGAAGGAGGAGGCATCCGGGCAGCTGGTGCTGCAACTGGATATTTTGTCTGGCAGCGCGGATGATCATGGTACGGATGATGCAGATGGAAATGCCTCTGAGAATGAAAAAGAGCAAAGACCGGACCGAATTGGGGTGTCGAAAAGTGTCTCTGCAGAGCGTTTGCAGGAAAAGCTCACCTCGCTGCGCAGGCAGGCGGCAGCAGGAGAGATCCGCCTTGCTGTGTTCGATCTGAAATCGCAGCTGCCATTCTGGCAGATTCCGGCGGATGAATTCCGGGATGGAATCCATCTGGAGGGGATCCTGGACGTGCTGCTGGGGGCTTATCTGATAAATCCTCTGAAAAACGATTATGCACCGGAGGATGTGGCGGCGGAATATCTGGGAGAGACCATCCTGGGAAGAGCACAGCTCCTTAGCAAAGAATCGTTGTCAGAGCATCTTAAGAAGGACCCGGAAGGGACAGCAGAGTATGCGATGCGTACGGCAAAGAGCCTTGGCGAGGCGGCGCCGCGAATCCGAAGAAGACTTGCCGAGGAAGGAATGCTGGAGCTCTATGAGAAGATGGAACTGCCGCTGACCTACATTCTCTATGACATGCAGCGAATCGGCATCCGCGTGGTTCCGGAAAAGCTTGCGGAATACGGCGATCAGCTGGTGGGACGCATTCAGGAGCTGGAGACGGCCATCCATGAGGAGGCCGGTCATGCCTTCAATATTTCCAGCCCCAAACAGTTAGGACAGGTGCTCTTCGAGGAGATGAAGCTGCCGGGCGGCAAGAAGACCAAGAGCGGCTTTTCAACAGCAGCGGATGTGCTGGACAAGCTGGCACCGGAGTATCCGATCGTGGAAAAGGTACTGGAATACCGCGCACTGACCAAGCTGAAATCGACGTATGCAGATGGACTTGCTGCCTATATCGGACCGGATCTGCGGATTCACACCACCTTCAACCAGACGATTACGGCGACCGGCCGAATCAGTTCCACTGAACCGAATCTGCAGAACATTCCCATGCGGACGGAGCTCGGACGCGCCATCCGGAAGGTGTTCATCCCGGCAGAGGGGTGCTGTTTTACGGATGCGGATTATTCGCAGATTGAGCTGCGGATTCTTGCATCGATGTCAGGAGACGAAGCCCTGATCGAGGCCTACCGCGAGAATCGCGACATTCACAGGACAACGGCCTCAAAGGTATTTCATACGCCGTATGAGGAGGTTACAACGCTGCAGCGGCGCAATGCCAAGGCCGTGAATTTCGGCATCGTTTACGGGATCAGCTCCTTCGGCCTGTCCCAGAACCTGTCGATTTCGAGGAGTGAGGCCAAAGAATACATTGAGGAATATTTCCGCATGTTCCCCGGCATCAAAACCTTCCTGGACAAGGAGGTGGCAAATGCCAAGGAAAACGGCTATTCTGTGACGCTGTTTGCAAGACGCCGCCCCATTCCGGAGCTGAAGAGCTCGAATTTCATGCAGCGGCAGTTCGGCGAGCGCGTTGCCATGAACGCGCCGATTCAGGGAACCGGCGCAGATATCATGAAAATCGCCATGATCCGCGTGTGGGAGGAGCTGCACCGACAGGGACTGCGTTCGCAGCTGATCCTGCAGATTCACGATGAGCTGCTGATCGAAACGGCAGCAGGCGAAGAGGAACAGGTGGCGCAGATTCTGCGTGACGGCATGATGAGGGCCGCGAGCCTTCGGGTGCCGCTGGAGATCGACTGCCACACCGGTGCGGACTGGTATGAGACGAAATAGAGGAGAAAAATTTAATCAAAAGTCGGGTGTTAAGCAGAGATGAAAATCATAGGAATTACGGGCGGCGTGGGCTCCGGCAAGTCGGAGCTGCTGCGCTACATTGGAGAGCATTACAATTGCCGGATTCTCATGGCAGACGAGGCCTCCCATGAGGTGATGCGCGTGGGCGGCAGCATTCATGAAAGGCTGGTCTTGCTCCTGGAAAAATATCCCGGCAAGGCTCCCATTACCGGCGAGGATGGGGAAATCTCCCGGCCGGAGATGGCGGCAAGGATGTTCTCGAACGAAGCGCTGCGGCAGCAGGTAAATGACCTCCTGCACCCGGCAGTGCGGGAATACATCCTGCAGGCCATCCGCAAGGAACAGGACAAGGCAGCTCGGGGATCCCGGGAGGCTGCGGATTATTTTTTCCTGGAGGCAGCACTTCTCATCGAGTGCGGATATCGTCCCCTTGTGGATGAAATGTGGTATATTTATTGCAATCTGGCGGTTCGCCGGAAACGACTGCAGGAAAGCCGCGGCTACTCGGATGCAAAGATCGACAGCATTCTGGCAGCGCAGCTGTCGGAGGAGGAGTTCCGAAAGGGATCCGATGTTGTCATTGACAACTCCGGCACGCTGGAAGAGGCTTACCGGCAGATTGACGAGGTATTATGAGATTTCAGACTTTTTCCAGCGGATCCAGTGGGAACTGCAGCTACGTGGGCTCGGACGCGACACATCTGCTCTTCGATGTGGGGATCAGCCGCAAACGGACGCAGGAAGCATTGAACAAAATCGGGTTGGACTTTCCGGATCTGGATGGGATTTTCATCACGCATGAGCATTCGGATCATATCCAGGGACTGGCGATGATTCTGAAGAAATATGAGATTCCGGTGTATGCAACGGCCGGAACGATCGCGGCAATCCGGCGGATGGATAAATTCCGGGACTTCGGTGAGGATCGGTTCGTCCCGGTGGAGGCGGATGAGAAGACGGTTGTGAAGGACCTTACGGTGAATCCCATGCGGATTTCACACGATGCGGCGGATCCGGTGGGGTATCGGATCTGCTACGGAGAGCGGAAGGTATCCATCTGTACGGACCTTGGCTGCTACACGGAATACACGAAGGCGTGCCTGCAGGACTCGGATGTGCTGCTCCTGGAAGCCAATCACGATGTGAACATGCTGCAGGTCGGACCGTATCCCTATCATCTGAAGCAGCGTATTCTCTCGGATCGCGGACACCTGTCCAATGCAGCGAGCGGGACTTTGCTGGACAGCGTGCTGAATCCGCATATGAAGGCGATCTTCCTGGGACATCTGTCACAGGAGAACAATTATCCGGACCTCGCCTTTGAGACTGTTCGGGTGGAAATCAATGCGGCGGATGACGAGTATGAGGCGGATGAGCTGCCGCTTGCGGTAGCGCCGCGCAAGGAAGCATCGGAGCTGATCGAGTTCTGAAGATTAAAAAAGGAGAGAGACATGCAGAAGAGAGCAATCATCACAGTTGTAGGAAAAGACACCGTAGGCATCATTGCCCGTGTCTGCACGTATCTGGCAGAGCGCGGAATCAATATTCTGGATATCTCGCAGACCATCGTGCAGGGGTATTTCAACATGATGATGATCGTAGATATTACCGATCTGAAGCTGCCCTTCGGCGATGTGGCACAGGAGCTGGCTTCCATCGGACAGGAGAGCCTCGGCGTACAGATCAAGTGCCAGAAGGAAGAAATCTTTGATTCGATGCACAGGATCTGATGGTACCATCCGGGGATCATCAGAGTCAAAAGATGCCAAAGGAGAGACCGCATGATTAACATCCGTGAAGTGGCAGAAACCAATGCGATGATCGAGAAGGAGAATCTGGATGTCCGTACCATCACCATGGGCATCAGCCTCCTGGATTGCATCAGTTCAGATCTGCCGACACTGAAGAAGAATATCTATGAGAAGATATACGAACTGACCAAGGACCTGGTCAGCACAGGAGAGGAGATTTCCAGGGATTTCGGAATTCCGATTGTAAATAAGAGAATCTCCGTAACGCCCATTGCTCTGGTGGGCGGATCGGCCTGCCACAGCACAGAGGATTTCGTCGAGATTGCTAAGACTCTGGATGAGGTGGCAGCGAAGGTTGGCGTGAACTTCCTGGGCGGCTACAGCGCTCTGGTTTCCAAGGGAATGACCAAGGCGGATGAGCTGTTGATCCGTTCCATTCCGCAGGCGTTGAAGGAGACGAACGTTGTCTGCTCTTCCGTGAATCTGGGATCTACCAAGACCGGCATCGACATGGATGCGGTTCGCCTTATGGGATCGATCATCAAGGAAACGGCAGAGGTGACACAGGATCTGCCGGTGAACGGATGCGCAAAGCTCGTGGTATTCTGCAATGCGCCGGATGATAATCCGTTCATGGCAGGAGCCTTCCATGGTGTTACCGAGGCAGATGCGGTGCTGAACGTTGGCGTATCCGGTCCCGGCGTTGTGAAAAAGGCACTGGAATCCTGTCACGGCGCAGATTTCGAGACGCTCTCGGAGACCATCAAGAAGACGGCATTCAAAGTGACGCGTGTCGGACAGCTGGTGGCCAAGGAGGCCTCTGAGCGGCTGGGAATTCCGTTCGGCATCATCGATCTGTCTCTGGCACCGACTCCGGCCATTGGGGATTCGGTGGCAGATATTCTCTGTGAGATGGGACTCGAGATGGCCGGTGCTCCGGGAACGACAGCAGCACTTGCCATGCTCAACGATCAGGTGAAAAAGGGCGGCCTGATGGCATCCAGTTATGTCGGCGGCCTGTCCGGCGCCTTCATTCCGGTATCCGAGGATCAGGGAATGATCGATGCAGCTGCAGCCGGTGCACTGACTATCGAGAAGCTGGAAGCGATGACCTGCGTCTGCTCCGTAGGCCTGGATATGATCGCCATCCCGGGAGATACGAAGGACACCACCATCGCCGGCATCATTGCGGATGAAATGGCACTCGGCATGGTGAATCAGAAGACGACAGCCTGCCGTCTGATCCCGGTACCGGGCAAAGGAGTGGGCGATCAGGTTGAATTCGGAGGCTTACTGGGGTATGCTCCGATTATGCCGGTGAACACCTTTGGATGTGATGAGTTCGTGAACCGCGGCGGCCGGATTCCGGCACCGGTGCACAGCTTCAAAAACTAGAGCGGCTGGGCGGGAGACAGGTTCGGGTCCGGCAACGGGGGGCTTGCTTTGCCTCAGTACTTGCGAGCGTACCTTGCGAGCTTAGTACTGCTAGGCAAAGGACGCAGCGAGAGCGTGCCCCGTGCGGACCGGCCTGTCAGAACCCGCCCAGTAGCGAGAGTACTGTAGGAGGTTACAATGGAAGCAAAAAAGTATGATGTTACCGCACTTGGGGAGTTGCTGGTAGACTTCACGGAAGGTCCGGTCAGCAGCCAGGGGAACCCGACCTTTGAAGCCAATCCAGGAGGAGCTCCCTGCAATGTCCTGTCGATGCTGGGACGCCTGGGGCATCCCACAGCCTTCATCGGCAAGGTAGGCAAGGACGCATTCGGTGAGATGCTAAAGGCAAGGGCTGCTGAGCAGGGAATCGATATGAGCGGCCTGTCCATGGACAATTCCGTGCATACAACACTGGCCTTTGTGCAGAAGCTGGCAAACGGAGACCGTGATTTTTCCTTCTACCGTAAGCCGGGGGCTGATATCATGCTCCGCCCGGAGGACGTGCGGGCGCATAAGGAGCTCATTGAGAACTCCAGAATCTTCCATTTCGGAACGCTGTCCATGACGGATGATCTGGTGGATCATGCAACGAGAGAAGCGCTGACGATTGCAAAGGACAATGGGGTGACCATTTCGTTTGATCCGAACTATCGTCCGCCGCTGTGGCATTCCGAGGATGAGGCAAGAGAGAAGATGATATTCGGCATGAGCAATACGGATATCATGAAGATCTCGGACAATGAAATTGTATTCCTGACAGGAGATGACAATCTGGACCGCGGCGTTCGGTCCCTGATCGACCGCTATGAGATTCCGCTGGTATTCGCAACGCTGGGACCGGACGGAAGCCGGGCATATTATAAGGGCGAGCGTGTGGACTGTGCAGGATTTAAGAATCCCAATACCATAGAGACAACCGGCGCCGGAGATACGTTCTGCGCCTGCGGTCTGCACTTTGTTCTGAAGTATGGTCTGAAGGAGCTGAACACTCTTCGTCTGCATGAACTGCTGACCTTTGCCAATGCAGCAGCATCGCTGGTAACAACGAGACGGGGGGCATTGGCAGTTATGCCGACGGAGCAGGAAGTCATGGATTATCTGGCATCGTTCCGGGGATGACACAGGAAGAATTTACGTGTCGCCTGCCAATTTCAATTGTGAATACGTCCGTGAACGGCCGATTCACGTTGAAACCGTCAGGTGCTGAACAGATACTAGTACAGCGATTTTTAAATAACTAGCCATATTAACTTGCCTGATTTCCG